>PEAP01000123.1 GCA_002753665.1 Magnetococcales bacterium DC0425bin3
ACGCTTTTTTAATTTGTTCACCTTGCTGCCTCTAGTGAAAAGGAGGAAATTGCCTTGCATCCATGTGGGCAGGGGGGGGGTCCTTGAGGGTTTTGCTGAACCCATGGTACCCTTCCCCGGATGCAATGGTAGCCCCCTTTTCCCAGGGGAAGAAAGGGGAGCAGACCGGATTTCCGGGTCCTCTCCGGGCAATGACCATGAAAGTCGCCTGCCGGCTTTCGTGGCCGGAAGTGGAATGGGGATCATCCCTTCCACGACAGATCACGCCGCAAGGGACCTATCAATGTTCAGCTTCAGCAAGTTGTTGGGGCTCTTCTCCACCGACTTGGCCATCGACCTCGGAACCGCCAATACTCTGGTCTATGTGAAAGGCAAGGGAGTGGTGCTGTCGGAACCCTCCGTGGTGGCCATTCACGAGAGCAGTCGCGGGGTGCGCAAGGTTTTGGCGGTCGGGCTCGAAGCCAAGCGGATGCTGGGCCGGACGCCAGGCAACATCGTCGCCACCCGGCCGATGCGCGATGGGGTGATTGCCGACTTCACCGTCACCGAGGCCATGTTGCGGCACTTCATCGAAAAGGTGGAGAAGCGGCGGCTCTTTTCTTCCCCTCGCATCATCGTCTGCGTGCCCTATGGGGCCACGCCGGTGGAACGCCGGGCCATCCGCGAATCCGCCGACAGCGCCGGCGCCCGGGAGGTGTATCTCATCGAGGAACCCATGGCCGCCGCCATCGGCGCCGGCCTGCCGGTCACCGATGCCAGCGGCTCCATGATCGTGGACGTGGGCGGTGGCACCACCGAAGTGGCCATCATCTCCCTGGGCGGCATCGTCTATTCCCGCTCCATCCGGGTGGGGGGCGACAAGATGGACGAGGCCATCATGGCCCATGTACGGCGCAAGTATTCCCTCCTCATCGGGGAAAGCACCGCCGAGACCATCAAGATCAAGATCGGCTCCGCCTACCCCATGTCCGAGCGCATGGATGTGGAGGTGAAGGGGCGGGACCTGATCAACGGCGTTCCCAAACATCAGGTCATCTCGGACCCGGAAATCCTCGAAGCCCTGGCCGAGCCCATCAATGCCATCGTGGAGGGAGTGCGCATGGCCCTGGAGCGGACCCCCCCCGAACTGGCCTCCGATATCGTCGATCGGGGTATCGTCCTCACCGGGGGCGGGGCTTTGTTGCGGGGCCTGGACAAGCTCCTGTCCGAGGAGACCGGGCTGCCGGTAATCATCGCCGAGGATCCCCTGTCGTGCGTGGTCCTGGGCTCGGGCCGGGCCCTGGAAGAGTTGGACACCATGTCCGACATCCTGATGGACCGGTAAGGCTGCGCCCGGGAGTTCGGCCATGGACTCCTTCTTTTCCCTCTTCAAACAATACCGCCATGGCATTGTCGCCAGTACACTGCTGTTGACGGCGGTCTTTCTCATGCTCTCCCTGCACACTGGCGCCATCGGTTTCAGGGCCGTGCAGGTTTTTCTGTTGGACGTGACCGGACCCATTCAGCAGGTTCTCCTCTGGCCCCGGGAGGTCTACCGCTGGGGTGCTGCCGGGGTCGAGGAATGGGTGGCGGTGCATGACGAGAATGTCCGTCTGCGGCAGGAGCTGGCCCGCACCCGCTTTCGGCGTGGACGCCTCGAAGAAGCCCTGGCTGAAAACAGCCGTCTGCGGGCGTTGTTGGGCATGCCCATGGCCCGGGGCTATCTGGCCCTCACCGCCCAGGTGGTGGGCAGCGCCAGTTCGGCGTTTGCCCGTTCCATGGTGTTGAATGCCGGCGAGACGGACGGCGTGCGCATGGATGCGGTGGCGGTGGCCCCGGACGGCCTGGTGGGACGGGTGGTCACGGTGGGTCGCTCCCATGCGGTGGTGTTGACCCTGATGGATCTCAACTCCCGGGTGCCGGTGCGGGTCCAGAGAACCCGTGCGCCGGGGGTGGTGACCGGGACCAACGACCGCTCCCTGGTGATGAATCTGGACGAGCGCCCCCCGGATCCCATGGCCATCGACGGCATTGCCACCGGCGGCAACCAGAATCTGCTCAACCTGGAGTTCGTATCCAAGAAGGCTCCTGTGGGCATGGGCGATCTGGTGGTCACGTCCGGGACCGGGGGGATATTCCCCCGGGGGTTGGTGGTGGGACGGGTGGTGGCGCTCAACCCCCAGGGTGTCGGGCTGTTCCAGAAGGTTGCCCTGGCTCCGGCGGTGGATTTCGATCGGGTGGAGGAGGTGCAGTTGCTGCTCCATCCCCTGTCCCCCGGGGCCGGCGCGACGGTCGATGGGGGGCCCACGGGGGAGGGACCAATGCCGCCGGCTGCCAGGGAGTCCATGGGCCTGACCGGCGGGGTGGCACCGGGGCGATGATGCCGGCGTTCCTTATTCCCTGGCTGCCGGGAATGACCCTGATTCTGGCCGTTGCGGTTCAGGAACTGGCCCTGGGTTGGCAGGGGTGGGGGGTGTTGCGTCCCGACCTGGTATTGATCTGTCTGTTTTATTGGCGTCTCTATCGCCCGGACCGTTGCGGCATGGGCTGGGCTTTCATCACCGGCCTGATGGTGGATGTGATGACCCGTCTTCCCCTGGGGTTGACCGCCTTCACCCAGATCCTGGTCATTCTCCTCATCACCCGATTCGCCAACCGGTTGCGGGTGGCCCATTTCCTTTTTCTGGTGCTGGTCATGGGTGTGGCGGTACTGTTGGAGCAGGGCTTCCAGTGGGCGATCATGTCGTTGCTGCAAGGGCCGGACGCCCGTTGGGCCCTGTTCTGGGGCCGGGGCGTCGCCACTGCTCTCTGGGCGGGACCGGTGGTGGCGGGACTCATCTGGATACACCGCCTTTGGGTGGAGAACGCCTGAATGCTGGAAGACGACCATGAGCTGTTTCGGGTGGATGCCCGTCGCCGCCTGGTCTTCATGGGCGGTATGGCGGGGATGCTGTTCTCGATGTTGGGCATCCGGCTGTTTCACCTCCAGGTGTTGCGGGGGGGCGCCTATCGGGATCTGGCCGAAAACAACCGCATCAGCATGGTGCCGATTCCGGCTCCCCGGGGACGGATTTTCGACCGCTATGGCGAGATCCTGGTGGAAAATCAGCCCGATTACCGCCTGGCGGTAATCCCGGAGCTGGCCGGTCCGCTGGATGCGGTGCTGCTGCGGTTGCGGAACATTCTGGAAATGACCGACCAGGATATCGAGCAGGTCCTGCGTCAGGCGCGCCGCAACCGGTCCTTTCTGCCGTT
Source organism: Magnetococcales bacterium DC0425bin3 (assembly GCA_002753665.1). GTDB lineage: Bacteria > Pseudomonadota > Magnetococcia > Magnetococcales > DC0425bin3 > DC0425bin3. Next base: position 3,235 of record PEAP01000123.1, read on the forward strand.
GAAGATCAAATCCCACCTGACCTGGGAAGAGGTGAGCCGGGTGGAGGCCCGTATTCACGATTTTCCCGGGACCATCATCCAGACCCAGTCCATCCGCCATTATCCCTTCGCCAACCTGGCCTGCCATATCCTCGGCTACCTGGGGGAGGTCAACGACCGGGATCGTCGCTCCTTCCACAGTCTGGGTCTGCGCTCCGGGGATCTGGTGGGCAAGACCGGCATGGAGCAGCGGTTCGAAAGCGCCCTGCGGGGTCGGGAAGGGGTGCAGGAGATGGAGGTCAACGCCCTGGGCCGGCAGGTCCGGGAGTTGAGCCGTGCCGATCCCGCCTCGGGGCAGGACCTCTACTCCACCATCGATGTGGCCTTGCAGCGGGATGCGGAGCAGGCCCTGGGCGACCGCAACGGGTCGGTGGTGGTTCTGGATCCCCGCAGCGGGGAGGTGTTGGCCATGGTCAGCAGCCCCTCCTACGATCCCAACCAGTTCATTCAGGGCATCACCCGGGACCAGTGGAAAGGCCTGATCACCAATCCGGGTCGTCCCCTGTCCAACAAGGCCATTCAGGGCCAGTATCCGCCGGGTTCCACCTTCAAGATCGTGGTGGCCCTGGCCGCCCTGACCCATGGCCGGGTTTCGCCCACAGACCAGTTCTTTTGCAGCGGGCACATCGAGCTGGAGAAACTGCGCCTCCACTGCTGGAAGAAGCATGGCCATGGATCCATGAACATGATCCAGGCCCTGACCCAGTCCTGCGATGTCTATTTCTATCGGGTGGCGGAACGCCTGGGGATCGATCTGCTGGAGTCGTTCGCCCGCAAGTTCGGCATGGGCGAATTGACGGGCATTCCGCTCAACGAGGAGCGTCAGGGCCTGATGCCGGGCCGGGAATGGAAACGTGGCCGGTTCCGCACGGCCTGGTATCCGGGCGAGACGCTGATTGCCGCCATCGGCCAGGGTTACGTACTGACCACGCCCCTGCAATTGGCCAACATGATCAGCGCGGTGGCCAATGGCGGCATCCTGTATCAACCCAGTCTGGTGCGGCCGGCGGGCAAGTTCGACCCGGTGGTGCGGCGCAACCTGCGCCTGAAACCCGAGCATCTGGCGGTGGTGCGGGCGGGACTGGATGCGGTACTCAACCGTCCCGGGGGCACCGCCACCGCCTCGGCGCCGATCGGCGTGCGGGCCGCCGGCAAGACCGGTACCGCCCAGGTGGTGCGGCACCGGCGCGACGAGGCGGGCCGTCTGCTGGCCCCCAACGATCCCCGGCACCGGGACCATGCCCTGTTCGTGTCCTACGCCCCGGTGGACAATCCGGAGTTGGCCATAGCGGTGGTGGTGGAGCATGGCGGTCACGGCGGCAGTACCGCCGCGCCGGTGGCCAAGCGCATCATGGAAGGATATTTCCAGCGGCGGACCCAACAGGGCGGCCCCTGGGGAGGCGCCAATGGTTAAGGGCGGCGCCGAAAGCGCCCTCACCTCCGACGATGCCCTGGCCCTGGGACTGCGGGATCGGCTGGAACGGTTTCCCTGGAGCCTGCTGGTCCTCCTGGGATCGATCGCCGCCATCGGGCTGATGGTACTCTATTCCGCCGTTGGCGAGAGCAACGTGGACATGATGGTGCGCCAGTCGCTGCGGTTTGCGGTGGTGCTGGTCACCATGATGGTATTGGCCCTGGCCAACGAAAAGGTCTATCGCCGTTATGCCTATCTGGTATACGCCGTGATCCTGCTGTTGCTGATCGTGGTGGCGATCACCGGTCATGTGGGCATGGGGGCGCGGCGTTGGATCGACCTGGGGGTATTCCATCTGCAGCCTTCCGAATTGATGAAGGTGGGCTGCGTGATGGCCCTGGCCCGGTATTTCCATGACCGGGGTGTCTCGGCCCAGCTGCAGCCTGTGGACATGTGGGTATCCACGGGTCTCCTGTTGGTTCCCCTGGCCTTGATCATCGATCAGCCGGATCTGGGGACCGGAGTGCTGGTGGCCGTCACCGGCAGTGGGGTGATCTTCGTCGCCGGACTCTCCTGGCGGGCGCTGGTGATTGCCCTGCTGGGCGCCGCCGGATCCATTCCCCTGGCCTGGAACTGGCTCCACGAATACCAGCGGAAGCGGGTGATCACCCTGTTCAATCCCGAGGAGGACCCCCTGGGGGCGGGCTATCACATCATCCAGTCCAAAATCGCAGTGGGATCCGGGGGCTTGACCGGCAAGGGCTTCATGGAGGGCAGCCAGAGCTATCTCGACTTCCTGCCCGAGCGGCACACCGACTTCATCTTTTCGGTCCTGGCCGAGGAGTGGGGATTCATCGGCGCCATGATCCTCATCGCCCTCTATGGGCTGATCGTGGTGCGGGGTCTGATGATCGCCTCCATGGCCCGGGACCGGTTCGGTCTGTTGCTGGCGGTGGGTGTGGTCACCATGTTCTTGTTTCAGGTGGTGATCAATATCGGTATGGTCATCGGATTGCTGCCGGTGGTGGGATTGCCGTTGCCCCTGGTAAGCTACGGCGGCAGTTCCCTGACCACCATGATGCTTTCCATGGGCCTGTTGGCCCATGTGAGCATTCATTCCAAACAACATGGCAGGGCGGTGTGAGATGGATCGTTCCATGATGAAACTGTCCGAAGTGGCCCGGGCGCTGGATCTCGAACGTTCTGGGGACGATGTGACGATTACCGGGGTGGCTCCCCTGGAAATGGCCGGACCTGGGGATCTCACCTTTGCCGGCAAGAAGAGCCTGCTGCCCCGGGCCGTCCGGGCCGCGGCGGTGGTGGTGCCCCCGGAGCTGACCGCGGCGGTGACCGGTCCGGCCCTGGTGAGCGCGACTCCGGCGGTGACCCTGGGCCAGGTCGGGCGGCTGTTGGGGATGGCGGAGCTGACGGTGACCGGCATCCATCCCAGCGCGGTGATCGACCCCAGTGCCCGTCTGGCCGAGGGGGTGACGGTGGGCCCCCTGGCGGTGGTGGGTCCCGAGGTGGTCATCGGTCCGGGCACGGTGATCCATGCCGGGGCGGTGATCCATGCCCGCTGCCTGATCGGCGCCCGCTGCATCATCCACAGCAACGTGGTGGTCGGGGGCGAGGGCTTCGGCTACGAGCCGGGTCCCCGGGGTTTGGAGCGGATTCCCCACTTCGGCATCGTGCGCATCGAGGATGATGTGGAAATCGGGGCCTGCACCACCATCGATCGCGCCCGTTTCGGCGCGACGGTGGTCGGTGCCGGCACCAAGATCGACAATCTGGTGCAGATCGCCCACAACGTCCAGATCGGCCCCCATTCGGTGATCGTGTCCCAGGTGGGCATTGCCGGCAGCGCCCGGTTGGGCAGCGGGGTGCAGGTGGCCGGGCAGGCCGGGATCGGCGATCACTGCGTCCTTGGGGATGGCGTCAAGGTGGCGGCGTCCACCGGCGTGCCGCCCCGGGCGGAGGTTCCTCCCGGCACCACCTGGGGAGGGTGGTGGGGACAGGAGTACCGCAAGGCCTGGACCGAACAGGTTGCCCTGCGCAAGCTGCCGGATTTCATGAAGCGCGTCGAGGAGTTCCTGAAAAAGGCCGGTGCCTGACCCCGGTCCGTTTCCGTGACGGATATCCCCATCGTTTCCCTCCATCTGCTCGGCCGCGCCCCCCGGCCGGGGCAGGCCAAGACCCGTTTGATCCCCGCCCTCGGCCCCCGGGGGGCGGCCCGGGCCCATGCCCGGCTGCTGACCCATGTGGCCGGGGTGACCCGGGCCTGGTGTGCCGCCGGTCCGGGGCGGCTGTTCCGTCTCTGGTGTACCCCCGACCTCCGCCATCCCCTGTTTCGGACCCTGGCCCGGCCCGAAGAATTGCGGGTGCAGTCCCATGGAGATCTGGGGCGGCGGCTGGCCCGGGTGGCGGAAGAGGGGTTGGTCGAATCCCGGGCGGTGTTCCTGGTGGGGGGGGACTGTGTTTCCCTCACGGCGTCTCTGTTGGACGAGGCGCTGGCGATGCTGGAGCGTCATCCGGCGGTGTTGGCGCCGGCCGCGGATGGGGGGTATGTGCTGTTGGGTCTGACCCGGCTGGCGAAGGCGCTGTTCCGGGACATGCCCTGGGGGGGACCGGAGGTGGCGGCGGTCACCCGGGAGCGGTTGCGGTCCTTGGGGTGGAGCTGGGGGGAGCTGCCGGTGCAATGGGACGTGGACGGCCCGGATGATTGGGCACGATTCTTGCGAAATGTCTCCCGCGCGACCGATTCCGAGCGCGCCATCCCCAGGGAGACCGGCGGCCATGACACAGAACAAGATATTGATTTTTCTGGGTGATCTGGTCCACACCGGCGCCGGCATGGGGCAGTGGACCTTTCCCCTCAACGTGGGCTATGTGGGCGCCTATGCCCGGAAATGTTTTCCCGATGCGGTGGAAGTCCGCCTGTTCAAGCGTCCCGAACGGCTGATCGAGGCCCTGAAGACCGAGCGGCCGGCGGTGGTGGGCCTGTCCCATTACGTCTGGAACGCCAACCTGGACCGGCATGTTCACGGCCTGGTCAAGCGCTATCATCCCCAAGCCCTCACTGTGGGCGGCGGACCCAATTTTACCAGTCTCAACGCCGATGCGGACCATGCCCGGGCCTTCTTCGCCCGCCATGCCGCCTGCGATGCCTATGTGGTCAACCAGGGGGAGGTGGGCTTCGCCAGGCTGCTGGAGCGGTTTCTGGCGCTGGGGTGCGATCCGGAGCGTCTGCGGCAGGAGCCGGTGCCGGGCTGTCTGGTCAATGCCGATGGCCGCGGCGGGGCGGTGCATGTGGCCCCGCCCCTGGAACCCCTGCCGGACCTTGACGCCATTCCCTCGCCCTACCTGACCGGCCTGCTGGATCCGTTTTTCGCCGAGGCCATGACGCCCATCCTGGAGACTAACCGCTCCTGCCCCTACCGCTGCACCTTTTGCGCCTGGGGCATCGGGACCGGCAAGCTGACCCGGTTCAGCGACCAGCGGGTGTTCGAGGAAATCGACTATGTGGCCCGGCGCTGCCGGAAATCCATGAACCTGTTCCTGGCCGACGCCAACTTTTCCATCCTGCCCCGGGATGAGCAAATCGCCGCCCGGCTGCACCAGGCCCATGAGGCGCATGGATTTCCCGGACATTGTTCCATCCAGTGGAACAAGGGCAACCCGGAACGGGTGGTGCGGGTGGCCCGGGCGTTGGGGGGGCTGTCGGACATCACCGCCACCCTCCAGTCCAATGATCCCAAGGTGTTGCAGGCCATTCAGCGCACCAACCTGCCCCTGGAGAAGGTGGAGGAGGTGGTGGCCGTACTCGGCCAGGGCCGGAAGCGCATCACGGTCTTTTCCGAGCTGATCCTGGGCCTGCCGGAAGAGACCCGCGCCTCCCACCTGGCCGCCAATCGGCTGTTGATGGATCGAGGGGTGGAAGTGGTGAACTTCAACCTCTACCTGCTGCCCGGCACGGCCATGAGCAGTGCCGAGACCCGGCAGCGGTATTTTCGCACGGTGGGTTGGCGCATTCAGGATGGCGCCTTCGGCGAATACGATGGCGTGCGGGTGATCGATGGCCAGGAGATCGTGCTGGCCACCACCACCATGGGCCGGGAGGAGCTGCGGGGGTTCCGGTTCATCCATGCCCTGATCCAGTTCATGTG
>PEAP01000124.1 GCA_002753665.1 Magnetococcales bacterium DC0425bin3
GGGGGATGGCGGGGGGATGGCGGGGGGATGGCGGGGTTGGCGCCAAAATACGCGCGGGCCGCCGCCGTTATTCCTCCTCCAGCCGCAGCTCCACGCTCAACTGGTGGGCGGTCAGGCCTTCGCCACGGGCCAGGGCCGCGGCGAAGGGACCCATCACCCGCACCCCATGGGCGCTGACGCCGATGATGCTGGTGCGTTTCAGGAAATCCTCCACCCCCAGTGGACTGGAAAAGCGCGCCGTGCCGCCAGTGGGCAGCACATGGCTGGGACCGGCCACATAATCGCCGAGGGCTTCCGGGGTGTGGCGTCCCAGGAAGATGGCGCCGGCATTGTGGATGCGGGGCAGCAGCAGTTCCGGATTGGCCACCGCCAGTTCCAGATGCTCCGGGGCCACCTGGTTCGCCAGTTGGGCCGCCTCCTCCAGGTGGCGGACCAGGATCAATGCCCCCCGACGCTCCAGGGACTGGCGGCAAATCTCCCGCCGCTCCAGGGTCTGCAGATAACGCTGGATGGCCGCTGCCACGGCATCGGCGAAGGCGGGTGCATCGGTGATGAGCAGGGCCTGGGCCAGGGGATCGTGTTCCGCCTGGGACAGCAGGTCGGCGGCGATCCAGGCCGGATCGTTGTCGCCATCGGCGATCACCAGGATCTCCGACGGCCCCGCCACCATGTCGATGCCCACCCGACCGAACACCTGCTTCTTGGCGGCGGTCACATAGATGTTGCCTGGGCCGACGATCTTGTCCACCGCCGGCACCGTGGCCGTGCCATAGGCCAGGGCCGCCACCGCCTGGGCGCCGCCGATGCGGAACACCCGGTCCACCCCGGCGATTTCGGCCGCGGCCAACAGCAGGGGATTGACCACCCCCTCGGGGGTGGGCACCACCATGACCAGTTCCCCCACCCCCGCCACCCGGGCCGGAATGGCGTTCATCAGTACCGAACTGGGATAGGACGCCCGCCCCCCGGGCACATAGAGTCCCACCCGGGCCAGGGCATTGACCCGCTGGCCCAGCAGGGTGCCGGTGTGATCGTAATAGAGCCGGGGACCGAGGGCAGGCATCTGCCACTGGTGGTAGGCGCGAATCCGCAAGGCGGCGTTTTCGAGGGCCTTGCGCTCGCCGGGCGTCACCCGGGCGGCGATCTCCCGGCGTTGCGCCGGGCTGAACTCCAGGGCATCGGGGGCCAGATCGAGGCGGTCGAAGCGAGCGGTGCAGGCGGCCACCGCCGCGTCGCCATCCCGGCGCACGGCGGCGATGATCTCCGCCACGGCCTGGTTCACCCCGGCCATGTCCTCCGCCTCCCAATGACGCAGTCGGCGAAACCGCTCTTCGAAATCCCCGGATCGGGTGTCCAGCCGTGGAATGAGGATCGGATTCATCATGGAAGATCGCACGTGCCGAGCGAGCCTGGCCGCCCGGGAAGGTTGACCGTGGAAGCCGGAAACCGGCTTCCAGAAGATTTCTCCCAGCCAGTCAGTTGCTCAGGCGGTGGATGTCCGCGCCCAGGGCCATCAGTTTTTCCTCGATCCGCTCGTAACCCCGGTCGATGTGGTAGACCCGGGAAATGAGGGTTTCCCCCCGAGCGGCGAGGCCGGCCAGCACCAGGGAGGCGCTGGCCCGCAGGTCGGTGGCCATCACCGGCGCGCCCCGCAGCTCGCCGCCACCCTTGACCACGGCCACATTGCCCTGCAACGTGATGTCCGCCCCCAGGCGTTGCAGCTCGGAGACATGCATGAAGCGGTTTTCGAAGATGGTTTCGGTGATGGTGCCAGTGCCCTCGGATTGGCTGACCAGCACCAGCATCTGGGCCTGGAGATCGGTGGGAAACCCGGGATAGGGAGCGGTCTGCAGATCCACCGCCCGCAAGGGACCGTTCTTGCGCACCCGAATCGTGCCTTTCTTCTCTTCCACGACCACCCCGGCCTGGCGCAGCTTGGCGATGGGCGCCTTGAGGATGGACGGATCGGTATGGGTGAGCGTGACATCGCCCCCGGTGAGGGCAGCGGCGATCATGAAGGTGCCGGTTTCGATGCGGTCCGGCAGGATGGCATGTTCGGCGCCGCGGAGTTCTTCCACCCCGTCGATGGTGATGGTGCCGGTGCCAGCCCCCTTGATGCGGGCGCCCATCTTGTTGAGACAGTTGGCCAGATCCAACACTTCCGGCTCGCAGGCGGCATTTTCCAGCACGGTGCGGCCGTCGGCGAGGCAGGCGGCCATCATCAGGTTCTCGGTGCCGGTGACGGTGACCAGGTCGAACACCAGGCGGGCGCCCCGCAGGCGTTTGGCCTGGCCCTTGATATAGCCCTGCTCCAGGGTGATTTCCGCCCCCATGGCCTCCAGGCCCCGCAGGTGGAGATTCACCGGCCGGGTGCCGATGGCGCAGCCGCCCGGCAGGGAAATCTCTGCCCGCCCGTGGCGGGCCAGCAGTGGTCCCATCACCAGGATGGAGGCACGCATGGTCCGCACCAGGTCGTAGGGGGCCTTGGTGTTGTGAATGCGGGAGCAGTCGATCTCCACGCCCAGCTTTTCATCGATGGTGATGGCCGCCCCATGCTGGCCCAGCAGTTCCAGCATGGTGGTGACATCCCGCAGGTGGGGAATGTTGGACAGCCGCAGAGGCTGATCAGTCAACAAGGATGCGGCCAGGGCCGGCAGGGTGGCATTCTTGGCCCCGCTGATGGGAATGGTGCCCGTCAGGGGCCGACCGCCGCGTACAAGTATCTTGTCCATGGGGCCGGGATATTAACCTCCTCCCCACTGGTCGGGCAAGCATCCCTCGCGGTTGACCGGAAAAATATTATACATTTATTTTATGTTATAAAATGAAGTATTATACATTCAGTTAAAGTCAGTTGCTTGTATTTTTACACGTTTATTGCTTGACAATCTTGACTGTCTTATCGGCATCATCGAGGAAATTGCTCACCCGACCAGATGGCGGAAGAGATGACCTCCCAGGCCTGGAACTGATGGAACAGGTGAGTTTCTTCACCCTGGAAAAAGAGAACCTCCAGCCGGTGATCGATCCCAATAAGGGTAATGAAGAGATGAACAATCTGCGCATCAGCCATCGTCTGCTGCTGGGGTTTGTCCTGTTGATGGCCATCGGCTGGATCGGCAACGGGGTGGTGTTGAACGCCACCGGTCTGGTGACCCAGCGGACCCACGAGATCCAGGAGCAGGCCTTTCCCCTGATGGCGGTGGCCGATGACATGGTGGCGGCCACCATCGAGGTACAGCAATGGTTGACGGATGTGTCGGCCACCCACAACCCGGATGGCTTTAAGGATGCCGAGGCCGCGGCGCAGGTCGTGCGCAACGGGCTGGCGACCTTCCGGGACCATTTCCGCCAGCATCAGAACAGCGACGCTCTGGCCCAGCTGGACGCCCTGGAGACCGCCTTCGATGCTCTCTATCGAACCGGAACCCGCATGGCCCAGGCCTATATGAACGAGGGACTCGATGCCGGCAACGTGATCATGGAGGAATTCGACCGGGATTCGGATGCGTTGAAGACCCGCAGCCTGGCCCTGCGGGAGGCACAGATGGCCGCGGCCACCGGGATGGGCGAGGCCACCATGGCGGCCGTTGGGCATGTGCGACTGACCATCGGGTTCGTGCTGGTGGTGAGTACCCTGGTGGGCCTATTGTTGGCCTGGATCATCACCCGGACCATCACCAGACCCCTGACCAGTTGCGGGTCGGCGCTCACCGAGGTGGCCAAGGGCAATCTGACCGTCACCTGCGTTCCCCTGGGGCGGGACGAAATCACGGAGTTGCTGAAGAACGCCTTTGCCCTCATCAGGATACTGCGGGAGGTGGTCACCAATATCCGGAGCAGTTCCGAACGGATCAACGAGGAAAGCCAATCCCTGGAAACCAGCGTGCAGAACATGGGCACAGCGGTGGCGGAGCAAACGACGGCCATTCAGGAAACCACGACCGCCATGGAAGAGATCGCCGCGGCCATCGCCACGAACTCCGACTACGCCCTGCGCACCCGCGACATCGCCCGTCAGGCGGCCGAACGGGCCGTCAAGGGCGGCCAGGCAGTCAACGAGGCGGTGACGGCCATGGGCCAGATCGCCGAGAAGATCACCATCGTGGAGGAGATCGCCCGCCAGACCAACCTGCTGGCTTTGAACGCCGCCATCGAGGCGGCCCGGGCCGGGGAGTACGGCAAAGGCTTTGCCGTGGTGGCGGCAGAGGTGCGCAAACTGGCCGAGCGCAGCCAGACGGCCGCCGGCGAGATCACCACCCTCTCGGCCCGCTCCGTGGCCGTTTCCCGGGATGCGAATGCCCTGCTCGAAAAACTGGTCCCGGCCATTCAGGAGACCTCCGAGTTGGTGGGACAGATCGTTGCTTCATCGGACCAGCAACGCCAGGGTGCTGCCCGCATCGACGACGCCGTTCAGCGCCTGAACCGGGTCACCCAGGATCACGCCTCCGAAACCCGATCCCTGGCCGAAAGCGTTCTGCACCTGGGCGAGCAATCCGAAGATCTCTTCAATGCGGTGGCGTTCTTCTCCCTGGAGTCCCTGGGGCAGGCGGGACCCTCTCCTGTCGTGCCGGATGTCCTCTTAAACCAGGCCGGAGTGCGGTGACCACCACTCACGGGCTCTGGCTCGGAACGTTCCACCAGTCCTGACGTCCACCGTGACGGCGTGATGGGCCGGTCGGAAATGACCTTGTCATCCCGCAACCGTCCGACATGTTGGGCTCAGTTCGATGTCCCCTGCGTTCCAGCGCCGAACACGTCCTCCAGCGTGCCGGCATCCAGCGCCCGATCCATCCAGCCGTCCAACGCATCGAGATCGGCAGACAGGACTTGCGGCTCGACCCAGGCCGGCAAGTCGGAAAAGCGACGCTGCAAAATCCGCAGGACAACCTGCGCCCGCTCCTCACGGCGCCCTTCCTGCCGCCCTTCCTGCCGCCCTTCCTGCCGCCCTTCCTGCCGAAATTCCATGGCCCATTGTTCAATGCGCGCTGTCAACATGGTCACCACCTCCTGAAGCGTCTCCGGAAGGGCCGGCAGGGGCTGAACCTGGAGCCGGGTCAAGCCGGCCAGCAGCAGTTCCAAAAACATCCGCTTGACCGGCGGCCCGTCCGGATGCCGGTCGAACCATGCGGACACATCCCGGGCCGTCTGGATCATGGCCTGGGAATCCTGGGGATGCTCCATGCGGAACAGGATGGCCGTCAGGTACGGACTGCCCTCCAGAAGCTCCCGCGAATACGCGCCCTCGTCGATGACATGGTAGCGCACATCCAATTGAAAAGGCCACAAGGCCGAATCCCCCGGCAGCCGGATCAAATCGCGCAGGCGGGTGGCGGCGCTCCAGCGCGGTGAGCCGTTGAACAGCACGATGGGCAAAATGGGAGGCAGTCCCTGGCTCGCCTTGAGGCGGCGTTCGTCCACCAACTGCTGGTACAGCAGGCCCGCGTAGACAGCGATGCGCAGCGCCATCCACTCCTCCACTTCGGACTGGAATTCCAGCATCAGCAACACGAACAGGGGCATCCCCCGCCGCGTGGGGATCTCCCACACCACATCACCGCGGCGGCGTTGCCCCCGCCCGGCCGTGAACTTGGTGTTGTGACGCCGCAGCCGCTCCAGATCAAGCTCCGCCAGCAGGGCCGGTTCGAGAAACGCCCGCAGCAGGTCCACCACCATCCCGGGATGGGAAAATAGTCGGTGGTAGAGCGGATCGGAGGGAGAGGTCGAGTCCGTCATGACGAGAAACATCCTGTTACGGAAATGCGCGGCGGCCTTGCGTCGCACCCATGGGATTGTTCTCAGGATAACCAAGCCGCCTTGCCGACTCAACCGTGAAAACCTGACCCGCGGTCCGCTGTGAAATTTCCTTGGACACCTTACAGGCCGACATGATAACTTAGATTCGATCGGTTGCGCTCCTTTTATAGAAAACGGCTCATGTCCCAGACCGCACGCCATGCTCCCATCGTCCTGCTGGACATCGCCGGGTTCGACCTGCTGCCCAACATCGCGGCCCAGCGGGCGGTCATTCGACGACTGCAAGAGCTGATCACCCGCTGCGCCAAACCCTTCGTCGGCTATGCCGAACCCTGGCAGGTCATGCCCCGCCATGGGACGGGGGACGGTTATTTTATCACCCTGGGGGCCTTTCCCTCTCCCGTGGCGTTGCGTTTTGCCCTGGACCTGCAACAGGCCCTGGTTGACGACAACCCCAGCCATGCGGATTTTCCCCTGCGGCTGCGGGTGGCCCTCACCCTGGGGGATGTGGAGTCGGTGCAGGATCAATTGCTGAGCGCGGCCTTCATCGAGGCGGCCCGGCTCATCGATCAGGCCCAGGTGAAGGCCCTGTTGGAGCGTTCTCCCCCCCTGGCGCTGGTGGCGGCGCCGCTGTTTCTGGACGATTGGCGCAGTCATCCGGCCCGCAGCGACGAAGGCTTGCGGGTGCCCAACGACTTGCCCTGGACCCGCGTCGAGTTCACCGACAAACATGGCAAGAGATGGCCTGGGTATGTCCAGGTGGAAGAACGTCTCTTCACCGGCGAAGCGTCGTCCGTTCCGGACGCCGCGCCGACTGAGACTGAAGAGACGCCGAAGCGCGTCACGCTGCTCATCGGCCATTCCCTGCGCGATCCCCTGCCCGAGGCGGTGGAGATGGCCACGGCCACGGCCCGGGCCTGGATGAACTCCGGTCTACGGGTGGAACTGCGGGTGGATCAGGCCACACGGGTCAATCTGAAGATTGCAGCCAGGCTCGGCATGGATCTGCTGATTTTCTACGGCCACGGGGACGAAACCGGGCGGCTGGTGTTTGCCGACGACGACCTCGTGGGCGTGGAGGATCTGCGGGAGGATCTGCAAGGACTCGAACTCTTCCTGGTCTTTGCCTGTCACGGGGCCACCTTCGCCGGGGGTCTGTCTTGTCCCTGGATCGCCTTCGTCGATCCGATTCGGCGTCATGCTCCCCAGGGCTTTGTGGAATCCTGGATCGCCCTGCTGGGCCGCCTGGGACCGGCCCAGTCCCTGCCCCAGACCATGGAGCAATGCCGCCACCACATGAGTTCCGAGTTTTTGGACCAGTTGCGGAACTCGGGGAATCTGCCCACCCAGCCCTGGCTCTCCGGCGAACCCCGCCTGTTGCACGGCTCGCCGCATCTGTTCGGGCGGGCCTGTACCGACATGGTCACCACGCGGCTTGGGAGAGCCAGCTATGTGGCCCACGATCCCTTCGCCGGTCGCGTCAGGCTGCTGCAAACCCTGGTATCCCTGCCGGACCCGCGAACCGACCAGGAGCGGCGGCGGGGCATTTGGATCCATGGCGACGCGGGCATCGGCAAGTCGGCCCTGGTGCGGCAGTTCACCGCCTGGATCGAGTTCATGGCCTGCGACGCGGAAGGCGCGCCGATCCATTTGATTCAGATGAACTGCTGGGATTTTTCCAGGCTGTCGGATCTGGAGCAGGCCTTTCTGAAGACCTTGGCGAAATGTTACCGACGGGACCCGGCCCCCACCACCCTGAACGACCTGTTCAAGGCCCTGGAACCCCTGCCGGGACGGCATGTATGGGTGCTGGACGACCTGAGCTATCTGACCGACGGCAGCGGGGACGAAACAGGCCCGGGTCTGACCGAACGCCTGATGCGCCACGACGCCGGCAAGCAGCTGGTGGAAACCCTGTTGGAGGGAGCCCGGCGGGCGGCCCTGACCCTGCAATTGGTGGTGAGCGCCCGGCGGCCCGGCCCGGGAGGCTGGAAGAACCACCCCCTCCAACCGCTGGAACTGTCCGAGGCGCGGGAACTGGCCCAGGAGGTGTTGCGACGGCGTTGGCCAGAGTCACAGGATCCACCGCCCGCGTCCTCCCTGACGGGCGCAGAAACAATCTTTCATCGGGTGGGCGGATCCACCGCCCTCTACAAACGCGCCCTGTTTCTGGCCTGCGATGGGGGCGTGGGTTTCTCCAAGTACGCCGACCTCATGTCCAGGGGCCCCGCGGCCCGGGAGGCCGGGGATCTGGCCCAGGAGATGGTGGCCTTCGAGGCGCAACAGCTTCGGAAGCTGGAACCCCGCCATCATTTTGCCTTTGGTCGCTTTCTGGAACTCTGTTACGCCCTGGTGGTGCGGGCCGGCCATTTCACCACCTCGGAGTTGGAGAAATGGTTCGGGGAAACGCTGTGTCTGAAACGGCCTTCCTCGCAGATCGGGGAGATATACGACGAAGCCCTGACCTACCTGGCCAACATCGGCTTCCTGGCCGACCGGCCGGACGCCACCCGTTCGGGCCGGGTCTGGATCCTGCCCCCCAACCAGCGACTTCCCCTGCGGGTTCTGGGCAATGCCGAACTGACGCTGCCCGAGGGCATCCCCCAACGCGGCGCACGGGAGCGTTTGGCGCTGGCCTTGGAGCAGGCGGCTTCGAAACGAAGCGACCAGATTCTCTCCGCCATCGCCGAATTCCAGGAGTTGGAAAACGACTATCGCCCCATGATCCATGAGCCGGAGCCCGCAACCGCGGTTTTTGCCGCCATGCTGGTGCGGGCCGAGTTGGCAAGGCTAACACCAGACACCACGGTCGATTTGCCGATCTATGACGAAATGGTTGCTCTTTACGACCAGCATCGGAAGGGATACGGGACGGAAGATGCCGTGGCCGCCGAACAGGTGGCTTCGGCCCTCGTCAACAAGGGCGTGAGGTTGGGAGCGCTGGGCCGCGGCGAGGAGGAGATGGGGGTTTACGACGCCTTGGAGCGGCGCTTCGGCGCCCGCGAGGAAGCGGGCATCGCCGAACAG
>PEAP01000125.1 GCA_002753665.1 Magnetococcales bacterium DC0425bin3
CGCTGCCACGGCCTCTTGGCCGTTGCCGACCAGGGTGACCCAGACCCCCCGGCGCTCCAACAGTTCCCGGACCAGATCCTGGTTGTCCGGGTGGTCGTCGGCCACCAGAATCCGGGCGCCGCGCAGCCGGTGCATTGCGACGCTCCCGGGATCGGCCGGAAGGGCGGTGTGGTCGGCGGTGGAGTGTTGGCCGATGAAGGCGGCCAGGATTTCATACAGGGCGGAGGCGCTGACCGGCTTGTGCAGATACCCCGCCACCCCGGCCTCTCCGGCGCGCTGCATCACCGCCACCCGGTCGAAGGCCGACACCATGATGATGGTGGGCCCGTGGGGCGGCCGAAACGTGCGCCGGATGCGCCGGGCGGTCTCCAGGCCATCCATCTCCGGCATCTGCCAGTCCAGCAGGATCAGATCGTAGGGGGCAAGGCCGGTGGCGGCGATCCGCTCCAACTCGGCGAGGGCGGCGTGGCCCGAGGGCACGGCGGCGCTGTCGATGGTGAACGAGGTCAGCAGGGTCTGCAGGATGATCCGCGAGGATTCGTTGTCATCCACAACCAGCACCCGTTTGTCCCGCAAGTCTTCGGCGACCGGAAAGCGGCTGGTCTCCTCCCGGGGCGATCGCCCCAGGCGCACGGTGAAGGTGAACCGGCTGCCCCGGTCCGGTGCGCTGGTCACCGTGATCCGGCCCCCCATCATCTCCACCAGATTGCGGCAGATCGCCAGCCCCAGCCCGGTGCCGCCGAATCGGCGGGTGGTGGAGCTGTCGGCCTGCTGGAAGGGTTGGAACAGCAGGTCGATCTGCTCCGGCCGCAGGCCAATGCCGGTATCCGTGACCGAGCAGGTGAGCAGGATCTCCTCCGGTCCCTCGGCCTCCCAGGCGAGGGCGATGACGATTTCACCCCGTTCGGTGAACTTGATGGCGTTGCTGCACAGGTTGTTGAGAATCTGGCCCAGACGGGTGGCATCGCCGATCAGCACCCGGGGGATGTCGATGGGGTGGGAGAACAGCACCTCGATGGTCTTCTTCTCCCCGGCCCGGGCCAGGGTGATGTCGGCCAGCTGATCCAGCAGGGTGAAGAGATCGAACGGACTGTGTTCCAGCTCCAGCTTGCCGGCGTCGATCTTGGAGAAATTCAGGATGTCGTCGATGATGCGCAGCAGGGAATGGGCGGCGGTATCGATGCGGCGCAGATAGTCCCGCTGCTCCCGATTCAGGCCGGATTGTTGGACCAGATGCCCCATGCCGATGATGGTGTTCATGGGGGTGCGGATTTCGTGGCTCATGTTGGCCAGGAATTCGCTCTTGGCCTGATTGGCGCGCCGGGCCTCCAGCTCGCTCTGGCGCAGGGCGTCTTCCATCTGCTTGCGGTCGGTATTGTCGCGGGACACCACCACGATGCCCGCCACCTCGCCATCCGCCCCGCGGTGGGGAAAATAGGACACATCCATCCAGCGCCGGCCGCTCTTCGGGAAGTCGAACCAGGCCTGGTAGTTCACCGACTCTCCGGCCAGACAGAGGTCGAGATGGCCGCGGATGGCCTCGAACACCTCCCGGCCCAGGAGTTCCGCCACCGAATGGCCGATGATTTCCACGGGCCGCTTGCCATGGCTCCCCAGATAGGCGTTGTTGACCGCCCGATAGACATACTGGCGATCCAGGTAGGACATGTGGTCCCGGGAGGCGGCGACGATGGAGTCGTAGCGGCGCAGGGTGACCTCGGCCTCCTTCTGCTGGGTCAGGTCCACGATGGTCGAGCGGCTTTCCACCACCCGGCCCGAGGCGTCGGTCTTGGGTGAGACGGAGACGTTGGCCCACAGCAGTCGGCCGTCCTTGCGCACCATCTGCACTTCCCGGTTCAACACGGTGTGGTTGTTCCGCAGTTGCCGAAAGATCTTCTCTCCCACCGGCCGTCCCCGCGGGGTGTCGGCGTAGAGGTCGAACACCCGGAGGGTCGCCAACTCTGCCCCGGCATAGCCGAACAACTCCTCGAACGCCTTGTTGCCGCGCAGCAGCAGGCCATCGTCGGCCCGCACGGAGATGAAAGCCACCGGGGCGTTTTCGTACAGATCCCGGAGCATCTGTTCCGAATCCTGCAACAGCCTGGCGGCCTGCTGTTGCGCGCTGCGGTCGCGGACCACCGCCAGGGTGTATTCCAGATTTTCGAACTGCATGTAGTTGGAGCTGATCTCCACCGGCAGGGGCGGCGCGTTCTTCCGGCTCAGCTGGGCCTCGAACACCAGGGTGCGTTTGGACCGCAACTCGACCCAGTGGTCACGCCAGGATTGCTCGGTGTGCGTCGGGTTGAGGTCCGTGACCGTCATGGCCAGCAGTTCCTCCCGGGTATAGCCCAGGGTGGTGCAGGCCGACTGGTTGACGTTGAAGAAATGCCGGTCCGGGTCCACCCAGAACACCATGTCGCTGGTGTTCTCCAGCGAGGCCTGGGCCATGCGCAGATGGGTCTCGGCCTTGACCTTCCCGGTCAGATCGTCGTAGATGGCGACGATTTCCCCGGTGTCGAGCTTGTAGACCTGGTTTTCCATCCACCCCTGATGCCGGTCGTCCCGATAGTAGGTGATGGGATGGTGGGCCGGCTTTCCGGTGCGATACACCTCCTGGAAGACCGCGAACAGGCCGAACTCCCGGATGCCCGGAAAGACCTCCGTGGCCTTCCGGCCGATGAGTTCCATGCCGGTGGGGTTGCTGGTGCGCTGGCCCGACCGGTTCAATTCCTTGATGATGAAATCCTCGCCGTCGTTCCAGGCATCGTAAACGGCGACCCCGCTGGTCATGGTGTCGAACAACGCCCGGAAGCGCCGCTCGCTGACCGTCAGCGCCTGCTCGGTGCGGCGATGGGCTTCCGACTGCTGCAGGCGCAGGTCCAGAGCCGCCCGGGACGATAGGGCTGTTTCCAGCATGATCGCCGTGGTCCAGATGGCCAACAATGAATAGAACCGGTTGGTCAGGACGATCCAATCGGCCACCTCCCCCGCCGGCGACAGGAAATAGCCGACCAGAACCAACATCGAGGACAGCCCCGCCAGCCACAGGGGATAGCGTTTCCCGGGGGGATACCACCAGGCGGCCAGCACCACCAGCACATAGGATACCCCGTCGGCCACCCCCAGGGGCAGCAGAGTATCTACCGCCAGGATGGTCCCGGCGGCAACGACGGTGAGCGCCAGCGGTTTCCAGGCCGGGCGTTCTTCCTCCATGTCGATCTCTCCCCAGAGAGCGTCAGGTGGTCCGGGCAACAGTCATGCGATAGAAAGAGTCTTGAGTTTGATCGTTATTGTTCTTCTTGTGATAGTCATTCCAACAACGTCGTCCCATGTACTTCCCTCCCCAAGGGCAAGCGCACGGGTCAGACCGATACGGCGAATTTTTTCAGCCGGTAAAGAAACGTATCCCGGGACAGGCCCAGCAGACGGGCCGCACGGCTCTTGTTGCCGGCGGTGCGCCGCAGGGCCTGGGCGAGCAGACTCTGCTCCAGCCTCTCAAGGTTGATGCCGGTTTCCGGCAGGACGAAGGCCGGATGGTTGGCAGGCATTCGGGGTTGGTGGGCGGTCCTGATCTCATCCGGCAGATCGCCGGGGTCGATGGTCCGTCCACCGTGCAGGATGCTCAGACGTTCACACAAGTTGCGCAGTTCCCGGATGTTTCCGGGCCAGGAATGGGCCTGGAGCAGGGCCAGGGTGGCCGGGGCGAGCCGGGAAGGTGGCTGGTGATTGCGGGTGGCGAAGGTCTGGAGAAAGGCCTGGAGCAGGATCGGTACATCGCCACTGCGGGCCCGCAGCGGGGGCAGCTCCAGGGGCACCACGTTCAGCCGGTAGAACAGATCGGCCCGAAAGCGCCCCCCCTGGACCATGTCCGCCAGAGTGCGGTTGGTGGCGGCGATGATCCGCACATCCACCCGGGAGGGTTGGGACTGGCCGATCATCTGGCATTCCCCGCTTTCCAGCAGCCGCAACAGTTTGGGCTGGATGGCCAGGGGCAGCTCGGAGATTTCGTCCAGGAACAGGGTGCCGCCCGCGGCGGCCTGGGCCCGGCCCAGCCGGCGCTCCAGCGCCCCGGTGAAGGCCCCCCGGCCATGGCCGAACAGTTCGGACTCGGCCAGGCTTTCCGGCAGGGCGGCGCAGTTGATGGACACCCATGGTCCCCGGGCCCGGCCGCTGTGGCGGTGCAGGTATTGGGCGATGAGTTCCTTGCCGGTGCCGCTTTCACCGGAAATCAGCACCGTGGCGTCGGTGGGCGCCAGCAGGGCGGCGGTGCGCAGCAGCAGATGAAATTCGGGGGATTCCCCCAGCAGTTGCTGTTCCATGATGGTCATTGGACCCGAGACAGGCCCACCTCCGGGTGATCCCCATGCCGAACCGGCGTGGCGTTGCGTTGCATTCCCCACCAACCCATGGCCAGCGCCATCAGGATGATGGCCACCCCCAGGCCCTGGCGCAGCCGGTGGGAGCGGAAGGCCGGCAGCAGGCGGCCCGCGAACAGGCCGGCCGCGAACAGGCCGGGCAGGGTGCCCAGGCCGAAGGCGGCCATGGCCAGCGCCCCGGCGGGGCCATCGCCGCTGGTGGCGCTCCACAGCAACACTGTATAGGTCAGGCCGCAGGGAAACCAGCCCCAGATCAGCCCGAAAACCAGGGCCCGCCCCAGGGTTGCCACCGGCAACAGGGACTGGGCCAGCGGTTCGAGGATCCGCCACAGGCCATAGCCCAAGCGTTCCAGACGGGCGATGCCCCGCAGCCAGCCGCCGACATGCAGCCCCATCCCGATCAGCAGGATCCCGCTGACCACCAGCAGCACCGGGGAGCGTTGCTGGTCGATGCCCAGCAGCCGAATCAGCATCTCGCCGCTGGCGCCGGCCAGGTATCCCGCCAGGATGTAGCTGACCAGTCGGCCGCCGTTGTAGGCCGCCAGGTAACGCAGCAGGGCGCCGCTGCGCTGCCGGACCGCCACCGGCAGGCTGAGGGTCAGGGCACCCACCACGGCGCCGCACATGACCAGGCAATGGGTGGTGCCCAACAGGCCGACCAGGAACAGCTCCACCATGTGGGACGTTGAAGACATGACCGGGCCATTGTTTCAGACAGTCCCCGCCAAGGCAATTTCCGCCGTGGCGACCCGGGCGATTTTTCCGGTTGCCCACTGTGTCATTTGCCACAGGAGTGGGTCTTTTGCCATGGAATGCCACGGTTATGCAATGATCATTTGATTGTTTTTAATGGATTTATCCGTTGGCGTTTGCCTTGCTATTTCTCCCGGATCACCCCGACAGGGGTTTCTCGAAATGGTTCGGAGGCGACCGGTGAAGAAGACTTTGATGATCTCGGCCCTGTTTTCCCTGTGGAGCGCGGCGGCCTGGGCGGGCGAGGACCAGGCGGAGCGGATGGGGGTGATCCTGGTGGAGGATACCCGGATCCGGGAGCCGGCCCGGGCCACCCTGGTGCTGGACGACCGGGCCCAGGGGCCGGTGAGCGACGGCGGGGATCTGCTCAAGACCATTCCCGGCCTCGCCACGAGCCGCATGGGCGGGCATGGCCTGGATCCGGTGGTGCGGGGGCAGAGTCAGAACCGCCTCAACATCCTGTTGGACGGCGCCCAGGTCCACGGCGGCTGTCCCAACCGCATGGACCCGCCCAGCTCCTACGCCACCTCGGAAACCTACGAGGAGGTCGAGGTCATCAAGGGATCCCAGACGGTCCGGCATGGCGGGGGCGGCGGGGGCGGCACCATCCTGTTCAAGCGCCAGACACCCCGCTTCACCGAGGCCAAATGGTACCGGGGGCAGCTCGGCGCGGCCTACCGGGGCAATGCCGATGTCCGGGAGGGGTTTCTGGACGCCGCCGTGGGCCGGCCAGAGGGCTTCGTGCGCATGATCGGCAACTACAGCGCCGGCAACGACTACGCCGATGGCAGCGGGGACGGGGTGCGGTCGGGGTACAAGGAAACCACCGGCAACCTGATCCTCGGCTGGACCCCGACGGTGGACTCCGGCCTGGAGCTGGGCTACGAGGCCACCGCGGCGCGGGATGTCCTCTATGCCGGCGCCGCCATGGACGCGCCCAGTACCGATCACGGCGCCCTGCGGCTCAAGTTCAACCACCGGTTCAGCGGTGGGATCCTGCGGGCCGTGGAGGGGCAGTTGTCCCACTCGGCCGTCGATCACGTCATGGACAACTACAGCCTGCGCACCCCCAGCAGCGCCACCATGTACATGCGGGCTCCATCCACCTCCGACACCTTCGGTGGTCGCCTGGAAGTGGAACTGGATCAGGACAGCGTGTTGTCCCACCTGGGCGTCGATTATCAGGAAAACCAGCGCGAGGCCGTGCGCTACCGGGGCACCTCCGGCAACGTGAACACGGTGCAGTCCTATCTGTGGCCCGATGTCACCCTGCGCACCCTGGGGCTGTTCGGCGAGTCGGAATGGTCCCTTGCCGACACCCGGCGCCTGACCCTGGGCCTGCGCTACGACCATGTCCGCGCCACGGCCGACCAGACCGCCGCCACGCCCAACGACACCATGGGCGCGGTGGCCAAACTCAGCGCCGCCGGCCTCTACACCCTCTACTACGGGGGCAGCGCCGACGCCCGCACCGAGGACAACCTGGGCGGGCTGTTGCGCTTCGAGCAGGATTTCCTGGGAGGGGACGCCACGGCCTATGCCACCCTCAGCCGCAGCGTGCGCACCGCGGATGCCACCGAGCGTTACATGGCCTCCAACAACAACACCAGCCAGGACAGCCGCTGGGTCGGCAACCCGTTCCTGGAGCCGGAACAGCATCACCAGGCGGAAATCGGTCTCCAACTCAAAGGCGGCCCCTGGCAGTTGGATTCCAGCCTGTTCTATAACCGGGTCAACGACTTCATCCTGCGGGACCGGGACCACAGCGCCCACGGCGCCGGCAATGCCACCATCTACCGTAACGTGGAGGCCACCCTCCTGGGCGGCGAGCTGTCCCTGGACCGGCAGTGGACCCAGCAATGGCGCAGCGGCGTCAACCTGGCCCATGTCCATGCCACCAACACCACCGACGACCGCCCCATCGCCCAGACCCCGCCCCTGACCATGGCCCTGACCACGGACTATGCCGCCAACGGCTGGTCCGGTGCCGGCCGCACCGGCGACGGCTGGACCGGCGGACTCAAGCTGCGCCTGGCCGCCAAACAGAACCTGGTGGATGACAATTCCACCACCGGCAGCGGCCTGGACAGCGGCCAGACTCCCGGCTTCCAGACCGTCGATCTGTACGGGGGCTACCGGTTCGACAACGGCGTTGCCCTGCGTTTCGGCGTCAACAATCTGCTGGACACCACCTATGCCGAACATCTGAACCAGGCCAGCAGCTTCGACACCACCCAGATTCAGGTCAACGAGCCGGGGCGCAGCCTTTGGCTGAAGGCCGGTCTGGAGTTCTGAGCCATGGGCCGTCCAGTCCCATGATGTCCTGGCCCGGGGCGGGGGCCCTGGCGGTGGCGGTGACCCTGCATTCCGTCCTGCTCGGGGCGCTTCTTCTGCTGGGGGGGCAGGCCGTGGCGCGCCCGGAGCCGGTCATGACCGTCCGGCTCAGACTGATCCCGGACCCATCCCCGCCGGCGGCGGAGCCCCGTCCGGTCCCCCCGCCGCCAGTGGAGCCTCATCCAGCGCTCCTCCCGCTGGTGCAACCGACCCCGCCGGCGCGGAAGGCCGTATCCCGAAAATCCGCACCGGTCTTGCCAGCCGTGCCGGCCGTGGCGGATGCGACGATCCCGACGCTTCCGGCGTCTCCGGTCAGTGGGGAGAGGGCAGATTCACCGGCGGCCCGGCCCGGGCCGCCGGCCGGTTCGACAGCGGGGCCGGGGGTGGAGTCACAGACGGTCTTGCCCGATGGGCCGGCAACCTATCGGGAGAACCCGAAGCCGAGCTATCCGGTCCTCGCCCGCCGTCGGGGCTATCAGGGCGTGGTGTTGGCCCGGGTCGCGGTGGATGTTCTCGGACAGCCGGTGCGGGTGGAGATCCGGCAGGGGTCGGGTCATGAGATCCTGGATCGGGCCGCGCTGGAAACCCTGCAACGCTGGCGCTTCCATCCGGCCCGGCGGCAGGGGCAGCCGGTGGCCAGCGTGCTGGAAATCCCCTTGCACTTCAAGCTGAACGACACAGAGAACTGAGCGGCCCGCTCGGTTTGTCCCGCCACGCGCCGCCGCGCCGAACACCCGCCGTTGCTCTGACAAGGTCCGCGGGCCCCTGATCGGCCAGGGCAGATCTGCGCCTACAATACCGGGCAGGGGGCCTGTTTTTGCATCGAACTCGATCCGATGGCGTGAGTCCTGGCATGCGGTGCCCGGGCAAGTCGCGCTGCGACTTGCCCGGGCCACCAGGTCGGCCCTGGATTATTCGCTTTCCC
>PEAP01000126.1 GCA_002753665.1 Magnetococcales bacterium DC0425bin3
GGGGCGGGGGGGGGGGGGGGGGGGGGGGGGGCCATTCCACGAGATCTACCACGGCCCTCCCGAGGCCTATTGGCGCGCCCGGGGCCGTCAGTTGAACCTGATCCGTCCCCCGGAGATGTTGGAGCTGTTCCGGGCCAGCGGCTTCCGGGCCGCGCTGGTACCCTATTACCGGTTCGAGGAATTCTTCGCCGGTGACCTGCATCCCTACTGGCGGGAGCGCCTGGCGGGGGCGGACCCGTTCCTGAAAATCGGCCTGATCGTGGGGCCGTTGGGAGCGTGCTGAAGAGACTGTCGTAGAATGGTCGGCCGGTTTCTGACCGAATTATTCCGCTTTTCTGGACGACGGAACGCGCCTATCCTGTAACTTTGATAGGATGGTGGAGGCTTCCCTCCACCCTCCACCGATGAAAGCCGCTCCGCGACTTTCACGGTAAGACTGAGAACGATCCTCATTATGGACCGAACCATCACAAGCCGCAGAAATCGACCGCCCATGAGCAGCGAGACCCGACCGACTCCCGGTGCCGGCCATCCGGCCCGGCTCAATGATCGCATCCAGTTCGTCACCGATCTGCTGCTGCGCACCGACAGCGGCCGGCTGCATTCGGGGCATACCACCGATGTCAGCCTCACCGGGGCCTTTCTGCACACCGAAGCCCCGCCCGAAGGCCTGACGGTGGGGGAAACCGGCGTGGCGGCGGTCACGGTCCTGTCCCACGGGCAGGAGGTGAACATGGCGTTTCCCTGCACCGTGGCGCGGATCACGCCCGGTGGCATCGGCCTGCATTTTCACGATGTGGATGCCGAGGAGGAATGGACGGGGGAAAACGACGACGTGGGTGAGGTGGACGAATCCACCACGCTGGAACCGGCCGGCTGAAGAACCGCCGGCGCGGGATCGGTTCGGGGGGCAAGGGTCGGCTGGTTCCGTTCCATGGGGGAATGGGGAATCGGGTTGGCCCGTGGAGTGACGGGGGGCATCATGGCATTCCAGGGACGGCACCGGGGGGTGCGCGCAGGGACGTTGATCTGGGCAGTGGTCGGGTTGCTGCTGGCGGGATTCGGCTGCGGGGTGACGGTCTGGAGCCGCTGGCCCGCGGAGCTGGCCGGGGGAGGGCTGGTGGCGACCCTGTTAGTGTTGGAGCTGGCCGCCCTGGTCGGAGCGGTGTGGGCGGCGTTGACCCTGAACCGCCGCCTGGGGAGCGAACCGGAAGAGCTGGAAGACATCATCCAGCGGGTCGCCCAGGGCGAGCTGGGCCTGGCCTTCGATCCCGCACGGCGGGAGACGGGACTCTATGGCGCCCTGGCCCGCATGGTGGCCAACCTGCGGGAGACGGTGCAATCCCTGATCACCGTGGGTGATGCCGTGGTGGAAGAAAGCGCCACGGTGAGCGCCGCCGCCCAGCGGATCGGCCAGGGCGCCACCGAACAGGCCGCCTCGGTGGAAGAGACCTCGGCCGCCGTGGAACAGATGTCGGCCAGCATCCATCAGAACACCGACAACGCCCGCCAGACCGGTACCATGGCCCAGAACAACGCCCGGGAGGCCGGCCATGGCGGCAAGGCGGTGGCCGACGCGGTGGCGGCCATGGAACAGATCGCCGAAAAGATCTCCATCATCGAGGAAATTTCCCGCCAGACCAACCTGCTGGCCCTCAACGCCGCCATCGAGGCCGCCCGGGCCGGTGAGCATGGCAAGGGCTTCGCGGTGGTGGCCGCCGAGGTGCGCAAGCTGGCGGAACGCAGCCAGGTGGCGGCCGGAGAGATCACCCAAATCTCCCAAACCTCGGTGCAAACCGCCACCCGGGCCGGAAAAATGCTGGAAAAGCTGGTGCCGGGCATCCAGGAAACCGCCGGCCTGGTGCAGCAGATCGCCGACGGCTCCCAGGAACAGAGCCAGGGCGCCGACCAGGTCAACCAGTCCATCCAGGCCCTGGACCGGGTGATCCAGGGCAACGTGACCGCCGCCGACGCCATGGCCAAATCGGCCGACCGGCTGGGGGTGCAGGCCAACAAGCTCCAGGGGGTCATCTCGTTCTTCCAGTTGCAGGCCGGCACGGGCCAGGCGGTCCTGATGGCCTGGTCGGACAAGTTGAGCGTCAATATCCGGGAGATGGACACCCAACACCGCCGCCTGGTGGAGCTGGTCAACGAGGTCTACTCCGCGGTGCGGGCCGGGGAGATCGAGCGCGGACTGAAGACGGTGCTGCCGGAGCTGGTCAGCTACACGGTCAACCATTTCAAGGACGAAGAGGCCCTGTTCGAGGGCCATGGCTATCCCGACACCGCACGGCACAAGGAAATGCATGTCAAGCTGGTGTCCCGGGTGCAGGAGTTCCTGGCCCGGCTGGAGCGGGGTGGCGACCGGGCCGCGGCCCTGGAATTGCTGGGATTTCTCAAATCCTGGCTGGTGGAACATATCATGGGCACCGATGCCCAGTACGGGCGCTTCTTGAATCGACAGGGCATCCGCTGACGGTCCTGGAGTCGCCTTCTGGGCCGTGCGCCCCAGAAGGATGGGGCGCGGAACCTCCCTGTTCCGCCATGGGGCGGGGATTCCCGCCGCTGCCGGGCTTGGCTACAGCACCCGGCGCATCCCTTCCAGACGCTGCTGGACGGCCTCCAGGATCAGGTAGAGGCCCAGTTCTCCCGTGGGGCTGAGGACCAGCTCCTCATCGGCATCGCCCCAGGCCATGGATTCCATGAGCAGGCTCAACAGGCCAAGGGACTCTTCCACCAAGTCGGACAACTGCGTGTGGCGCGACGACGCCAGGCCGCCGATACCGGGCTGGGCGCGAGGGATTCTGATCAAGTTGTTGTGCATTCCGGAACTCCTTTTGGTTTCTTGCGAGTCGTTGGTGCAGGGACTGGCGCGAAACGATGCCGGGTCCGGTGTGGTTCGTTTGGCAATAGTCATTGACGCCAACCCCCTTGCACCCCAATTGGTATTGCGATGCGCTCCATTGTCATGGCCGAGACGCAAAAATTCAAGAAACTTTTTTTGGCTTGGCGGGGCAATGGTTTATTTTTGTTGATAATTCAGAGAATTAAATGAAATAAATAATTCATGAACAGAAAAGACTGTTTTGATTATAAAAATTATTTCTGTATGATAAAAAATATGTAGCCCTCCCGGGATGCTGCCATGCAATCGATTGAAATCAATCGAGATTATTGAACACTCTTCCCTCCCGACCCGTCGTCGAGCCTCTTTGTAAGAAAAAAATGTGGGACTCCGGCCCTGCTCCCACCATCGGTCGGGTCTGGCGCACGGACCGCGGACACGTTAAGCTGACGCTGGCTGGGCCGTCGCAACCAGGGTCCCGCGGCCTGTTCAGGAGGGAAGAAGCACATGAAGATTCCAACCAAGATCACCCATCGCAACGCCGTGCTGCCGGAACGCCAATATCCGGATGACGCGGGGTCGGACCTGCGCTCCATCGAAACCCGGGTGCTGGGGGTCATGGAACGGCACCTGTTTCATACCGGGATTCATCTGGAGATACCCGAGGGGCATTGCGGCATGGTCATCCCGCGCTCGGGGTTTGCCGCCGAGCATGGCGTGACGGTCCTCAACGCCCCGGGTCTGATCGATGCGGATTTCCGCGGCGAGGTGTTGGTCAATCTGATCAATCTGGGCCATGGTCCGGTGAAGATCCAGGCCGGTGACCGCATCGCCCAGTTGGTGGTGATTCGCTACGAGAGGCCGGCCTTCGTCAACGTCCTGGAACTCTCCAAGACCCGTCGCGGCGAGGCCAGCCACGGCTCCACCGGAACCCGCTGACCGGCCGAACCAACGTTGGCAACCGCCGGCCCTTCAGCCATCGACCTGGGCCGGGGCAGCGCTGTCCCGCCGGCCCGCCTGCAGCTTGCGCAGTTCCGTCTCCCGGTCCACCCGCTCGCCGAGCTGCTGCACCGCCACGTTCTCCAGCAGCACCCGCACGAACTCGTTGCGGGGCAAGGGCGGCTCGTAGAGATAGCCCTGCATCTCGTGGCAATGGAGCTGCATCAGGGTGTTGCGGTGGCGTTCGGTTTCCACCCCTTCGGCGATCACCCGCATGCGCAGTCCCCGGCCCAGGGCCACGGTGGCGGCGACGATGGTGGTGGCGTCCTGGTCGGCCGGCAGCCCCATGATGAACGACCGGTCGATCTTGAGGGTGGACACCGGGAACTGGTGCAGCCGCTTCAACGAACTGGCCCCGGTGCCATAGTCGTCGATGGACAGGGAGACCCCCAGGGCCGCCAGCCGGTTGAGGGTGTCGATGATGATCTTCTCCTCCCGCCCTTCGGTGGCCGATTCGGTGATCTCCAGCTCCAGGTGGGCGGGGTTCATGCCGGTGCTGGCCAGAATGCGCTGCACCGTCTCCACCAGTCCCGGTTCCCGCAACTGCCGGGGGGAGAGGTTGACCCCCATGCGCAGGGGGGGCAGGCCCTCCCGCAGCCATTCCATGGCCTGGCGGCAGGCGGTTTCCAGCACCCATTCGCCGATGGGCAGGATGGCGCCGCTCTCCTCGGCGATGGGAATGAACCGGGCCGGACTGATGGCGCCCATCTCGGGATGGGTCCAGCGCAGCAGCGCCTCGGCCCCCACCATCACCCCGGTGGTGATTTCCACCTGGGGTTGGTAATGCAGGGTCAGTTCACCGCGTTTCAGGGCGCCCTTGAGCAGGTGGGTCAGCCGCTGGCGCTCCATGGCGGTCTCCTGCACCTGGCCGTCGAAGAAGGCGTAGCGGTTGCGGCCGGTTTCCTTGGCGTGGAACATCGCGGTGTCGGCGCATTGCAACAGCCCTTCCGCGGTGGTGGCGTCGCCCGGATAGAGCGCGATGCCGACGCTGGCCCCCACATGGGCATCCCCCCCGCCCAGGGCGATGGGGCTGGTGATGGCATGGATGACCCGCTGGGCCAGGTTGCCGGCGGTGGCGCCATCCTTGACCTGGGCGGCGATGATGAACTCGTCCCCCCCGGGCCGGGCCAGGGCGTCGCCGGTGCGCAGCATGGCCTGCAGGCGCCGGGATACCGCCTTGATCAGATCGTCCCCCGCCTTGTGGCCAAAGGTGTCGTTGACGAACTTGAAGCGGTCCAGGTCCACGAACAGCACCGCCCCCATGCTGGTGTCATTGGCCAGATGGGTGATGAACCGCACCAGGGCCTTCTCGAAGCCCCGCCGGTTGAGCAGATCGGTCAGGGGATCCACCTGGGCGAACTTGCGCAACAGCGTCTCGCTGCGACTGCGCTGCACGATGCTGGCGATCTCGTTGGCCGCCATGACCAGGAAGGCCTCCTCGTCGGGGTCATGGCAGTGACCATGGGTCACATAAAGATTGAGGACCCCGAACAGGGTGCCGTGGGCCTGGATGGGAATGCAGTAGTGACCATGGGGATGCATGCCGGGATAGCGGGTGGTATGGGCCTGCTCCACCCGGTTCTCGAACACCGGGCGGCGGATGCGGGCCGCCTCGCCGCACAGGCATTCGCCCGGGGCCACCTGGCGACAGCGCTCCAGCAACGGCCCCTCCAACCCCACCTGGGCCGTCATCTCCAACAGCGACTGCTGGGGATCCCACAGAAACACCGCCCCCCGGGATTCGATGGTGATCCAGGGCAGCTGGAACAGGGACGTGAGGCATTCCTCCAGAATCCCCTCCAGGGGACGGGGTTCCAGGCCGATTTCGATGATCCGCCCCAGGGCGTTCTGGTGCCGCAGATGTTTCAGCTCCTGCAATTCCATCTGCTTGCGGCTGGTGATGTCCCGGATCAGATGAATGACCCGGGCCGGCCCCTCCAGCCCCCAATCCCCCAGGGGGGCATGGGAGATTTCATACCAGCGTTCCCCCAGTTTCATCTCCCGGGCACCGCTGCCTTCGGCGCCATCGCCGCCACAGATCTCCAGGGGCGGCAGGGCATGGCCGCTGGTCCGGGCCACCTCCTCGCACGTGCGACCGCAGATGCTGTCCGGCGCCACCCCCAACAGCTCCCCGGCCCGACGATTGATCTGCAACAGGGTGCCATCGGTCCGGGCGATCAACACCGCCTCCGGCAGACGGTCGAACACCCCGTAGGTCAACTGCATGGCCTGGAAAGGCCGGATCAGCATGGCCCGCACCATGCCCTGGAACAGCACCCAGAAGGCGAGAAATTTCACCAGGTGCCCCACCAGGTCGGGGACACTGCCATGGGTGGCATCCAGGGTGAACATCCCCTCGGAGACGATGGTCAGGGCCATGGCCCACAGGATCCAGGCGTGACTCTGGGGATCCAGCTCCCGCTCCCGATTGCGATAGCCCGCCATGCCCAGGGCGATCACCGCCATGATCGTGAATTCCACCAGAATCCGGTGATTGCCCTGGTCCTGGCCGGGGATGGCCAGCACCGGAAAGTGGCCGCCGATGATCAACAATTCCAGCAGCAGGGGCGGCAGGCCCAGCAGCATCAGCAGCCGCCCCCGGGCGGGGGAACGACCGCGCATGAAGACCGCCGTCGCCAGCACGAATCCTTCCAGCAGCCGGGCGATCATCCAGTGCGACAAGGCGGTGTGGGGATGGAACAGGGAAAAGGTGGCGGCCCCCTCGAAGGCCAGGAGGTGAAAGAAATCCAGCAGCGACACCCACAGGTAACCGCTGCCCAGATAGATCAGGAACCCGTTGCGGGTGAACTGATAGCCGATCCAGGCCACCGTGAACAGCATCAGCCCGGTGAAGATCGAAAACCCCTCCGCCATGGCGTGAAAGACCGCA
This sequence comes from Magnetococcales bacterium DC0425bin3, assembly GCA_002753665.1. Classification (GTDB taxonomy): domain Bacteria; phylum Pseudomonadota; class Magnetococcia; order Magnetococcales; family DC0425bin3; genus DC0425bin3. Next base: position 6,735 of record PEAP01000126.1, read on the forward strand.
TAATCCACGCGACTCACCCCGCCCAGAAACAGGGTGGCCAACAGGGGAGTCAGGAGGACTTCCGGCGGAAATGGGCGTTTATCCGACATGCGGTTCGCGGCCTGGCAGGGGGCCCCCGCTCCGTGGGACTGGCGGGAAGCCTGGTCGATGGGTGCATTGATGGGATTATAACGTAACCTTACATCTTCGTCACCCTTGGTGACATTTTTTTCGCAATCCGCTCAGGAACGGTTTGTGCTAAAGTGAAGGGAAACGCTTCCTCACTGATTTGGCGATGGTTGGGATCCCATGTCGTTGCAGCAGGCCATTCTGCAGGCCCACATCATGATCATCGACGATCAGCGCATGAGCGTCCTCATGCTGCAATCCCTGCTGAAGCAGAACGGTTTCAACAACGTCCAGGCCTTCACCGATCCCCGGGAGGGACTGGCCCATTACGCCGACGCCCAGGTGGATCTGGTGTTGCTGGACATCGACATGCCCCACATGGACGGCTTCCAGGTGATGGAGGCCCTCAAGGGCATGGAGCGGGGCAGCTACATTCCGGTGCTGGTCCTCACCGGCCTGCAGGACGAGCGGACCCGCAACCGGGCCTTGGAGTCCGGGGCCAAGGATTTCCTGACCAAGCCCTTCAATCCGGTGGAAACCGTCCTGCGGGTGCGCAACATGTTGGAGGTGCGGCTGCTGCATTCCGACATCCAGCGGCAAAACGAGATCCTGGCCAAGGAACGGGCCTTCGTGGAGGAGATCATCAACCGGATGCGGGAGGTCTCCGACTTCGAAACCCGCAACATCCGCTACCTGATCGAACCGGTGTCCACTTCCTGCGGCGACATCCTGCTGTCCGCCCGTCCTCCCGGCGGCGGCCAGCATGTGTTTCTGGGGGATTTCACCGGCCACGGCCTGTGCGCCAGCCTGGGGGGGCCCATCGTCAACGACATCTTCTACCTGATGACCGCCAAGGGGTTCTCCATGGACGAGATTCTGGGAGAGATGAACCGCAAGCTCAACGCCAAGCTGCCGGTGGGCATGTTTCTGGCCGGGGCCTTCATGGCCGTGGCGCCGGACGGGACGGTGACGGTCTGGAACGGCGGCCTGCCGGAGCTGGTGCTGTTCGATGGGGATGGGACCATCGACCAACGGTTCGGGTCGGACAATCTGCCCCTGGGGATCGTGGGCGAGAAGGCGTTCCGGGTCCGCGCCAGCACCGTCCAGCCCGCCGCGGGATCGCGCCTGGTGGCCTTTTCCGATGGCAGCGTGGAAACCTGCGATGTCGCGGGGGAAATGTTCGGTCAGGAGCGGATGGAGAACGTGCTGCGGGACATCTACGCCGGGGATGGGGATCTGGACCGCCTGCTGGCCGCCCTGGAGGACTACTCCGGCAGTGGGCGCCGGGAAGATGATTTGACCCTGGTGGAACTGGCGCTGCCCTTGACCCGGTGATTACCGTGGAAGTCGCGTTGCGACTTCCAGAGGATCGAAGTTCGCCTCGGGGGGGGGGCCGGGCGGGCCGCCAACCGACGTTGGCGGCCCGCCCGGGGCACAGCCGGAGGTCAGCCGCGGCCCAGG
>PEAP01000127.1 GCA_002753665.1 Magnetococcales bacterium DC0425bin3
CCGATGGAAACCGGTTTCCGGTGTCCACGATACTTTACGCCCAAACGGCTCCAGTCTACGTCCAAACGGCTCCAGTCGGGACAGTCGGGTGACGGCTGGAGAGGGGCTTCGGGTCGCAAAGTGGCGGTAGTCTGCCCATTCCCGGGACCGCTGTCAAGGAACACCGTTCCGTGGACCGAGAGCGACAGGGGTGGGGGGAGTTTCCCGCCGCAACACCTCCAGCCAGGCCGTGGCGAAACGATCCAGCCCGTGGCCGGAAAAATGGCAGGCGTCATGGCGATCGTCCATGGAATCGATGGCGTCGGCGTCGGGACCCGGGTGGATGCCGGGACGCAGGTCGGGCAAACGGCGTTGGGCGGCGTGAATCGCCGCCTGGGTGGCGGCCATGGCCGGCGTGGCATTGGCGGGACTGTTGCAGCGGGTGGTAATGGCCACATACAGCGGCGCGGTCACCCCCAGATCCCGAATGGACTGTTCCATGGCCAGAAAATCCTGGATGTAGGCCGCCTCCGAGGTGCCGTAATGCCGCTCCTCTTCTCCCTGCACCCAGAACAGATGGGTGAACGTCAATCCATGGTTCTGCAAGTCGGTCACCGCCCGCCGGATGCGGGGATGCATGTCCCCCCCGGGTTTCCAGCGGGCCATGGCCGTGCCCCCCACCGCGATGGTGACCAGAATCACCCGGTCATACAGACCGACTTCCACCAGACGTTCCCCCAGCCGACTCCAGACACTGCCGCCGGTGCCGGTGGCGCCCAGCAGGGGATCCCGGGCCCGATAGCAGCGGCCGTAATAATAATTGTACACCTCTCGCCGGGGCGCGAACGCCTCCCGGCCCTGATTGGCCGCGTTGGATTGGCCAAAAGCCAGCGCCACCAGGGTGCGGGGTCCGATCAGTGACGTGCAGGGCACCTCCTCCCGCTCCCGGTGGATGGCATATTCCTGCACCGATCGACAGTCGTCGTAGTTGCAGTCGTAGCTCCGATAACTCGCGTACCGGTACAGATCCCGCAACTGGGCCAACGGAAATGCCTGGGTGCGACAGGCATACACCCCGTATCCGCAACCCAGCCCCACCAACGCCGCAATGAGGATCAGCCGTTTTACGGTCACCGGAGACTCCTGTCCCTCCACCCCTCCACCGATGAAAGTCGCGGAGCGACTTTCACGGATTAAGATGACACCTGCTGCGGAATTCTGCGGCAGGCCCGCCATGGAACGCAACCATCGGTCCATGTTTTTTTTCGCTTGCCCTCGTCACCGGGTAGGGAAACAATGAATTCAACGGCCGTTCGACCTTCTCTTTCTCCCCATGCGAGGCGCCGCCATGCGGTTCTTCACCTCTCTCCTGCTGGCCCTGGCGTTGCTGAGCGGCTGTCAAAAATCCTGGAATCACAGCCTGTTCCAGGGCGATACCGGCAAGCCCGCCGTGAGCATTCCCGATGCCCCGCCCGGGGGCCGGGAGGCTGCTCCGGACGAAGAAACCCCGGACCGCTGATGTCCATCTGGTCCCCCTCATCCATCCCAGCGGAAACCAACCGATGACCGAGACCGCCCGGCAAGCCCAGGAATGGTTGCAACAGGGGCTGCGTGCCCTCGCCGATCTGCATCCCGCCGCCCGGGAGCCCCTGGGCCGGGCCCTGGAAGCCTTTCGAACCCTGGGCGACCTCCGGGGCGAGGCAGTCTGCCGGATGCGCCTGGGCCAGGCAGCCTTTCAGGGCGGCGATCCCCGGAGCGCGCTGGACGACTACCAGGCCGCCCTGGACGGTTTCCGGACCCTGGCCGACCCGGCGGGCGAAGCCGCCTGTTTGCGCCGCCTGGGCGAGGTCGAACTGCGAGCCGGGCGATTGCCCCAGGCCGAGGACTGTCTGCAGGCCGCCCTGACCCGGTTCCGGGAGCTAGCGGAGCGTTCCGGCGAGGCCGATTGCCTGCTGGGGTTGGGATCCCTGGCCCTGGCCCGGGGCGACGCGGCCGGCGGGTTCCAGTTGTTCCGTTCCGCCCTGGGGCTGCAACGGGAGGTGGCCAATCAGGCGGGTGAACAGGCGGCCCTGGGTCTCATGGCCCGCATCCTCGCCGCCCGCGGGCATTGGATTCCGGCCACGGTGCTGGCCGGCCGCGCCCTGGAGATCGGCCGGGCGCTGGAGGATGCCCTGGGGCAATCGCTTCTGCTGAAGCTGCTGCTGGAAATCCTCACTGCCCAGAACCGCCGCGAGCCGGCCCTGGCCACCCTGGTGGTGCTGCGGGATTTGGCCCGGGAGCGGGAAGGCGCCGCCGCCCTCCGGCGCGCCGATCCCCTGCTGGACCAGGTGCGGGCCGCGCTGCCCCCGGACCAGTGGGCCACCATCGAAACCCTGGCTCCCACCCTGCTGGACGATGTCCTGCGGGCAGCCGAAGCCGCCCTGGCCGGGTCCGACCCCGAACTCTGGCCTGAGGGGGGAATGGGGGTCTGAAAGGATCGCTGCCATGATCTTTGGTCAACGGTGGGCGAAAAACCCGGGTCGATTGGCCGGATGGCTGTTTCTCCTGCTGTTCGCCCCCCTGGCCCTGTGGATCAACCGCGGCACCATCGGCCTTCCGGTCTACAAGGTGATGCGGATCATCGATCCGGCGGTGTTCCACGATCCCCAAGCCTTCTGGAATTTGTTGATCGACTTCCGCTATCCCCTGTCGCCATTGCATATGGTCTGGGAGTTCCTGGTGGTGGGGGTGTTCGGCGCCGTGCCCGATTATCACATCAGCTTCCAGCTCTTCACCCTGGGGGCCTTCGGCATGGCCATCTCCCTGTCGGCCCACAGCGTCTTCGAGACGCTGCTGGCCACCGTCCTGGCCCTGATCCTGTTGTACTGCACCCGGCTGCTCACCCCGGACGGCACCATCATCTACGAAATTTCCCACATCTTCTTCATGGTGGGGTACCTCTTCTGTCTGGCGCATTTTTCCCGCACGGTCTCCGGCCGGGGGCGGGCGGCGTGGATCCTGCTGGCCGGCTTGGCCCTGGCCCTGGCGGATCTGACCCGGGTCTTCTTCATGATCCAGTTGCCCTTCGTGCTGTTCGGCACCTGGTTCTTCCTGCGCCTGTGCCAGGTGACCCGCCGGGAGCTGCTGCTCCTGCTGCTGCCCCTGCTGCTGCTGGCCGGCCCCTGGCACCTCAACCATTGGCTGCGCCTCGATATGCCGGTCTGGTCCAACCACGGCGGCTACAACATGTGGCGGGCCTGGTACCATGCCATCGAGACCCCCGCCTTCCTCCCCGAGGGCCATGCCACCATCGGTCCCGGCATCAACACGGTTGCCCACGGCAGAAACAGCGCCATGCTGGAGGAAGCCCTGCAGCGCTATTGGCTGGAACACCCAGGCCCCAGCCTCCGGCATGCCGTCCATGCCATCAACTACAAGTTCGGCATTCCCACCACCATCGAGCGGCCGGTGCAATCGACCCATGACCTGCTGATTTATTACCGGTTCATCGTCCAGGTGCTGTTCGTCACCTTTTTTCTCCATTTTCTGCGCCGTACCTGCAAATTGCACCGTCTGTGCCACTGGCAGCCCCAGACCTGGCTGGAGATGATCGCCCATGGCTTCGTCGTCACCACCTTCCTGGCCATCAGCCTGTTCGAATACGGCTATGATGGCATCTATATCGTGCAGATCCTGCCCCTGCTGGTCTACCTGCCCCGGGGCTGGCCCGATACCCTGCGGCGGGATCTCTACGCCCTGACCCCCCATCCGGTGGCCGACCGGCGGCCCGGCTCCTGATGCAGCGCGGTCTCAGCGCGGTCCGGGCCGCCCTGACCCCCCTGGGTCTGGTGGAGCGGGGCTGGTTCTGGCCCAAGGCCGGGGACCAGGTGCCCCTGATCGACGGCGTCCTCCGGCCGGGCACCATCCTGCTGGTGGGACATCTGGGCGGGACCCTTTGGGATCCCTTCCGCAACGACCCCGATCCCGCCGATCCCGTTCACCCGTTGGACCACTGGACCCGGAGCCACCTGTCCCGGGTGGCCGCCGCGCTGGGGGTGGGGGTCTGCTTTCCCTTCGACGGGCCGCCGTTCTGGCCGTTTCCCACCTGGGCCAAACGCGCCGACAGCGTGTTCGACTCGCCCCTGGGCCTGTTGATCCATCCCCGCCACGGCCTCTGGCATGCCTATCGCGGCGCCCTGCTGCTGCCCCACCGCTGGCCGGCGCCGGTGCGTCGGTCGTCGCCATCGCCCTGCGTCCGCTGTGCCGACCGGCCCTGCCTGACGGCCTGTCCGGTGACGGCATTCGGCCCCGGCGGGCTGCGGTTGGAACGGTGTCTTTGGCACCTGCGGGCGGAGACGGGTCGAGAGTGCCTGGACCAGGGCTGCCGCGCCCGGGCCGCCTGTCCGGTGGGGCGGGAGTCGATCTATTCCCTGGAGCAGATCCGTTTTCACATGCGGGCGTTCGTGGAGTCGAGGATATCATGAGCAGGATCATCGAGCCGGGGGATTGTCTGGTCATGGGATTGTCCGGGCCGGAGCTGACCGACGCGGAGCGGCATTTCCTGCACGCCGAACGTCCGGCCGGGGTAATCCTGTTTGCACGGAACATCCATGATCCCGACCAGGTCCAAGGGTTGATCGCCTCGATCCGCGCCACGGCCACCCCGCCGCCCACCCTGTGGATCGACCAGGAAGGCGGCCGGGTGCAGCGGCTGCGGGATCCTCTGACCCGATTCCCCAGCCCGGGCCGTTTGGGGGCACTGGAACAGCAGGATCCCCACGCCGCATTGGAACTGGCCCGTACCATGGGACAGCTCTGCGGCCAGGAGCTGGCGGTGCTGGGCATCGGCGTGGACTGCGCGCCGGTGCTGGACATCCAGGAAGCCGGCGCGGATCCGGTGATCGGCGAGCGGGCCTTCGGCCGCTCGCCCGAGCAGGTGATCCGCCTGGCCGGGGCCTGGCTGGAGGGGCTGGCGGGGACCGGGGTGCTGGCCATGGGCAAGCATTTTCCGGGTCACGGCGCGGCCCGGGCCGACTCCCACCGGAGTCTGCCGGTCATTCCCCGGTCCCGGGAGGAGCTGGAGCGCTGGGAGCTGGCGCCGTTCCGCGCCCTGGCCGGGCGGCTGCCGGCCCTGATGACCGCCCATCTGGTGGCCAGCGGGCTGGATCCCGGGCAGCCGGCCACCTGGTCCCGGGCGATCCTGGTGCGGCTGCTGCGGGAGACCTGGCGCTATCCGGGGCTGGTGGTGTCCGACGCCCTGGAAATGGGCGCGCTGCAGGGCACCCTGGACCAGCGGGCCGAGGGGGCCTTGCGGGGCGGATGTGATCTGTTATTGTGTTGCACCGGTCGCCTGGACGACAGCGCCCGGACCCTGGAGGGGGTGGCCCGGGGGGCCGCCGCCCTGGGAGCGGAGGCCGTGGCCGCCATTCGGGACCGGATCCGCCGGGGGCTCGCGCCCCACCGGCCGGAACCCGGGGACTGGCGGGCGCTGTTGGCCGATGGCGATTACCGGCGGCGGCGGGCCGTCGTGGAGGTCCTGACGGAAACCGCCCGGAGCCGCGACCCCACCGAACCGTCCCCCTCGATCCAGGGAGGAAACGCTCATGGCTGAAGTCAGTAATCCCGTTCCCACCGAAATCCGGCAGAAGACCAAGGACAAGATGGTGCGTCTGACCTGGAACACGGGGGAGAGCTTCGATCTGACCATGGAGTACCTGCGGGTGATGTGTCCCTGCGCCGACTGCCGGGGGCACACCCCCGACCAGGCCAAACTGATCGATGGCAAGCTGAACGTCGGCATCCGCGCCATCACCCCGGTGGGGCGCTATGCGGTGAAGCTGGCCTTCGACGACGACCACGATACCGGCGTCTATTCCTGGGATGTGCTGTGGGAACTGTGCGTGGACCGGGACAATCTCTGGGATTCCTACCTGGTGGACCTGGAAAAGGCCGGCAAACGCCGCAAGCCCAGCGTGTTTCCCATCAAGGCGGTGCGGGGCTGATGGTGCTGGCCGGACAACTCTCGCGGAGATCGATCTCATGAACGGCAAGCGGACCGACAGGGCGCGCATCCGGTCCCGGGCCCTGGTGCTGGGCGTCCTCCTGGGGACCTTCTGGTTCCTGCAGCCCGGTGCCGCCGGGGCGGACGGCGATGTCGGCACCACGCTGTTCCAGGAACCTCCCACGGCGGCGGATGTTCTGGAAGCCCTGGGCGAACAGCCGCAGGTCAAATACCGCAGCCTGGTCAAGACCCGGGCCATCGTCATTCCCGGTGCGACCCCGGCGACGGCCGCGCCTTCCTCATCCGCTCCAGACGTGGGAACGGCCGCCGGACCGCCGGCGGCGGCCCCCGTTTCCGAGCAGGCCAGCGCCCCGTCCGCGGCTCCTTCCGAACAGGCCAGCGCCCTGCCCGCAGCTTCGGTCCAGGGCAATGCCGTCGAACGGCCTCGGCCCCGGAAGAACCTGGCCCTGCCCCTGACCTTTCGGATCGGCTCGGCGCAATTGACCGAGGCCGCCAAACGCTATCTCGACCCGGTCGGCATGGCCCTGCAGCAGAAGACCAGCCTCGATCTCGCCATCAGCGGGCATACGGACATCACCGGCAGCGTGGCCACCAACCGGGTTCTCTCACGGCAACGCGCCGAGGCGGTGCGCGATTATCTGGTCGAGCGGTTCCAGATCGACCCCGGCCGCATGACCGTGCAGGGCGAGGGGTCCGTGCGGCTCCTGTTCAAGAACCGGCCCACGGCCGCGGAGAATCGGCGCGTGGAATTCGTCAAGGTCGAGCGGTGAGGCGGGCACCGACGCGGTCGGCCCGCTGGAGCCTGCTGCCCGCCCGCTGGAGCCTGCCGTCCAGTTGCCTCCTGTGGCTGGCGTTGGCCGTGCCGGCCTGGTCCGCCGAGGCCACCCGCTTCGCGGTGCGCGCCGTCGAACTGCACGGCATCGTGGCCCGGGTGACCATCACCGTCACGGAAGACCAGTCCGCGGTGGAATGGCTGGCCAGCGATGCCGCCCGCCAGGCCTATCGTTTCGAGATCGATCACGACACCCTGTGCATTGCTCCGCGGCAAGCGGTGGTCGGGGGCGGGACGTTCGCCTCCGGTGGGGTCACCGTGACCCAATCGGGTTCCAACAACAGCGTTGCCGTGACCATCGGCGGCCCCGGCGCGGCGGTCACAGCGTCCTCCGCGCCGCTGCCGCCGCTGGAGCTTCGGGTGCCGCGGCATCTGCCGCTGAAGATCACCGCCGCGGGGGGCAGCTGGCAGATCGGCGATACCGACGGCCCCCTGGCGTTGTCCCTGGCCGCCGGCGCGGCCCGGATCGGTCGGGTGCGGTCGGCGCAATTGCTCATCCAGGGCTCCGGGACCCTCCATGCCGCCCGCGTCGACGATGCCCTGGTGGCCTCCGTCAACGGCAGCGGGGAGGTGCGGGTGGCCACCAGCCGCCTGGAGACCCTCGACGCCACCGTCGCCGGATCCGGCACCATTCAGGTCGGCGGCGTGGCCCGGGTGGCCCGGGTGGCCATCCAGGGGGTCGGAACCGTGGCCCTGGAACGGGCGATCGAGCGCCCGTGGGTCCAGGTCGACGGGGTGGGAACGGTTCGTATCGGTGGCTGGTGAACGCAACCGGGTTGGGGATTGTCGAATAACCATACACGAGGAGAATACCATCATGAAAATCGTCGTTGCTGGGTGCCTTTTCGCCGTTGCGCTGGCCGGTACGGCCGTTGCCGCGCCCTTGCAGTCCCAACCCTCGGGCGCCAATGCCGTCCAGATCCAGGGCAATACCGACCTGAACACCAACGTGCAGGGCGGGGTCACCCAGAACGTCAAGGGCGCAGGCAACAAGGCCGTCACCAATGTCGGCGGCGTGCAGGGGTCCGCCCAGATCATGGGCAACACCCGGGTCAATACCAACGTGCAGGGCGGGGTGGTCAACAGCGTCGAGGGCAAGGGCAACGAGTCCCAGTTGAATATCGGCGGCATCCAGGGCAAATAGCTTTGTTGGATGGATGGGGAAGGCCTCAACCTCTTTGGAATCGAACAGGAACCTCGATGAATAAAACGCTGCTGCAATCCATCCTGTCCCTGGCCGTCGGTCTCGGTGCGACCGTCGCCCTGGCGGCGCCCCTGCAAACCCCCACCCTGCAAGGCCAAGCTGTGGGGGACAACGCCGTGCAGATCCAGGGCAACACCGACTTGAACACCAACGTCTCCGGCGGTGTCACCCAGAAGGTCAAGGGCCAGGGGGACAAGGTGACCACCAACGTGGGGGGGGGTGCAGGGGACCGTGCAGGTCAAG
>PEAP01000128.1 GCA_002753665.1 Magnetococcales bacterium DC0425bin3
GGGGGCGGGCCAGCCGGTGGCTGCGTTGGGGGGCCCTGGCGGCCCCGGCGGGGCTGCTGGTGCTGGGCGCCGGCAACGGGGCGGTGGCGGCCATTTCGCACCAACTGGCCCGCAACGGCAACGATCCCTTTCTGAAGGTGGCCGCCTTGTTGCGACAGACCGGGGAGTCCCTGCCCCCGGAGCAGCGGGTGGTCCATGCCGGCCCCCGCAGCGAACGGTTGCTGGGGCTGTTGCTGGCCGATGCGCCGGGCTGGTCGGTGCGGCCCTTCAAGGGCACGGTGACCGATCCGGGCTTTCTGCTGGTGGACTGGCGCAAGCTCAACGACAGCTCCTGGTCCGCCGACCGCCTGCGGGTGGATCCGTTCTATTTCCGATTGCTCGATGACCATCCCCTGATGCTGCGCCACGGGGTGCGCTGGCACCGTATCACCCATTATCTGACCGACCTCTACTGGGTGGGACCAGAGCCCATCCAGCGGGTGCGGCAGCCGCTGCCGGATCCGACCTGGGTGCAGTGGAGCGGCGGGAAGGCGGCGGAGAGCAGCGAAACTCTAACGGTTAGCGTTAACGATTTCCTGCTCAGCCACGGCGGCGACCCGGCCGCTCCGCCGTCCGCCGCGACCGCCTTGCCGGGCGGGATGTTCCTCAAGCTCCATCTCACCGCCCGCTCCCTCAAGACCGCTCCCCGGGACTCCAACATGGCCGGGGTGCAGGGTGTGCTGTATCGCTGGCCCGTTGGGGATGGTCCGCCAATCGAGCAGCCCCTGGGGACCTTTTTCGCCGGTCCGGAACCTCGTGCCTTCGCCCTGTGGACCTGGCTGCCAGCCCCGGGGCGGGCCTGGCGGGTGGTGCTGAAGTCCTACCAGGGCGGCCGGGCGTTGCTGTCCGACCCGGCGCTGGAACTGCTGGAGCGCCATCCCCGGGACCGGGTGACGGGGGCGGGAGCGGCCTGGGGGGAGGTGAGGGAGTGACCGGCGGTGGATTTTGCTTTATAACTACGCGGCAGAAAGGAGACCCCTGATGGCGACCGTCGAGCTGACCAAGGACAATTTTGAAGGAATCATCGCGGATCACGGCCTGGTGATCATCGACTTCTGGGCCGCCTGGTGCGGTCCCTGCCAGGCCTTCGGCCCCATCTTCGAGCAGGTTTCCGAGCGCTTTCCCGATGCCGTGTTCGCCAAGGTCAACACCGATCAGGAGCGGGAACTGGCCGGCACCTTCGGCATCCAATCCATCCCCACCCTGATGATCTTCCGCGACAAGATCATCATCTATTCCCAACCCGGCATGTTGCCCGCCAAGGCCTTGGTGGAGCTGGTGACCAAGGCCCGGGAGCTGGACATGGACGAGGTGCGCCGGGAAATCGCCGCCAGCCAGTCCGGAGCCGCCAGTCCGGCCCACTGAACCTGCTGTTCCTGGGCTTGTCCTCCACCGATGGAAGCCGGCGCTCGGCTTGCACGGTCATGATGGCTGTTCCGTTCCCCCCGGGGAGGGCGTCCCCGGGGGGTCTGGGACGGTTCAGGAAAATTTAGCCGTTAGCGCTGACACAACCCGCGTCACCACATCTGGCCATTGTCCGGAAACCATCTGGCGAAACAGGCCCATGCGGTCATACCAGGGGCTGGTCTCCCCCTGGCGCAACCAGCGCCAGTCCGCCGGCCGGGGCAGCAGGGTCCAGACCGGGCAGCCCAGGGCACCGGCCAGGTGGGCCGCGGCGGTGTCGATGGTGACGATCAGGTCCAGGCCGGCCATGACCCGGGCCGTGGCGGCGAAATCCGGCAGGGGCGGGCGTTCCAGGGCGGCGGCCCAGGGGTGGGCCTCCGGGTCGGTGGCGGCGGGGCCGGTCTGCAGGCTGACCCAGGTGGCCTGGGGCAGGGCGCGCAGCAGCGGCTCCAACAGGGCGAAGGGGATGGACCGCGCCTGGCGGGTGGGCGACTCGGCCCCGCCCTGCCAGACCAGCCCGATGGCCGGGGACGGCCGGGAGCGGTCCGGTGGCGGTCGGGGCAGATAGCCTGCGGGGCTTGGAATGGTGGCGTCGTCGATGCCCAGCACCAGGGGCAGGCCAAGGAGAGGAATCTGGCGGTCGCAGGGGGGCAGGGGGGCGCCCCGGGCCACCACCTGGTCCGCCAGGCCGGCGAGCAGGGCTTGCAGGGATGGCTGGCACTCCAGCACCAGGCGGCCGGCCCCGCGGGCGGCCGCCAGGGGCAGCAGGCGGACGAACTGGAGGGTGTCGCCGAAGCCCTGTTCGGCATGGACCAGGAGGGTGGCGCCGTTCAGGGGCGAACCGTCCCAGACCGGCTGGGAGAAGGTCCGCAGGAACGGCCGGGCCTGGGGATCCCGCCAGCGCCACTCGTGTTCCCGCCAGCCCTCCCGGAAGCGCCCCTGGAGCAGCAGGGTGTAGCCGAGGTTCAGGTGGGCCCCCGGATGGCCGGGATTGCGCCGCAGGGCCTGGCGGAAGGCGGTTTCGGCGGCCTCCACCCGGTCCAGTCCCTGGAGGATCACGCCCAGGTTGACCAGGGTGTCCACTGCGCCGGGGTCCAGGCACAGGGCGGTCTGGCAGGCCTCCAGGGCGGCCTCCAGATGGCCCAGGCGGTGCAGCAGGCTGGCCCGATTTTCATGGGCCTGGACCTGGCGGGGGTCCAACGCCACGGCGCGATCGAAGGCTGCCAGGGCCTCGGCGGCGCGCCCCTGGGCGTTCCGGACCAGGCCCAGATTGTTGTGGGCGCCGGCCAGGGTCGGATCCTGATACAGGGCCGCGACGAAGGTATCGGCGGCGGCCGCGGTGTCGCCTTGCTGCCAGCAGGCCCAGCCGAGATTGTTGATCAACTGGGCCCGGGTGGTCGGCGGCGTTCCGGGAGGCAGGGCGGCCAGGGCCGCCCGGAAATGGTCGATGGCCGCGGCGTGGGCGCCGGTGGCGGTTTCGAGCAGGCCCAGGGCGTTGAGCAGGGTCGGCTCCCGGGGGCGCAGCGCCAGGGCCATGAGGTACAGCTCCCGGGCCCGGTTGGAGTCACCCCGGTCCAGGGTCTGCTCGGCGCTGGTGACCAGGCTGGCGCATTGTTGTCCGGGCAGCAGGGCCGCGGGGGCAGGGCCGATCCCGGGGGCTTGGCGCTGCCGGCGGCGTTGTTTGCGGGCGGCCCGGGGGGTGGGGTGTTTCATGGGGGGCGGCGCGGATCAGGGCGCGGCGGCCGGGGACCACAGCTCCAACGCCGCCCGGACCTTCTCGGCCTGGCGGCGGTACTGGGGCTTGTCGGTGCGGTCGATCAGGGTCCGGTAGCGCTGGACCAGCTCCCGCAGGCCCTGTCCGACCCGGGGATTGTGGGGGTCCAGGGACTGCACGGCCTGATATTTGTCGAAAGCGCTGTGGCCCTCCGGCAGGGAGTAGCGCATGGCGGTCACGTCCTGCTCCGCCGCCAGCAGCATGCGGTCGGACCACAGGGTCAGGGCTTCCCGGGTTCGGGGATGGTCCGGGGCCAGCCGGGTCAGTTGGATCAGCTGCTCCATGGTGGCACTGTCCGGGGCCCGGGGCGGCCGGATGGTCGCGAGGGTTTCCAGGAGGTCCGTGGCCAGACGGGGTGCGGTGGCCGGGTCCGCCGCGGGTTGCTGCGGTTCGGCCGCGGCCGCCGGGGACGGATCCGTTGCCGCGACCTGAACCGGTTCGGACAGGGTGCCGAAATGGCTAGCCATGGCGGTGCGCAGCAGGGCCATGTCGAAGGTTTTGTAGAACGAGTCGGAACGGAAGACCCAGGTGAAGACCACCGCACGGTTGTTCCGGTGGATCATGCTGGCGGTGAGGTGGAAGATCTGGCCCAGCTCGTTGTCGTGTTGTACCCGAAAGACGCAGCTGCTGCCGGGAATGTCCTCGACGGCCTGGATGGTTTGAGGTTCCGGCGAGACGACTTTGAAGCCCAGTTCCAGCAGAAGATTTTCGATCTGCCCTTTCATGGCCAGGGCCGGATCGCCTTCCACCATCACCGTGACCGGGTCGGCCCGGGTGATGGGGTGTTCCGGGGTGTAACTGGTGCGGATGTCCGGCCCGCCGCAGGCGCCCAGCAGCAGCAGGGGCAGGAGGATGGGCCAAGCCCGAAGCAACACCCAACCGGTGGTCAGGGCGTGGACGTTGCGTCCTGCAAGTCCGAAAGGCATGATCATGGTCTCACTGCCAGGGGGGGGTGCGGTTCACGACACGAATGCTCTTCAGTCGGCACCTGGGCGATGACCGCGGAAAGGATGACCGCTTGACCCGGAAACTTGAAAAGTTGGCATGTTGCAGTGTGGCGATGAAATGGCGTCCATGGATGGTACCGAAGGTGAGACTCGAACTCACACGCTGTTGCCAGCGCCAGATTTTGAGTCTGGTGCGTCTACCAGTTCCGCCACTCCGGCACGCTTGGCAGCCGCTTCCCGGCTTCCGTGGTGAACATTGGCAAATCCTGGCGAGGATGTCAACTGTTTCATGATGAGGACCGGAACGCCTTGGAGACCTCCCCCATGACAACCACCGGGCGGGCTTTCGGGTCCAGCGCGTCAGAGCCGCTCCAGGCTGCGTTGCAGGTCCCGGGTGATGTCCTCCACATCCTCCAGGCCGATGGACAGGCGCACCAGACCATCGCTGACGCCCGCGGCGGCCCGATCCTCCGGGGTCAGACGGCCGTGGGTGGTGGTGGCGGGATGGGTCACCAGGGTGCGGCTGTCGCCCAGATTGGCGGTGATGGTGATCATTTCCAGGCCGTCGATGAAACGCTGGGCCTGAGCCTTGCCGTCCAGCTCCAGACAGACCAGTCCGCCAAAGCCCTGCATTTGCCGGGCAGCCAGTTGGTGCTGGGGATGGGAGGGCAGGCCCGGATAGCGGACCCGGCCGGCCAGCCGGGAATTCTGCTCCAGGAAGCGGGCCACATCCAGGGCGTTGCGGCAGTGGCGTTCCATGCGCAGGTGGAGGGTCTCCATCCCCTTGAGCAGGATCCAGGCGTTGAACGGCGACAGGGACGGCCCGGTATTGCGCAGCATGGGATAGAGCTGGGTCATGATCAGACGTTCGGACCCCACCACCGCCCCGCCCAGCACCCGCCCCTGGCCGTCCAGGTACTTGGTGGCGGACTGCACCACCAGGTCGGCGCCCAGTTCGATGGGACGTTGCAGAATCGGCGTGCAGAAAACGTTGTCCACCGCCACCAGGATGCCATGGTCCCGGGCGATGGCGCACAGTTCCGGAAGGTTCGCCATCTCCAGGGTGGGATTGGCGGGAGTTTCCAGGAAGAACAGCCGGGTCCGGGGGGTGATGGCCTGCCGCCACTGCTCCGGGTCCGACAGATCCACCCGGCTCACCTGAATGCCGAACCGCGGCAGAATCCCCTTGGCGATGTTGGACGTGGAGCCGAACACCCCGCGGCTCACCACTACATGATCCCCCGCCGACAGCAGCCCGAGGAACACCATGGTGATCGCCGCCATGCCGCTGGCGGTGGCCAGGGCCCGCTCCCCCCCCTCCAGGGCCGCCAGCCGCTCCTCGAACAGCGTGACGGTGGGATTGGTGAAGCGGCTGTAGACGTTGCCGTCCTCGGTTTCGGCGAACACCGCCTGGGCCTGGGCGGCGGATTCGAAGATGAAACTGGAGGTCAGAAAGATCGGCGCACTGTTTTCCCGTTCCCCGGTGGGCCGGTCGCCCACCCGCAGGGCCCGGGTGGCGGGTCCCCATTCCAGGGGAAAGGGCTGATTCTTGCTCATGGCGGCGAACTCCTCGGGCGGTGAGAGACTGTCAGCACCCTATACAAGAATCCCCCGCTCCCGCAACCGCGCTCGATACGCCATGGCCGGCTCCACCTCGAATCGGCTATGCTGCCACTGGATTACCGTGGAAGCCGGCAAGCGGCTTTCATCGGTGGAGGGTGGCGGGAGGCCCGCGTGGCGGAAAGGCAGACGCAACAGACTTAAAATCTGTCGGCTCAGGCCGTCCCGGTTCAAGTCCGGGCGCGGGCACCACCTTGCACCTCACCACCGAATCTGCGCGGAACGAGCCGAAAAACCAATTATTTTCCTTGAGTCCCGCTTTCGAAGCGGATTATTCTTGCCGCCCGTCGGCCCCCCAAGGAGGGCCGCAAGCAGTTCGAGTCGTTTGCCGCAGCACGTCGTATCACCTGGTCCAGTCGTGTTATATTTCCAACCCATTAACTTTGATGGATGGGGGAGGCCACCCTCCACCCTCCACCGATGAAAGCCGCTCCGCGACTTGCATCGGTAATAAGTTCCGGTTCGACCCATCAATAGACCACCTAGAGGGACAGCAAGGAATACGCAATGGGCAATCATAAGAAACTCCAGGCCTGGGTGAGCGAAGTCCAGGCCATGTGCCAACCCTCCGACGTGGCCTGGTGTGACGGCACCAAGGCCGAATACGACCACATGATGCAGTTGCTTGTGGATGCCGGACTGGCCACCAAACTGAACGAAGCCAAACGGCCGAACAGTTATCTGTTCCGTTCCGACCCCTCCGACGTGGCCCGGGTGGAGGACCGCACCTACATCTCCACCAAGAACAAGGTGGATGCCGGTCCCACCAACAACTGGCTTGCCCCCGACGAGCTGAAAACCATCATGCGCGGCCTGTATCAGGGCTGCATGAAGGGGCGGACCATGTACGTCATCCCCTTCTCCATGGGTCCCATCGGCTCCCCCATCGCCAAGATCGGCGTGCAGGTCACCGACAGCCCCTATGTGGTGGCCAACATGCACCTCATGACCCGGGTCGGCACCAGGGTGCTGGACACCCTGGGCAGCACCGGTGAATTCATCCCCTGCCTGCATTCGGTGGGCAAGCCCCTGGCCCCCGGCCAGGCCGACAACGGCGTGTGGCCCTGCGCCCCCATCGAAAAGAAATACATCGCCCATTTCCCGGAAGAGAACCTGATCTGGTCCTTCGGTTCCGGTTACGGCGGCAACGCCCTGCTGGGCAAGAAGTGCCTCGCCCTGCGCATCGCCTCGGCCATGGGCCACAAGGAAGGCTGGATGGCGGAACACATGCTGATCGTCCGCCTCACCAACCCGGCCGGACGGCGTTTTCACATCGCCGCCGCCTTCCCCAGCGCCTGCGGCAAGACCAACCTGGCCATGCTGCAGCCCACCATCAAGGGCTGGAAGGCCGAATGCCTGGGTGACGACATCGCCTGGATGAAAATCAAGGACGATGGTCGCCTCTACGCCATCAACCCCGAGGCGGGATTCTTTGGCGTGGCCCCGGGCACCAGCTACAACTCCAACCCCATGGCCATGGACAGCATCCGCGCCAACGCCATCTTCACCAACTGCGTGCTGACCGACGACAACGATGTCTGGTGGGAAGGCATGGACGTGCCCTGCACCCACGGCATCGACTGGAAGGGCAAGGACTGGACTCCCGCCTCCGGACAGGTGGGCGCCCACGGCAATGCCCGTTTCACCGCCCCGGCCAGCCAATGCCCGGTGATCTGCTCCGATTGGGAAAATCCCGAAGGCGTGCCCATCGACATCTTCATCTTCGGCGGCCGTCGCACCCGGGTCATGCCCCTGGTCCATCAGGCCATGAACTGGGACCACGGCGTATTCATGGGCGCCACCGCCGCCTCCGAGCCCACCGCCGCCGCCCTGGATGTCAAGAGCGCCCTGCGCCGCGACCCCATGGCCATGCTGCCGTTCTGCGGCTACAACGTCGGCGACTATTGGAACCACTGGTTCAAGATGGGCGATCGGCTGGGCAACAAGGCCCCGGCCATCTTCTACGTCAACTGGTTCCGCAAGAACGACAAGGGCAAGTGGCTGTGGCCCGGTTTCGGCGACAACAGCCGGGTGCTGAAGTGGATGTGCGAGCGGGTCGAAGGCAAGGCCGACGCCATCCAGACCCCCATTGGCCTGATGCCCAAGCCCCAGGACCTGGATCTCACCGGTCTCGACATCCCCGCCGAGGACCTCCAGGAACTCCTCAAGGTGGATGTGAACGCCTTCGCCGGTGAACTGGAAGACCTGGACAACTACATGGGCAAGGTGGGCGATCGCCTGCCCAAGCGCATGAAGGATCAGGTCGCCCAGTACAAGGCCCGCCTGGGCCGCGGCTGACCTCCTGCTGTGCCCCGGGCGGGCCGCCAACGTCGGTTGGCGGCCCGCCCGGCCCCCCCCCCGAGGCGAACTTCGATCCTCTGGAAGTCGCAACGCGACTTCCACGGTAATCACCGGGTCAAGGGC
>PEAP01000129.1 GCA_002753665.1 Magnetococcales bacterium DC0425bin3
CAAACGCAAGCTGTATGGTGCCGCCCAAGTGGGTGGTACCAGGAGTTTCCAACAACAATGGAGCATCCGGTTCAGAGCTTATCCTGGGGTTGAAATTGTCTTGACGATGGGGTCCACCTCAATATGCTGGTGATGAATGATGGCCGGCTGATTGCCGCCCTGGAGTTCAAAAGCCAGGTGGGACCGTCTTTTGGCAATAATTTCAACAACCGGACCGAGGAAGCCATCGGCACGGCGATTGACCTCTGGACGGCCTTCAGGGAAGGGGCGTTTGGTGATTCCCAGAGACCCTTCGTGGGATGGTTGATGCTGGTCGAGGAGTGCAATGGCTCCCGGAACCCGGTCAAGGACCGCTCCCCACATTTTCCCGTATTCCCTGAATTCAAGGATGCCTCCTGCGCGGATCGGTACGACATTCTTTGCAAAAAGCTGATGCGGGAACAACTCGATACCACTGCATCGGTAGTGCTTTCTCCCAGAACCGCCGAAACGACCGGGGAGTTCGGCAACTTGTCCGAAATGACGAGCCTGAGATCTTTCCTTGTCTCCTTCGCCGGGCATGTCGCCACCGAAGCCGCCCGCTAGCCCCTGACCTTGATGGATGGGGGAGGCCTCCCCATCCACCCTCCACCGATGAAAGCCGCTTCGCGGCTTTCATCGGTAATCTTCGATCCGACCGAGGAATCAATGATCCAGCGCCGGATCAAGGCGCCGGATACCCCAGCCGGCCGATCAGCGGTCGCAGGCGGTCCATGTGGGGTTCCAGGGCGAAGGCGTAGCGCTGCCAACGGCCGCGGGATTCCTGGTAGAGGGGGCGGGTCACCTGTTGATAGCTGGCGGTGGTGATGGTCCGCCGGGGGCGCTGGTGGAAGTCCAGCATGGCTGGATCCCAGCCAATGCCCAGGTATTGGGTCAGCCAGCCCAGTTCCTGGTCCGGATTGGTGACCAGGTTCTCGTAGCCGACGATCTTGACGTTGGGCGTCAGCCTGTCCAGCATCAGCCACCACAACTCCATCATCCGGGCGTACAGTTCCACCGTGGTCGCCAGGGTGGCGAAATGGGCCGTGGCCTTGTTGGGCTGGAAGTCCTGCATGAAACAGCTCAGGCAGACATCGCAGGGATGTCGCTGCATGAACAGGATCGGCGCGCCGGGAAACAGCGTGGTGATCAGCTCCAACCAGACCATGTTGAAGGGCTGCTGATCCACCAGCCGCCCCTTGACCTCCCCGCCATGGGCGGCCCGCAGGCGGGCGAGATAGTCGGCCCGCAGGCGGTCCCGCGCCGCCGGATTCAGGGCGGCCAGCTTGCGGGGAAACAGCGGTCCCTTGCCGGGCAGGGTGGCCAGCAGATCGGCGCTGGTGGAGGACTCCACCACCACGGTCATGTCGGAACGGGCGTCCAGCATGCGGCCCAGCAGGGTGGTTCCGGAACGGGGAAAGCCGACGATGAACAGTGGCGTCTGGTCCGGCCCCGGCGGGCCCGGGGGCTGGGGTTTCAGGCCCCGGTAGTAATGGCTCAGCATCTCCACCTCGCCCATGAAACGCCCGGGGTTGGCGGACTGGAACTGCCAGTCTCGCGTCTGCAACCGATGGCCGTCGGTGAAGGCGGCCAGGGCCTCGGTGGGTCGGTCCAGCTGGTCGTACAGCCGCCCCAGCTCGAAACAGATCTCCCTGGGAATGGGCCAGAGAGCGCCGGGGATGCGGCCCAGGGCCTCCAGACGCCGCAAGGCGCCCTGGGGATCGCCCTGGCGCCGCTCCACCCGGGCCAGGATCAACTGCAGCTCCCCATGGCCGGGGCTGCGCTCCAGCGCCCGGGTCAGCACGGCCCGGGCCTCGTCCAGGCGATGGCCGCGTTCCAGGAGGTCGGCCAGATTGAAGGCATGGCCGGGATGCCCGGGCAGCAGGTCCAGGGCCTTGCGGTAGTTGTCCTCGGCCCGGGTCCAGTCTTCGCGATCCTGCAGCACCGCCCCGCGGTTGGCCCAGGCCTCGGCATGGCGGGGCGCCAGGGCCACGGCGCGATCCAAAGCCCGCAGGGCGCCGTCCAGATCTCCCATGCGCCGCAGGGCCACCCCCAGGTTGTTGTGGGCCAGGATATTGTCCGGCTCCAGCAGCAGCGCCTTGCGGTTGAGGGCGACGGCCTGATCCATATGGCCCTTGTCCAGGGCGGCGCTGCCCAGGAAAATGAACGGCGCGGCCTGGTCGGGCTCGACGGCGATGGCCCGATGCCACAACCCCTCGGCCCGCTCCCGCTGGCCCATGGCATACAGCACCATGCCCAGGTTGACCAGAAAGGCCGGCTGGTCGGGCCTGAGCGTGAGGGCCTCCTCGTAATGGCCCGCCGCCGCTGGCCAATCCCGCTGCTGCTGACATTCCATGCCGCTGCGGAACAGGGACTGGAGGTGCTGGTCCAGATCCCCGATCCGCCCCTTGCGGTGTCCCCCGCCCCGGCGGGCCTGGGCCTCCTGGGCCCTGCGCATCTTGCGGCTCACGGCTGTTCTCCTGGTTCGTAACGGCAAGGTCCGATTCTGAATCCAATTCTAACCATAAAGATAGCGGCAAATGGCCACCGACGCCACCACCCCGACCAGATCGGAGATCAGGGCCGCGGTCAGGGCATGGCGCAGGTTGCGCACCCTCACGGCGCCGGCATAGACCGCCAGCACATAGAAGGTGGTCTCGGTGGACCCCTGGATGGTGCAGACCAGCATTCCGACGTAGCTGTCGGGACCGATGGCGGGATCCTGGATGATGGCGCTCATCACCCCATAGGCCCCCGAGCCGGACAGGGGCCGCAGCAGCACCATGGGCAGGGCGGCGCCGGGCAGCCCCAGGGGCGCGGTGACCCCATCCAGGGCATCGACCAGCACCCCCAGCGCGCCGCTGGCCCGGAACAACCCCACCGCCACCAGGATGGCCACCAGATAGGGGATGATCCGCAAGGCCACGTCGAACCCCTCCCGGGCGCCCTCCACGAACACCTCGTAGATCCGCACCCGGCGCAGCACGCCGAAGGTGAGTAGGCCCAGCATGAAGCCCGGCAGCAGCCAGTGGGAGATGCGGGCGCCATGGACGATGGTCAGGGGCACCAGGGCCAGCAGGCCGCCCAGGGCCAGCAGGGAGACCCCCAGGGGATAGCCCCGGGCCACGGCCCGCAGCTCGGCCGGATTTTCCACGGCTCCGGCCGCCACGGCGGGAGCCGCGCCCGCGCCCGATCCGGTCGCCGGCGCCTTGAAGAGGCGCTGCAGCCACAACGCCATCAGGATGGCCACCGCCGTGGAGCAGACCGTGGCGAACAGGGTGGTGGGCAGCACGGCGGCCGGATCGGCGGAACCGGCGGCGGCCCGCAGGGCGATGACCCCGGTGGGCAGCAGAGTGACACTGGCGGTGTTGATGGCCAGGAACAGCGCCATGGCATTGGTGGCGGTACCGGGATGGGGATTGAGCGTGTCCAGCTCCTGCATGGCGCGGATGCCGAAGGGCGTGGCGGCATTGCCCAGGCCGAGGACGTTGGCGGCGATGTTGAGGATCATGGCCCCCATGGCCGGGTGGTCCCCGGGCACCTGGGGAAAGAGTCGCACCATCAGGGGACGGATCAGCCGCGCCAGCATGGCCAGTCCACCGCCGGCCTCGACCACCTTCATCAGGCCGAGAAACAGGGCCATCATGCCCACCATGCCCAGGGCCAGGGTGACCGCGCCATTGGCCGATTCCACCATGGCGATGTTGAGGGCCGCCATGGGCGCGGCGCCCTGCCCGTTCCAGCCCCCCTGGGCCAAAGCGGCGGCGACGAACGCGCCGAGGACCAGCAGGTAGAAGATTGCGTTCACGAAAGCCTCCCTGGCCGCCACTGCCACTGCGATATCCCTTCCGAGGTCGCCAGAATACCCCCTTCCCGGCCCGGCGGGGAGGGCCGACCGGCGCCGTGCGAAATCCTTTGACAACCCACCCCCTCCTCCATACACTCCCCGGCCGAAGGGTCGGGAAGGCCTCTTGGTCGACAGGTTTCCCGGTTCGTGGGCGCGTTACCTCCGGAAACCGGCTTTCATCGGTGGGAGGGTGGAGGGAGGCATCCCCCATCCATTCAGAGTCATTGGGACTCGAATGACAGCTTTGTTCACTCCGGCTGCCGTCCGGATCATATTGTCTTGTTGTCGGCCATTGATCTCCGAGGATCAATGATCATTCCATAACCTGTATCTTATCGGTAACCCCATCACGGCCCCCGCGCCGGCAACCCGCACCATCCACGGATTGGAACCCGATGAAATTCATGGAACTCTCCCGCATGTTCGGGGAGATCGCCGCCCCGCTGCTTCCCTCCAGTTCGGGGCCGCCCCCCGGCCTCGCCGGCCTGTCCGGCAGCGCCCTGGCCTGGGTGACATCCCTGATGGCCCGGGACTCGGACAAACCATTGGTTTTGGTGGCGCCCGCCGCCGGCGAGGCCGAGGCGCTGTTCCGGGAGCTGCTGTTCTTTCTCCAGGATGCCCCCACCCTGCCGGATCTGCTGCATTTTCCGGCCTGGGAGGTGTTGCCGTTCGAGCCGTTGTCGCCCTTCGGACCCCTGGTGGCGGAACGGATCGCCACCCTGTTCCGGCTGGCCCAGATGTCCCGGGAGGGACCCATCCGCAGCGAGGACGCCCAGGGGCACAACCGGGCGGTGGTGGTGACCACCCCCAACGCCCTGATGCAGCGCCTGCCTCCCCGGGAGATGCTGACCCGCCACGGGTTTTCGGTGGCGGTGGGCGATCAGTTGAACCTGACCGCGTTCCGCTCCTATCTGGTGGAGGCCGGCTATCAGGCGGTCAGCCAGGTGTCGGAGCCGGGGGAATTCGCCGTGCGGGGCGGCATTCTGGACTTCTATCCCCCCGGCCACGAGGAGGCGGTGCGGATCGAGCTGTTCGGCGACGAGGTGGAGACCCTGCGCATCTTCGATCCGGTCACCCAGCGCTCCACCGACGAGATCCCCCGGGTGGGAGTCCTGCCCATGCGGGAGGTGATCCTCAACGCCGAGACCATCACCCGGTTCCGCACCAACTACCGCCGCCGCTTCGGCGGGCTGGCGGTGGAGGACGAACTGTACCGGGCGGTGTCCCAGGGGCTGCCCCACCAGGGCATGGAGCATTTCCTGCCCCTGTTCCACGAGCGCATGGAAACCCTGTGCGATTATCTCCCGGCCGGCGCCCGCTTTGTGCTGTGCCCGGGGTTCGGCGACATGGTCCTGGAGCGGGACCGGGAGATCCGGGAACAGCAGGCCCTGGCCGTGGAACAGGGCCGGCGCTGTCTGGACCCGGAGGATTTTCATCTGTCCCCCCAGGCGCTGCAGAGCGCCTTCGGCGCTTTTCCGCCCCTGATCATCCACAAGGAGCCCAGGGCGGGCCTGCTGAATTTCGGTTTTCAGGAGGTGCCGGCCTTCCACCTGTTGCGGCAACCGGCCCGCAACACGGTGATGGATCTGGTGGCGAATTTCCTCAAGGAGGCCTGGCAGCAGGGCCTGCGGGTCTGCTTCACGGTGCGCACCGTGGGCCAGAAGGAACGGCTGCGGGAGCTGCTGGAGGACAAGCGGCTGCCGGTGAAGGACGTGCCCAACTGGGATCGGGTCCTCCAGGGCAGCCCCGGGGTGGCCCATCTGGCGGTGGGGGATCTGGGCGGCGGCTTTCTCCATCCGGGCCTGCGCCTGGCCCTGATCACCGAGGAGGCGGTGTTCGGCACCCGGGTGCGGCGGCGGCATCTGGACCAACGTTACCTGGATCAGCTCATCGCCGGTTTCGCCGATCTCAAGGACGGCGACCTGGTGGTCCACGCCGATCATGGCATCGGCCGCTACGCCGGCCTGACCACCCTGAGCGTGGGGGAGATCAAGAACGACTTCCTGCTGGTCCGCTACGCCGACGACGACAAGCTCTATGTGCCGGTGGAGAACCTGGACCGGGTCGGCAAGTACAGCGGCGCCGACGGGGCCGTGCTGGACAAGCTGGGGGCCGGCAAGTGGGAAAAAACCCGGGAGAAGGCCCGCAAGAAGATCCTGGAAATGGCCGGGGAACTGGTGCGCCTCCAGGCCTTGCGGGAGGCGACGCCGGGGTTCGCCTTTTCGGGTCCCGACGCGCTCTACCAGGAATTCGCCGCGGCGTTTCCGTTCGAGGAGACCCCGGACCAGGCGGCCGCCATCCAGCAGGTGCTGGAGGACATGGCCTCCCCCCGCCCCATGGATCGGCTGGTGTGCGGCGACGTGGGCTTCGGCAAGACCGAGGTGGCCCTGCGGGCCACCTTTCGGGCGGTGATGGACGGCAAGCAGGTGGCGATCCTGGTGCCCACCACCATTCTGGCCCAGCAGCATTTCGAGACCTTCTCCCGGCGGTTGAAGCCCTATCCGGTGCGGGTGGGTCTGCTGTCGCGGTTCCGCAGCCCCCTGGAGCAGAAGCAGGTGGTGGACGCCCTGGCCAGCGGCACGGCGGATGTGGTGATCGGCACCCACCGGCTGCTGCAGGGCGATGTGCGCTTCCGGGACCTGGGCCTGCTGGTGATCGACGAGGAGCAGCGCTTCGGGGTGAAGCACAAGGAGCAGCTCAAATCCATGCGGGCCATGGTGGACATCCTCACCCTGACCGCCACGCCCATTCCCCGCACCCTCAACATGGCCATGGCCGGGGTGCGGGACATCTCCATCATCGCCTCGCCGCCGACCAACCGGCTGGCGATCCGCACCGTCGTCACGCGCTTCGACCGGCAAAAGATCCGCGAGGCCATCCTGCGGGAGATCTACCGGGGCGGACAGGTGTTCTATCTCTACAACCGAGTGGAGGACATCGAAAAGACCGTCAACATGATCAGCGAGCTGGTGCCGGAGGCCAAGGTGGGCATGGCCCATGGCCAGATGCGGGAGGGCCGCCTGGAGCGGATCATGATGTCGTTCTACCGCCAGGAGTTCAACGTGCTGGTCTGCACCACCATCATCGAGAACGGGGTGGACATTCCCTCGGCCAACACCATCATCATCAACCGGGCCGACAAGTTCGGCCTGGGGCAGTTGCACCAGCTGCGGGGTCGGGTGGGACGCTCCCGCCACCGGGCCTATGCCTATCTGATCGTGCCCCACGCCAAGGTGCTGACCGTGGACGCCCAGAAGCGCCTGGAGGCGCTGGAAGGTCTGGGGGATCTGGGGGCCGGTTTCATGCTGGCCACCCACGACCTGGAAATCCGCGGCGCCGGCAACATCCTGGGGGACGAGCAGTCGGGCGAAATCCGTGAGGTGGGTTACGAGCTGTACAATTCCATGCTCAAGGAGGCGGTGCGCAACTACAAGAACCGGCACAGCGGCCAGATGGAGCCCGAGGTGATCGTGCCGGTGATCAACGTGCATCTGTCCACCTACATTCCCGACACCTATGTGCCGGATGTCCACCAGCGCCTGAGCCTCTACAAGCGCATCGCCCAACTGGTGGACCCGGTGGAAATCGACGAGATGAAGGTGGAACTGGGCGACCGGTTCGGTCCGGTGCCGCCGTCGGTGGACAATCTGCTGCGGGTGCTGGGCATCAAGCGGCTGTGCCATGCCCTGCGGGTCACCAAGGTGGAAGCCGGCCCCAAGGGAGGCCTGATCCAGTTCCATCCCCAACCCAACGTGGACCCCTCGGCGGTCATGAACCTGCTCAAGAACGGCAACGGCCAGATCCTGTTCAACCAGGACAACCGCACCATGAGCCTGCGCAACCGCCCCTGGGACGATTCCACCGTGCGGCTGCGGGAGATCGGCCGGGTGCTGGAGGGCCTGCTGCCGCCGGCGGAGGCGCGGGGTTAACGGCTGGGCAGCCGGTGACAGAGTGCCCGGTCGGGGCCGGTCAGCGGTGCCCGACCGAACCGGCGCTCTCCCCCGCCGGCCTCCTGACTCCCCGCCACTGCGGCACCGTCTCGATCCCTCGCCAGTCTCTCATGAACCCGTCCTCCCGGATCAGATACTGGTAGAGCTTGCGATACGGCGCCAACCATTCCCCGTTCACCGACGCCCGGATCAGCCAATAGAGGGCTTGAGTCCGGTCACGTGGATACCCATATTTTCCAAACAGATAGTTGTTCGCCAGTGCTTCTCCGGCCCGGCCATGACCAGCATCAACGGCTTTCCGGTACATGGCAAGGGAATCGATCCAGCTCTGCTCAAAGCAGGCTCCAAACTGGTACCAACTGCCAAGGTCGGAATAGGCGCTGGGGTA
>PEAP01000130.1 GCA_002753665.1 Magnetococcales bacterium DC0425bin3
TCGGGCCGGATGGCGTCCAGCTCCGGCACCGACCCGCCCCGGGACCGGAAATGCACCCCCACGTCCCCGACATGGGGAATGCGGTGGGACAGCACATCTTCCACCCGCTGGGCCACCCCCTTGGCCTGCTGCACCGACAGTTCCGGATCCACCCCCACCACCACCGAAATCCACAGATCCTGCCCCACCCGCCGGGTGCGCAACTCCTCCACACGCGCCACGCCGCGCACATCCAGGGTTTCCTGGCGGATATGCTCCAGCGTGGCCGCGGGGGCGGAGGAATCCATCAACCCATGGAAAGAGTCCACCAGCACCACGCCGCCCAGGTAGAGCAGATGCAGCGCCTCGCCGATGGCCACCACCGTGTCGAGCCATGGCATGCCCAGGGAATGGGAGCCGATGATGGCCAGCACCACCGCCAGGGAGCTGAAGGAATCGGAGTGATAATGCCGCGACAGGGTGTGGACCATGGGAGAATTGATCTCTTCGGCCACGCAATGGGTATAGCGATTCAGGAAGACATTGACCCCCAGGGACAGCAGCGCCGTCCACAGGGCGATCATGTGGGGCGCGGCATGGGCGCCCTCCCACAGGGTGCCAGCGGCAAAATACAGCAGCATGCCGGTGAAGCCCATCAGCACCAGGCTGATGGCCAGGCCCAGGAGAAATTCGACCTTGCCATGTCCGAAGGGATGTTCCTGGTCGATGGGATGCCGGGAGACCTTGAGCCCGACGATGATCAACAGGGAGGTCACCACATCCTTGGCGGAATAGAGGGAGTCGGCCAACAGGGCGTGGGAGCCGGACACCAGGCCCACGAACAGCTTCAGACCGGAAAGGGCCAGACTGGAGATCAAGCCCACCCAGCCCACGGTTTCATTGCAGACGACGCAGCGGGCGTACCTCATGAGTTGCGCAACGCTCCCTGGTCCGGACGGCCGGCGCCGTTCGGACTGTTCGAGGATCGGGCCGGTTGCAACGCCCTGTCATCCCCCGGATCCCGGCCCGGAACGCGGTCCCGGAAAGAGTCAGTCATCGTCGTCCTTCTTCCGGCCGGTGCGGGCGATGAAGTTGAGGGTGGCCAGGGCAAACCCGCTGATGAAGGCCCCGCTGATGGCCAGGATCATGGGCATGTCGATGGGCGGTCCGAACACAAAGCGTACCTTGACCTCATGCATGTTCTGCGAGGCGAAGATCAGCAGCATGACCGCTGCGAGCAGGGAGACCACCAGCCTGAGCATTGCGTTCCCAACGTCCCGATCCAGTAGCCTGGCGCAGAAAGTTATCGTCCGAGAGCCTGGCGCGGCAGGCCGCCCATGGCCCCTCCGCGCCAGGTTCGAGAGTCACCTCGGACTGTCACCGGTGGTGAAGGAAGGTCGAGGTCAGAGCCGATCCGACAGCGTCCCCACCAGGGGCAACCGCCAGGCCCGGCCCAGCAGCACGGCGATCAGCCCGACGGCGGACAGCAGGAAACAGGCGATGCTGGAAAACTGGAACAGCATCTTGCCCAGACCCGGCACCGAGAGCGCATAGATGGCCAGCATCTCCCAGATCCACAGCACCGCCCCCTGTCGGGCATGGAAGGTGACGTAGCTGTCCTTGGGCTTGAGCGCCAGGGGCACCAGCACCAGAATGCCCAGATAGCTCATGGCCGCCATGAAGCGGCCGGAGCCGGTTTCCATCCGCACCGTGGTATTGTCAGCAAACATGGTTTCACCCCCCCATGGGTGAGTCGCAGGGATCCGTGGTTATCAGCCGTGGGTGGTTTCGCCCACCTGGGACCAATATTCCGAAGGCAGCTCCGTGGCGAGCTTGAGGGCCCCGGCGCTGCCGGCATAGTCGGCGTCGGTCACCCGGCTGACGCTCACCTCGCCGTATTCCCGCAGGCCCTCGGCCAGCATCTGGTCCAGGCCCACCAGCCGGGAACCGCCGCCGGCCAGGATGATGTTGCGCAGGGATTCCTCCTGATCCTCCGGATCGATCCGGGTCACCAGGCGCTTGATCCCTTCCAGGATTTCCGGCACCACGCTCTCGCAGGCGATGCGGATTTCCGCGGTGAGGTCGTGGGGCACGGGTTTGCCCTTGCTGCGCAGGGTGACCACCGCCTTCTGGTGGGGTTCGCCCACGAAGCCGTGGCCTTCCTTGATCTTCTCGGCCAGCAGCGGGGTCATCTGCACGTCGGGATAGGCTTCCGAAATGGCGTTGGAGAGGACCTCGTTGATGAAGTTGCCGGCCTTGAGCAGGGTGAGCTGATCATCGGGGGCGGGAATGGTGCCACGCATCACGCAGATATCCACCGTGCCGGCGCCGATGTCGATCACGATGGCGTTGGTGAGCTTGTTGAGGCCATAGGCCACCATGAACGGCTCGGAGATCACCATGGCCAAGTCCATCAGGCCGTCGGTGATCTTGAGCAGTTGCAGCTTGTTGGCCTCGCTGGCCCGGGCCGGAACGCCGAGGATGCCGTACACCTCGTCGTCCGGCTGGGGATTGGCCAGGCTGATGACATGCTGCAGCAGCTCCCGGGCTGCCTCGGTGTCCCGCTCGCTGGCTTCCTTCAGCACCCCGTCGTGCAGGGGAAAGAACAGGTTCATGTAGGAACGCTTGGCCAGGGCATCGTCCCCGAATACCGAGGTGCGATTGAGAATCTTGACCCCGATGATGTCTTTGGGATACCCCACCACCGTGCGCACGGTCTCCTTGGCGCCCCGGTTGGACATGATCATGGTTCGGGAGGTGCCCAGATCGATGCCGAGCAGCAGCTTCCGGGTTTTGGCGTTGACGGCTTCCATAGGGATCCCCGCATCGGTTCGGATTTTACCGATAAAAGCCGCGGCGCGGCTTTTATCGATCATATAAGACTGACTTTCATGGATGGGGGAAGCCTCCCTCCACCCTCGTACCGTGACCGCCGCTGACGCGGCTGTCACGACCAAGCTGACTTTCATGGATGGGGGAAGCCTCCCTCCACCCTCGTACCGTGACCGCCGCTGACGCGGCTGTCACGGCAAGATTAATACAGGGTGGCGAACATACGCCGGTCACCCCGTTGAATCTCCAACAGCACCCCCTGGCGGCCGGTGGTCGCCTTGATGGCCCGGTCCAACGCCCCGGCATCGGACACCGGCTGGCCATCGATGGCCAGCACCACGTCGTTGGCCTTGATGCCGGCCTTGGCGGCGCTGGTCATGGGATCCACCTCGACGATCAGCGCGCCATTCTGGGCCATGAGCGTCGGATTGGCGGCCCGGGCGGCGCTGTCCAGGGGGGTCAACTCCAACCCCAGCCATTCGAATTCGGTGGCGATCGGTTGGGTCATGCCGCCGCCCGCTGCCCCCGCGCCGTTGCCGGCCGGCCCGGCCCCCGGCACGGCCGGCATCAAGCCCGGCTGGGCCGGACCCTGCATTTGAATGATCCCTGGGTCGGTCGGCACCACCGCCGCCACGTTCACCGCACTCGGGGGATTGGGATTGCCGATGTCGAGATAGACGTTCTGCCGACTGCCGTTGCGATACACCGCCAGGCGCACCGGTCCTCTCTCCTCGGGCACCGCCACCCATTGCAGCAGCTGGTCCACGTTGCCCACCGGGCGGCCGTCCACCTTGAAGATCACATCCCCTTCCAGCAGGCCGGCCTGGGCCGCCGGCGAGCCGGAATCCACCCGCCCCACCAGCACGCTGCTGGGATAGGGCACATCCATCCGGCGGGCGGCATCGGGATCCATTTCCTGCAGACGGGCGCCGATCCAGGCCCCGGGCTGCTGGATCCGCCAGGCGCTGTCGGCGGCCGCAGTGCCGTTCAGACCGTCGGCCTGGCCCACGCCGCCGGTGGTGGCCGCGTTGAGGCCGATGGCGCCGCCGGGGGTGAAATTGAAGCGCTGATTGTAATGGCCCATGCCCTGGTGCATGCCCTGCTGGGGCGTGCCCCGGTGCATGCCCTGGCCCGGCCCGGGGGTCTGCCCCGGGATGGCCCCCTGCCCCGGGATGGCGCCCGCGGCCGGCATGCCCTGCCCCTGCCACAGCCCCGCGCCCGGACCCTGAACTCCCTGCCCCGCACCCGGCATGCCCTGCCACGGCCCCTGACCAGCCCCGCCGGCCATGGCATGAATCGGCGTGGTCACGGGGATCATCTGGTGGCAGGTTTCGCACTGGCCCCGATCGCCATGGGGGGCGACGGCGTCGGCCCGGATCGGCGGCGGCGGCGGACGGGCCGCCACCGGCTGGATCTGTCCCCCTGGCGTCAGAATCTGGTGGCAGTTCTGGCATGGCCCCCGATCCCCATGGGGATTGGCGGCGTTGGCCAGGATCGGCGGCGGCGGGGCGGCCGCCACCGCAATGGCGCTCGCCAGGGGCGCCTCGGCCGTGGGCAGGTCGATGGTTTCCAGCAGAAACTCCCGGGCGGCCCGGGAGGGCACGGCGAACCCCACGCCCGAGAAGGCGCTGGTGGAGGTATAGATGGCGGTGTTGATGCCCATCACGAAGCCGCTCAGACTGACCAGCGGTCCGCCGGAGTTGCCCCGATTGATGGCGGCATCGGTCTGGATCAGACCCTTGTGCAGGGTCCCGCCGATATTGACGGCCTTGCGCTTGCCGGACACGATGCCCTGGCTGACGGTCTGGTCCAGGCCGTAGGGGCTGCCGATGGCGATCACCGGGTCGCCCACCTGCATGATGCTGCTGTCGCCGAGGATGGCCGGCCGCAGGGGGTCGTCGGGCATGATCTTGAGCAGGGCCAGATCCAGCGGCTCGCTGACGGTGACGGTATCCGCCGGATAGCGGACCGTGCCCTGGGCATTGAAGACGGTGACGAACACGTCCTTCGCCTTTTCCACCACATGGTAGTTGGTCAGGATGTGCCCGTCGGCGGTGACCACCACCCCGGAGCCGATGCTTTCGGTGCTGACCCCTTCGTAGGGGTTGGCGAACTGGAGGCCGGGCCGATCCGGCGGCGGCGCCTGCCCGGCGGCGGTGGCCGGCGGCGGATCCGGGTTGCGGACCGAGCTGGCGCTGACGTTGACCACGCTGGGCATCAGCAGCCTGGCCACCTGGGCGAAGTTGGTGGGGGTGGTCTGTCCCCCCTCGACGCGGGCGGCCACCTGCAAGGCCACGGCGCCACCGGTCCCCTGCTGGAAGGTCCCGGGGGCCGGGGCGGACTGGGGAGACATCCCGGTCATGGGGCCGGACAGAGCCGTCGAGGCCGTCGAGCCGGCAACGGCGGCGCCCTCACCGTGGCTGAAATACCAATAGCTGCCGGCCATGATCAGGACGGCGGCCACCCCCAGCAGATAGAGGTAGTTGAGGACTTCCTTGCCACATTTCAGGTCGTTGGCGGCGGACATTGCGGATCACAGGCCCCGTTCGTCCCCGTCCCCGGCGCCCGGCCCGCCGGCGGACCCCACGGCCCCGTCGGCTTCCCTGATCCGGGTGACGCCGGCTCCCAGGGCCACCAAACCCAGCAGAATCAGCAGGATGGGCACCAGCCCCCGCAGCATTTCGGCCACGGACCACCACCACACCGACAGGCCCCACAGCCCCAGGGCCATGGTCAACAATCCAAAGATGATATTGGGCATGGTCTTCTCTCAAATTCCCGCGCTGACCCCGACCGCCGGATGCGGCCGACAGCCGGACAAGCGACGGACGATGATGTCCGGCCTGTGCGATGGGCCGGGGACCGCTTCCCGGCTCCAGCCTTCCGTGCAATGCATCCGCCATGCCGTCCGGGCTGTCGCGCCTGTTGCGGTGGCGCACGCCTGGGGGTCATCCGTGGCCCGCATCCCCCGGTCAGGCAAGGTCCAGATCCTCCACGGCCTGACTGCCCCGTTCGGGGGTATTTTTCATGACCGTCATACCATAGCCCATGATCAGGAAGTTGGCAATGCCGGTAAACAGGAACGGCGCCGTGGGGCTGACCCAGTCGAACAGGAAGCCGCCGATCTGGAGAAAGAAGATGATGCCGATGCAGCCCACGGTGTTGAAGGCGCCCATCACCGAGCCGCGAATGGTCGCCGGGGCCAGGTCCAGGGTGAGGGTTTGGGGGCCCAGCAGGCAGCCGGCCTGGCCCAGACCCACCAGGAAGGCCGGCAGGAAGATCCAGGGACTGAAGGGATTCAGCACCAGGCTCATGGCGGAGAAGCCGGCGCCGGACAGGCCCATGCCCAGGACGATGGCCGGGATGCGCCCGAAGCGGCCGATGATCCAGCTCCAGACCGGGATGGTGAACAGCACCACCATGCCGATGAAGCCGATGAGCAGCCCGGCCCGGGAGGCGGCCTGGGCATGGTTCACCTCCGGCAGCAGGTCCGAATAGTAGATGAACCAGATCATCAGGAACAGGCCGATGAGGATCATGTCGTTGCGGGAGCTGAACGAACCCAGGAAGGCCAGCCGCAGGCCGCGCTCCCGGCGGAACAACGCCCAGATGCGCTGGAATGGAAAGCGGGTGTGTTCCTCTTCTATGGGGGCCACTTCGATCAGATGGCGGCGGGCCAGCCAGGCGCCGGCGAAGGCGATGACCGCGGGCAGCAGCATCACCACCCGCAGGTCCAGATGCTTGGGCAGTTGCATCAGGATGGCATAGACCAGGGTGGCGCCGAAGGCCATCATGAAGCCGACCCGGCCCAGCAGGCGGGGCCGGGAGTGGTAGTCGGTGAAATCCCCGGCCAGGGTTCCCCCCAGGGCCCAGACGGCCATGGAGCCGATGGACATCAGGGTGCGGGCCAGATAGAAAATCGCCAGACCGCCGACTCCGAACAGCAGCCCCGCCTCCACGCTGACCGGCACCAGCAGGGCGCTCACCCCGGAAATGACGAAACCCCAGACGATCAGGGGCAGGCGTCCGAAGCGGTCCGACAGATGGCCCAGATACCCCACCAGCAGCAGATCGACCAGCTCGGTGATCACCTGGATGTTGGAATTGACCGCGCCGGCGTTGTCCCGCCCCAGGTCGAGGACCAGCCGCAGAAACAGGGGCTGGAGGGCCAGGGCCAGGGTCATGAAGATCATGCACAGGGCCGCGATCAGGTACAGGGTATTGTGGTGCCCCGCGTGGATGCTCTCCAGCCTCGTTTCGGTCTCCACGGCCATGATGACGACGATCCACTCCCGTTGCCGGCCCCAACCCCCAAACCAAGCCTGCCATGCTAGCAAACACCCCTGTCCCGTTCAACGGCCAAACGAACCGCGCCGCGAAGGCAAACTCAACAGGCAGCTCCTCGAAGGGCGATCCGTTCCACCAAAGCCATTTCGGACAACAGCGTTTCGGCCAGAACAGGGCGAAATTGAATTTTGTAGATCAGCGCTCTCAGGTAATCGGCAGGAACGTTCTGAAAATCAATCTCAAGCATGTTCAGCCCGGCTTCCACTGCGAAAGCCGCATTGGCCAGAAACGGGTATTGGGCGCGTTCACTCCTCTCCGTCTTCTCATTGATTTGAATCGGATGGGTCATTTTGAGCCACTTGATGGTGAATGCCGCGCGTTTATGCTGATTGGCGATTGCCGTCCTGTGGAATTCCTTAGAATCGATCCAGATCGATGAAATAACTGCGAACCGCATAGGAAAGGATGTGCCGATTCAAAGAGGTCCCGCGCCAACCATGCCGCTTGACCATGATCCCATAGACGACCGCCAACTGACTGACCCGCCGCAGAATCTGCTTGTGCCGCTTCTGCGCGTCGACATCCTTTGTCATTTTTCGGGTTCCGAAAGCAAACCGGACAATTTCTCGCCAAATGCCTTCGAATTGGACCTGACACGCTTCAGATAGGCCCGCGGATCGAGTTCCTCGGACTGATTGGGCTCGATCCACTCGGACATGGCCACCACCCCCGCATGGTCCACAAAACGGGCATACTTGGCTTCCAACTGTTCATCATTCAGTATGGTGGACATAGGGTAAAACTCTCCCCTCTCAACAGCCAAGACAGCCAAGACAGCCAAGACAGCCAAGACAGCCAAGACAGCCAAGACAGCCAAGACACTTACACAGGCTATTCCGAATGGAAAAGTGATGCAAGCCAAAATCCGGATCCCA
>PEAP01000012.1 GCA_002753665.1 Magnetococcales bacterium DC0425bin3
ATGCCATCGATCAAACGGTGCCAAACCGCCCCCGCACCCGAACGTCCGAATCCAGCCCCCCATCCCCTCCGCTGTTTCCTCCGCTCCGCCGCACCCGCGCCGTTCTTCCTGGTCCCGGACGGTGCCGAATGTCCCGCGATTGTCTGGAAAAACAGCCAACTTTGATGGATGGGGGAAGCCCCTCCCTCCACCCTCCACCGATGAAAGCCGCTTCGCGACTTTCATCGGTAATCAATGATATGTTTTTGTGTATATTTTTTATAAAGTGATATTTTTTTGTGGAGAATAGAGAAACTTTCCCGCAGCGGTCGGGCCTAAGCACCGTTCGATCGTTTCTGTGGGAACTCCTGCACAGACAGCCCCCACCCCTCCACGTCACGAAACCAAACCAGCCTTCGGGACCATTGGGTGGGGGCTTTTTTCCCCAAATCGCTGCCTTGCCAATCGGAGCGGAAGAGGCCATAGTCGCCGCGGTTACCGATCATAAGAATGCGGACGCCATCGTCGGCAGGTCCCACTTCCGGGGAAGAATCATGGATCGCAACCAACTGGGCAAACGGCTTCTGATCGTGGGCATCGTCTTTGCCATTCTGTTCACCGGAATGGGTATCGCCACCCTGATCATGGGAGGACCGGATCGGGAGTTCGTCCTGCGGCATGCCGTGCTGTTCGGCTTCGGACCGGCCCTGATGTCGCTGGTGGTGGGGGTGGGGTTGTGGTTCCTGTTTCGGGAAACCGGCCCGGCCGAATGAGGACCAGATCAAGGCTGTCAAGGGACCGACGCCATCCTTATGGCACCGGTCCCTGGGCGGCTTGCATCGGTGGAGGATGGCGGGAGGCCTGGCCTCCCTCATCCATCAAAGTCAGAACAACTCGATATCGTCTTCACCGCCCTCTTCCGCCGACCCGGAACCATCCAGTTCGGCGGAGTGGATCAGGCGTTCCGACTTCATGGTGTAGAGTTTGGCCAGATCCTCGAATTCCCCGGCCATGCTGGACAAATCGCCTTCGAGATAATCGGTGCAGTCCCCGGCCACCTGGGCCAACAGCTTGTCCATGCCCAGGATGAGATCTTCGCTCAGTTCCCGGATCTGGGCGGCGAAGTCCATTTCGGCGTTGAGCAGCAGGATGTTGGCGCTGGTGGCGTGGGTGTCGGCGATGGATTCGTTCATCAGCCGGATCAGGTCGTTGTTGGAGGTGTCCAACTGCTGGGTGGCCAAAGGAATGCGGCGCAGCAGACCGCTGGCGCGCATCAGGCGGGGGGTGGTGTTCTCGGAAAAGGTGGCGCCGATCCGTTGCAGCTTGGCGGCGGTCTTGTCGAACTCGTCGCCCATCTCGTTGCCGTCCAGACCGATGAGACCGGCCAGTTCCCGGATGGATTCGGTCAGGGCCGTCAGGCGTCTGTTGCCCTCGGTCTTGAGGGCGCCGGCCAGGTTGTCCAGCCGGGTGGCGGTCATCATGAGCATCTGCAGGGCGCGTCTGGCCTGGAAGATGCCGTTTTCGGCCCTGGAGAGATTGCGCAGCACATCGCTGGACAGGCCTTCCTCGAACACCCCCAGGCGCAGCATGGAGCCCAGCAGGTAGGTCAGATCGACCGCATCCTGGTGGTAGTGCCGGGCGCTGGTGCGGGCGGCGGAAATGTCCCCCACCTGATCCTCGGCCAGGCCGGCGATGCGGCTCATCAGTTCCTGCATGTCCGCCACCGCCTTGATCAGGTCGGCGGTGGTCTCCCGCAACTGGCCGATGGAGATGCGCAGGGCGATGACGAACCAGCGGATCGCCTCGGGGGTGCCGTCGGCCTGGGTATCGTTCCCGATGCGGGTTCGGGCCTTGTGCAGGGCCTCCACCACATGCTGGATCCGCTGGGCGGTGATATCGTCGAACTGCATGGCCTGGACCATCTCGAACACCACCCCGCCCACCGTCGCGGAACGCTCCTCCATATGCTTGCAGGTGCTGGAGATCTTGCCGACCTCCCGGGCCATGCGGCCCAGGGCGGTGCCGGTATGCTGGTCGAGGAGTTTGGCGCCGTGGCGGGAGCTGTCCAGGTCGGCGATCAGCCGGCGGGCCATCTGGTCCAGCATGTCCCGGGTCTCCTGGGTGGCGGCAACGATTTCGTTGATCAGGGGGCCGGCCTGCTCCAGGAGGTTGTCGATCATGGAGCCCTGGGCGTTGCGTTCCATCCGTTCGGAGCCGGTGGACTTGAACTGATCCACCACCCGGGGCAGGAACGCCTTCTGCTCCAGGGTGAGGCCCCATTCGATGGTGTTTTCCAGCCGTTTGGCCAGCGGTGCCTTCTGGCCGATGAGCCGCTCCAGGGACTTGAACACCCCGCCCAGTTCTTCATTCACCCGGACCATGTCCTGG
The DNA here is from genome assembly GCA_002753665.1 of Magnetococcales bacterium DC0425bin3. Classification (GTDB taxonomy): domain Bacteria; phylum Pseudomonadota; class Magnetococcia; order Magnetococcales; family DC0425bin3; genus DC0425bin3. The sequence continues at coordinate 2,368 of PEAP01000012.1, forward strand.
GTGAGGCTGTCAAGCCCCATGGTGCCGCTGGATTCGATGCGTTCCTGGATCAGGGTGGCCCGGCTGGCGCTGGCCCCGAACCCGCCGGAGAAACCGGCCATCTGGTTGGCCACGGCGGCGAAACCGGCGGAACAGAGGACCGGGATCCGCTCCAGTTTGTGAACCAGGCTGTCCAGCAAGTCCATCGGATTGTCCGACTGCGCATGATCGACCACTGTCCCCTCCCCCCCTCGTTGCCGTTACCCGTCCGTTCCGAACGCTGAGCCAAATCCGACCGTCTCCGAAAATACCATATTGGCGTCCATTTTAAACCGCGAAAAAACGGGGAAAGTTTGCCACGGCTTTCCCGGAGCGTATATCCTGTGTTCCTGCCGTGGAAGTCGCCTTGCGATTTCCATCGGCGGAGGGTGGAGGGAGGCCTTCCCCATCCATCGAAGTTTTTCTAAAGATCCCGGGGTTCGGCCGCGGCCGGCCCCGCAAGCGAGGGAGATTGTGGACATGAGCGACGTTGGAGGCATCGCCAACGAACACCTCCGCCAACTGGTGGAGCGGATCGAACGCCTCGAAGAGGAGAAGGCCGAAGTGGCCCAGCAGGTCAAGGATGTCTACCTGGAAGCCAAGAGCGCCGGGTTCGATGTCAAGGTCCTGCGCCAGATCATCCGTCTGCGCAAGATGGACCAGTCGGACGTGGATGAACAGGAGGCCCTGTTGCTGCTCTACAAACAGGCCCTGGGCATGCGTTGATCCCGGCGGTTGCCGGTCTGTCCGCCGATTCCTCTCCATCCGCGGCCCGTGCCATGTCCGAACAGTCTTTCTTCGCCACTGTGCCCCGGGGATTGGAAACCGTCCTCAAGGGTGAACTGCGCCGTCTGGGGGCCGCCACTGGACGGCCCTTTGCCGGTGGAGTGCCCTTTCAGGGGGATGTGGCGCTGGCCCTGCGGGTCATCCTCCACTCCCGGATCGCCAGCCGGGTGATCCTGCCCCTGGCCCGAATTCCGGCCGGGGACGCTGATGCCCTGTACGCCGGTGTGGCGGCGTTGCCCTGGGAGGATCATCTGGCCCCTGGGGGCAGCCTGACGGTGGATTTCCACGGCACCAACAGCGCCATTCGCCATACCCGTTTCGGCGCCCAGCGGGTCAAGGACGGCGTGGTGGACCGCCTGCGGGGGCGTCGGGGCGTGCGGCCGGCGGTGGATCACGAGACGCCCCACCTGCGCATCCAGGTTCGGCTCCAGGAGGCCGAGGCCCGGGTGGGGCTGGATCTGTCCGGCGGACCCCTGCATCGGCGGGGCTATCGGCCAGACGGGGGCGGAGTCGCCCCCCTGAAGGAAAACCTGGCCGCGGCCCTGTTGGTCCTCTGCGGCTGGCCGGAACGGGCCGGGGCCGGGCAGCCGTTCCTGGATCCCCTGTGCGGCAGCGGCACCCTGGTGCTGGAGGCCTTCTCCCAGGCCGCCGACGTGGCCCCGGGGCTGGCGCGCCGGTTGAACGGCTTCGCCCACTGGCCCGGCACCCCGGCGGGGGTCTGGGAGGAGCTGCTGGAAGAGGCCCGGGACCGGGCCCGGATCGGGATGGCCAGGGCGGCGCCGGTGTTCGGCTGGGATCAGGATGCCGCCATGATCCGCCAGGCCCGGGACAGCGCCGGCCTGTTGGGGTTCCCGTTGGAGAAGGTCCGCTTCGAGGTCCGCAAGCTGGGGGAGGGGACCTGGCCCGGCTCCGCCGGGCTGCTGCTGGCCAATCCTCCCTATGGGCACCGCATGGGCGAGGCGGACGCGCCTCCGGGGCCGTCTCCGGCCCTGGAGGTCCTCTACGTCCATCTGGGAGAGCTGCTGGGGCAAGGGGTCGGGGCCAACTGGGCGGCGGGGATCTTCACCGCCCATCCCCTGGCCGAAGGCACCCTGGGCTGGACCCCCCGGGAGGTGATCCCCCTGGACAACGGCCCCCTGGAATGCCGCCTGCTGCGTTATGCCGGCGGCGAGCGGCTGCCCCTGGGCGTCGCCGCCCCCGGTGCCACCCAGGGGGCGGCGGCCCTGGCCAACCGGATCCGCAAGAATCTCAAACAACTGCAGAAATGGACCCGGCGCGAGGCGATCCATTGCTACCGGGTCTATGACGCCGACATCCCCGAATACGCCCTGGCCGTGGATTATTATGACGGCTGGCTGCATGTCCAGGAATACGCCCCGCCGGCCCGGGTGGACGAGGACAAGGCCCGCACCCGGCTGGCCGAGGCCCGGGCGTTGCTGCCCCAACTGCTGGGGGTGGTGCCGGAGCGGGTGTTCTTCAAGACCCGCCAGCGGCAGCGGGGTCGGGAGCAGTACCAGTCCCTGGGCCAGTCCGGCCAGCGGGTGACGGTGCGGGAGGGGGGCTTGCGCTTTCTGGTCAACTTCACCGACCACCTGGACACCGGCCTGTTCCTGGATCATCGCCGCACCCGCGCCCTGATCCGGGAGCGGGCGGCGGGGCGTCGTTTTCTCAACCTGTTCGGCTATACCGGCAGCGCCACGGTCTACGCCGCCGCCGGCGGCGCCCGGGCCACGGTAACGGTGGACATCTCCGCCCCCTATCTGGACTGGGCCCGGGCCAACCTGGCCGCCAACGGCCTGGAAGGCCCCCGGCAGCGCCTGGTGCGCGCCGATGTGTCCGCCTGGCTCGCGGCGGAACGGGATCGCTACGGCCTGATCTTCCTGGACCCTCCCACCTTCTCCAACTCCAAGCGTCTGGAGACGGCCTTCGATCTGCAGCGGGATCACCTGGGGCTGATCCGCCAGGCCGCGGGCCTGCTGGAGCCCGATGGGGAGCTGATCTTTTCCTGCAACGCCCGCAGGTTCGTCCTGGATGAGACCGGCCTGGAAGGGGCGGGACTGGCTGTCGAAGAAATCACCGCCCGGACCCGTCCGCCCGATTTCACCCGCCGTCCTCCGCACCGCTGCTGGCGGCTGAGCCGGCGGGCCGGGCGGGCGGCGGGCGGGTAGAAGGTTGGGGAAAAAAGGTTTTTTCTCGCGGGATTTTCCGTTATCTTGCCATAAGATCGTATCAGGCCCGCGGGACCGGTCGTGGCCGGTGGGCGTGGAGGGGGGCTTCCACCTGGGCCGACATTCCAGGCAGCAATGCATACTGAGATGGAGGATTTTGGCGTGGCAGACAACAGGAAATTCCGGCTGGTGACCCGCAGCGATTTCGACGGCCTGGTGTGCGCCGTCATTCTGAGGGAACTGGACATGATCGACGAGATCAAGTTCGTCCATCCCAAGGACATGCAGGACGGCAAGATCGAAATCACCGGCAGCGATATCACCACCAACCTGCCCTATGTGGAGGGCGTTCATCTGGCCTTCGACCACCACGCCAGCGAAACCATTCGCCGTGGGGACAAGAAGCCGGACAATCACATCATCGACCCCCATGCCCCCTCCGCGGCCCGGGTGGTGTACAAGTATTACGGCGGCATGGACAAGCTGCCTCAGGTCTCCCTGGAAATGATGGCCGCCGTGGACAAGGGCGACGCCGCCCTGTTCAGCCGGGAGGAAATCCTCCACCCCACCGGCTGGGTGCTGATGAACTTCCTGATGGATGCCCGCACCGGTCTCGGTCGGTTCCGCAACTTCCGCATCTCCAACTACCAGTTGATGATGCAGTTGATCGAAAGCTGCCGCACCATGCCCATCGAGGACATCCTGCAGCTCCCGGATGTCAAGGAGCGGGTGGACCTCTATTTCGAACAGGAAAGCAGGTTCAAGGAGCAGCTCACCCGCTGCGCGACGGTCCACGGCAACCTGGTGGTGCTGGATCTTCGCAACGAGGAGACCATCCATGCCGGCAACCGTTTCATGATCTATGCCCTGTACCCAGACACCAACATCTCCATCCATGTTCTCTGGGGCTTCAAGCAACAGAACACGGTGTTCGCCATCGGCAAGTCGATCATCAACCGCACCTCCAACACCCATGTGGGCGAGTTGGCTCTGAGCTACAACGGCGGCGGCCACCGCAACGCCGGCACCTGCCAGATCGACAATGCCAAGGCCGCCGAGGTGTTGGCGGAGCTGGTCAAGAAGATCACCACGGATGGTTGAGGATTCCGCCGGCCCGGCCCGGTGTCGGGCCGGGCGCGTTGGGCGACGCCAGGGACGGCGTCGCTGGGCCGCTTCTTGAGCCGATGCAGCGCCATCCATGAGCAAACAGGATCGCCGCGGGACCGATCGCCGCCGGTTCAGCCTGAAGAACTTTTTGCCCGCAGCCTTGCGGGACCAGGCCGATCAGCGCCAGGGCAAGCGCCGGAAAGGGGCTGCCGCCCTCGATGTGAAGCGGCTGCTGTTTTCGCTGTTGCGCCGCTCCGAGGTGAAGGGACGGGTGGGCCTGACCGTGCGTGCCGACGGCATCGGGTTGGTGCATGTGGTGCGCCGCACCGGCGCACGCCCCCTGGTCAAGGTATGCCGGTTCATCCCCAATACCGGCGGCGGGGACGGGGGCGCGGAGCTGTTCGCCCTCATTCAGACCCTGAAATCCCTGGAGCTGCTCAAGGGCGCCTTCGTCGGGTTGCTCTTCCCCGGTCAATACCAGATCTTTCCCGCCGAAGCGCCCCAAGTACCCCGGGAGGAACTGGCCACTGCCATGCGCTGGCGCATCAAGGATCGGCTGGACTTTCCGGTGGCCGATGCCGTGGTGGATGTCTTCGACCTGCCCGGCAGCCGCGGGGGTGGGGAGATGATCTATGTGGTGGCCACCCAGACCGGCCATGTGCGTGGCTGCGCCCGGCTGTTCCATGATGCCGGTCTCACCTTGGCCGCCATCGACATCCTGGAACTCGCCCTCCGCAACCTGACCGTTCTGACCCGGGATGATGCCGACGGCCTCGGCCTGCTGTTCATGGATCGCCGGGACGGGCTGGTGCTGGTGACCAAGGGCGGTGTCCTCTATCTGGCCCGGCCCATCGAACAGGGGGTGGAGCAGTTGCTGGAATCCCTGGACGGTCGGGCCATGGTGGATGCCCAGGAGATGGTCCGGTCCCCGGTGCTGGACACCCTGTCCCTGGAGGTCCAGCGCACCATGGACTATTTCGAGAGCCATTTCGGGCAACCGCCGGTGAGCTGCATCCATGTGGCCCCGACCCCGGTGCCCTTTCCCGGGCTCCAGGGGGCGTTGGCGGAAAAACTGGGCATGCGCATCAAGAACCTGCCGGTGACGGACATCCTGGAATGGGAAGACGAAGTGGATGCCATGGATCTGGCCCGCTGCCTGCCCGCCCTGGGAGCAGCTTTGCGGGAGGAGGGCTGACCGCCCATGGCGGATTCGATGCGTCAGCAGGTCGATTTCTACCAGGAGAGCTTTCGCCCCAAGCGGGATCCCCTGGATGCCCAGCGTTTGGCGATCTACCTGATGCTGTTGATCTTCCTGTTTTCCATGGCCATTGCCGCCATGGGGTGGCAGAAGGGCGTGACCGAGCGGCGCCTGGCCGACCTGAAGACCCTGGAAGCCTCCAAGAGCGCCCTGGTCCAGGACCTGAACCGCCGCTTTCCGGCCCCCAAACGCAGCGCGGCCCTGGGCGAGGAGGTCAAGCGGCTCAAGGGTCAGCTCAAGCGGCTGGAAAAGGGCGTCGTGGTGTTGGATCTCAACAAGACCGGCAATTTCCGGGGCTTCACGCCCTTTCTGGCCGCCCTGGGACGGGAGAAGGTCCCCGGGGTCTGGCTGGAGGGTTTGGAGCTGATCGGGGGCGGGCGGGCCGTCAAGTTGATCGGCAAGACCCGGGATCCGGCCCTGGTGCCCGCCTTCATCGTCAGCCTGACCCGCCAGTCCCTGTTTGCCGGCCTGGCCTTCACCCTGTTGGATCTGTCCCAGGAAAAGCCCAAAGAACCGGACGAAAAGGCTGCGCCCAAGGCGTTGGGCGGCCTGCCCGTCGTTGCCCCGCCGGTGGTGATTTCGCCGGTCGGAGCCGGGGTGGCGAGCGTGCCGGCGGAGCCGCCCCTGATGGTGTTCGTGCTGGTCAGCCGGGGGGGTGAACATCTGTTCTCCGGCAACCGCGCCGCCCGGGAGGGTGGCTCCAGCCAGCAGCAACGGCTGGAACAGGCCACCACCACCAGCGACGCCATGCGGGCGCCATTCGACAATGTGAAAAAGCAGATGAACGAGAACTAGGAGCCGGTTGCGGGGAACATGCAGCAACTCAAGCAACAACTGGCCGTCCTGGCCGAAAAGATCAATGCCCTCAGTGTCCGGGAGCGGGTGATCCTGTTGTGCATGGCGGTCATGGCCATGGGGGGCGCCTGGTACCAGTTCTACCTGCTGCCCTGGCAGGCGGCGGTTGCCAAGAGCGCGGAGGAGATCACCACCATCCAGGGGCGCATCGCCACCCTGGACGCCGCCCAGGTGGCGGTGCTGGAACGCAGCAAGGAGGATCCGGACAAGGCGGAACGGCGGCTCAAGGAAGATCTGCTGAAGGAGTTGAAGGAACTCCAGCAGCGCCGCGATCTGGCCATGAAGGACATGGTGCCCCCGGACCGGATGTTGCCGATCCTGGAAAAGCTGCTGGCCCGCCAGAAGGATCTGCGGCCGGTCGCCCTGTTGACCCTCAAGCCGGACCCCGTCCAGTCCCCCAAGGACAAGGAAGTCGCCAAGGACAAGTCGGACAAGAAGAAGAAGGCGGAGCCAGCCGAGAAGTCCACCGCCGCCGAGGAAGACGACAGCGACGTGATCTACCGGCATACCGTGCAGTTGGAATTGCAGGGCAGCTACCTGGCGCTGGTCCATTACCTGGACGCCCTGGAACGTCTGCCCATGGTGATCTTCTGGGACACCCTGTCCCTGTCCACCCTGGAGTTTCCCACCCTGAAAGTGGGGTTGCAGGTCTACACCTTGAGCCTCAGCCGGGAATGGCTGGGGAGGGGATCCGAATGAGTGGGGGGGCTGCTCAGGCGGTCGCCCAGGTCTTCAGGGTTTCGCGGGTGCTGTTGATTTCGGCTTCCTTGCGCTGCAGCGCGTCGTGCAGACGCCGGGTGACATGCAGCATGGCCAGCAAGCTGCCGATAGCCAGCAGGGGTAGGAACAAGACCCGACGGCCTCCCCGCAACTCCCGCTCCAGATGTTGATGGGTGATCTGTACGAATTCCTGAAAGATGGACTTGAACTCGGCGTTGCCGTCCATGGTGCGGGACAGGAAGGCTTTGACTCTCTGCTGACGCTCCGGATCGCTGGTGGCAACCCGCAGGTCGCGCACCATCGTCATCAGTTTGAACTGACCCGTCGTATGAATCACGCGATTCATGAAGCCGATCATCAGCCGGTAATCGGGCGACTGTTCGTCCAGCCGACCCTCCATGGCGGCCAGAGCCAGCCGATCCCGCAATCCGTACAGCTTGAACCGGGTCGCGTCCCGTTGGGCCGGTTGGCGGAACTCGGCGTTCACCCGCGCCAGGAACCAGAGCCAAGCGGTCAACAGGATGACCAGGCCGCTGCCGATCCATGCGTTCTCGCCGCTCATCGCCTATTCCCTCCGCGTATCGACACCACTGGTTTCGTGAAGATCCAATGTCTTGAGGATGCCTGTGTTTCTGTCGTGCATCAAGCGGCTGCGCAGTTCGGTCAGGCGGCGGATTTCGGCATTCAGTCCCGCCACACGCTGCCTGCAGGAGACGAAGCAGTAACCGGCCGCCAGACCAGCCCCCGCCGCCAAGGTCAGGGCCAGTTCGTTGCCGCCCATCCAATCCAAGAGTTTCACCAGGAATCCGAAAAAATCACCGGAAGTGGCCGTACCCATCTGCCAGGAGAATCCAGCCACCAATACCAGCAGGATGATGCCGTACAGATTTCCCGAGTTGGCCATGGACAGGAAAGCGTCGATCAGCCGGATGGCCACTTCGGGCCAGCCCGGGGAACGGCTCTGGGGTCTGCCTTTGGCTTTGGGCGTTTCCCCGACCACTTGCACCTCTTATGAATCGATTGATCATGAACCCGAACGTGAACCCACCGTCCGAGCAGGGTAAAGGTTGGCGGAAGCAGCATGCAATGAAAAAAAAACGGCTTATCCGGCCATTGGCGTCAGGAGAAAGGGGTGGAGTCAAAACCCCGACGGGTGACTGGCTTCTTGACACCCTTCCAGATGTTCCAGCCGCTGTCGCATCCAGAACAACTGTTCCAGAATCATCTGTTGCATGGGATCGTTGCGGGTCGGGAGTGCGGGTGTGCCGTCCAGGGTTTCGACGGCATGGTGGCGCAGGGTGCGCGCCACCCAGCGGGAGAGGGTCATGCCCTCGCGGTGGGCGGCTTCCTGGACCAGACGGCGGGTCTCCTCGGGGATGTCCCTGATGGTCCACGGCTTTGATTTATCGGCCATTTCCTTGTTGTTCTCGGCAGCCATCCGCAGTTCTCCCTCCGTGGTTGGGATGTGATTCCCTGCCCAAAAGCCTTTGAAATAAGCATGCCAGATCGGCCGCTGGCGGGAGTCCCGACCGGGGTGAGACAAAAGTCCGACAATTTTCGGGCATCCGTTTGACCACAAGTCGGATGTGTTGATTGTAATATGTTGATTGTAATGATTTGTTTAGAGGTGGCACGCCAGATGCTTGATGTCTGACGAACGTCGGACCCCGGGCAGCGGAAGGCCGTTGACCCGGACAGATTGCACCGGCGTGGCGCGGCAAGCCGCGCGAGGCGGCCGCCAAGGGGCGGCCGGGGGAGCAAACCCAACGGATATGGGAAGGATACAGCGATGAAAGCCCCCAATTGCGACCGTTTGATCGAGGACAATCAACAGGCCGGATATATGATCATGGTGGCCTGTCACGACGCCGAAGCCCGGCGTTACTTCAAGGATTTTCTGGAAAGCAACGGACTGTCGGTGGTGGAGACCAGCAGCTGCGAGAACCTGACGGAAAAGATGCTGGCCATCAACCCCGACCTGGTGCTGATGGATGCGGTGGCGCCCGGGGTGGACGGTTTCGAGGCCTGCGAGGACCTGAGCAGCAACGCCGCCACCCGGCAGATTCCGGTGATCATGGTGACCGATATCATGGACCCGGAACTGGTGGAATGGAGCTACGAGGTGGGCGTGAGCGATTTCATCCGCTTTCCGGTGGATGAGACCCTGCTCAAGTACCGCATCCGCCACCTGATCGAGAAGAGCCGCTCCGAGCGGGAGTGGGAGGAGCTGCAACGTCAGCTGACCAAACAGCTCTACGAGAAGACCCAGGAGGTGTCGGAGATCAAGGTGGCCATTCAGGAGGAATGGGAAGCCCACCGGCAGACTCGCACCCTGCTGGAGCGCTACAAGGGCAACTGGCGCCGGTTCATCACCGAGGTCGGCAAGCCCCAGCCCCGGACTGTCCATGGCCCGTGCCGGGGGTTGCGCATCGGCAAGGACAGTTCGTCCAACCTGCGGCGGCTGGCGGCCCTGACCGAACCGGAACTTCAGGCCCTGTCCAGTTTCCGTCCCACGTCCTACACCCCGCCGGTGCAGGGTACGCTGTTCTGATGCGGCGATTGACCGGGGATCGGCGACGGCCCCCGGTTCCTCGATCCCCCGGTTGCTCTGGGAACCGGGGTACGCAGTGGCAGTGCAACGGGCCCGAACCAGGAATGGTTCGGGCCTTTTTTTGCTGTTTGCCCGAGTGGTCGGAGCGAATGTGATATCATGAAGGGCCTGGAAGAACTGCGGGGGATGCCGAGAAGATGTGGAGCGGAAAAATGACCATCACCGAAACCCATCTGGCCGCCATGGTCCGAGCCATTGTCACAGCCGTCCAACCGGAACGGATCATCCTGTTCGGCTCCCTGGCTCGGGGGGATGCCGAACCGGATTCCGATGTGGATCTGCTGGTGATCGTCACAGACGGCTTCAGTGGATCGCAACGCTGGCAGATGATGCAGACCATCCGCAAGGCCATCGCCCGCATCCGCTGCTCCAAGGATATCCTTCTCTACAGCCGGGACGAGGTGGAACGCTGGCGCTCCTCCCTCAATCATGTGGTGGCCACGGCCCTGCGGGAAGGCAAGGTGATCCATGAAGGATCTTGACCAGGCGCGCATGCTGCTGGCCATGGCGGAATATGAGGCCTTTCCGGAATTCGAGGCGGATATCGATCGGGCCGCGACCACCGCCTTGGTGAAGCGTTTCCTCGCATATGTGCGTCAACTGTCGTCATGGGAAGAGCAGCCATGACCCTGGCCAATCACTGGAGAGCCCCCCTGTCCCCTGTCCCGCAGCAACGCCTCCCGCACCAACGCGGGAATGGTTCCCGAGCGTCGGGTATAGACCGCGTCGCGGATCCGCTCCAGGTCCTGGTCGAACGGCGAGGTGAAGGGGGCGCTGAGGCGGGCCAGGTCGTCGCAGCGCTGGACGATCTGCCGGGACAGGAACGGCGGCATGGCGGCGATTTCCTTGAGGCCGTCCAGCAGGACCGCCCGCACCTCCTCCGGCAGAGGCGGGCGGTCCGACGGGGCAGGGGCAGGGCCGTCCGTCGGTCGGTCGGCCACCGTCAGGTAGCGGGCCAGCAGGGCCATCAGCTGTCCCAGGTCCACCGGTTTGGTCAGGAAGTCGGTGATGCCGGCGGCCTGGGCCTGCTGGCGGCGCTCCACCAGGGCATCGGCGGAAAAACCGATGATGGGCACCTCCTGCAGCCGCCCCAGGCGGCGGATCTCGCGGCTGGCGGTGAAGCCGTCCATCACCGGCATGTGCAGATCCATCAGGATCAGGTCCGGATTGAAGCGCCGCGCCCGCTCCACGCCGTCCTGACCGTTTTCCGCCACGTCCAGCACCAGCCCGGTCTCTTCCAGCAGCGACAGCAGCATCTGGCGGTTGATGGGATTGTCCTCCACCAGCAGCACCCGGGGCAGGCCGGAAAAGCGTATGGTTTCCCAGGCGTCCGAGCGCTGTCCGGGCTGGGCGGACATCGTCACCAGCGGTAGCGCCACGGTGAAGGTGGCGCCCTGGCCGGGTTGGCTTTCCAGCTGGATGGTGCCCTGCATCATCTCCACCAGGCTTTTGACGATGGCCAGACCCAGGCCGGTGCCGCCGAATTCCCGGGTGGTGGCGGCATCGCCCTGCTCGAAGGGCGCGAAGATCTCGGTTTGCCGATGGGCCGGGATGCCCTTGCCCTGATCGGCCACCAGCAGCAGCACCCGGTCGTCCCGAACCGCGGCCCGCAGCGTGATCCGCCGGCCGGGCGGGGTGAACTTGATGGCATTGTCCAGCAGATTGGTCAGCACCTGGTTGACCCGGGTGCGGTCCAGCCGCAGGGAGCGGGGCAGGGTGGCATCCACCTGATACTGGAATTCCACCTGCTTGGCCTCGGCCCGGGGCTTGAGAACCTGGTAGAGGCTCTGGATCAGCAGCTTCAGATCGACGCTTTCCTCCTCCAGCCGGAACTTGCCGGCCTCGATCTTGGACAGATCCAGCACGTTGCTGATGATCTCGGCCAGGTTGTCCCCGCTGAGGCGGATGTTCTCCAGATGGCGCACCAGCCGGGTGGGAATCTCCCGCCGGTGCTTGAGCAGGATCTGGGCAAAGCCGACGATGGCGTTCAGCGGCGTGCGGATCTCGTGGCTGACGTTGGCCAGAAAATGGGTCTTGGCCCGGGAGGCGGCCTCGGCGCGGGCCTTGGCCTGCTGCAGAGCCTCGTCGCTGCGCACCCGCAGGATCAGCCCGGCCAGGGTATTGGCGATGGCCAGCAGGAATTCCTCCTCGGCCGGATCCCGGGGATGGCCGGCGGCCAGGTAGAGGGTGATCACCCCCAGCAGGCGGTCCTGACTGACGATGGGCACGCAGTAATGACCATGGGGATGAAGGTCGGGGTGGGTCACTTCGTGGCGCTCGTCCACCTCCCCGGCATGGACGATGGCCCGACTCGCCGCCGCCCGGCCGCACAGGCAGTATCCGACGGCAACCCGGGCGCATCGGGTCAGCAGGTTCTCGGCCAAGCCGCGCTGTACCGTCAGGGTCAGGTCGCCGTCCGCGTCGGCCAGAAAGATCGCCCCCCGGGACTCCAGGGCCAACCAATGGACCGACAGGATCCGCTCCAGGGCGATGCTCAACTGCTCTTCCAGGGAATGGGGCTCCAGGGCGGTGCGCAGCAGGGAGTCGATCACCGTGCGGGTCTGGTGGATCCGGCGGTTGCGCTGCATCTGGTCGGCGGCCCGCAGGGCACAGGCCAGGTCCTCGGCCAACTCTTCCAGCAGCTCCCGCTCGGCGGCGGCAAAGGCCAGCAGGGCCGGACTGCCCACCGCCAGCACTCCCTGGCTGTCCCGCTCGACGGCAAAGGGAAACAGCGCCAGACTGCGGCAGCCGCCGGCCACCAGGGCCCGGGCCCAGGTCCGGTCGCCCCCCTCCTGCTCCAGGTCGCCGATCCAGTGGGAACGCCCCTGGCGCAGGGCCATCGTCACCGGGTGGGACGGATCCCGACTGGAGACCTCTCCCCAGACATGATTCAGGCCGCCGGCCCCGGCGATGCGCCGGACGATCCCCTCCGCCCCTCCCGCCCGGCGGCCGATCCAGACCAGGGGAAATTCACCGGTTTCGGCCAGATGGCGGGCGAAGAGATCCAGGGGATGCTGCTGATGGGTGGCGCGGATCAGGCCCTTGCGGCAGACCGCCGCCATCCGCTCCAGGTGGCGGAGCCGCTCCCGGCGCCGATGGTTGGCCCCGATCAGTTCCCGGGCCAGGGCCTCGGCCCCGGCCTCCCTGCCCAGGGACAGCACCGGAATTCCCAGTTTTTCCGCCAGGGCATGGGCCCAGTCCCGACGGTAGCGGTCGCTGCCGTCCAGCGGTCCGCCATCCAGCAGCACCGCGTCCACCTCCAACTCCTGGGCGGCGGTGATGGCCTCCCCGGGCAGATCCCTGTGGTGGAGAATCACCCCGGCGTCACCGCCCAGGGAACGGCGCAGGGCATCCCGGGCCGCCGGGTGGGTACTCACCAGCAGCAGATGGAAATCACCGCCCTGCCTGACCGAAGATCCCACGATGGCCTCTGTTGGGAAATTGTCCTTATGTTACCATTGATAAATCCATTGACAGGATTCTTCAAGCTCTGTTACCGACCCTGTCTTCTTCCAAAGAGGTTACCGTGGAAGTCGCGGCGCGACTTCCGGCATCCCCCATCCCCCATCCATCAACGTTTGACAGAAACCGGTCGGCAGGGTATCACCCCCTTCATGCTGCGACTCGAAGGCGTATCCAAACAGTTCGGACCCCGCGTGCTGCTGCACCAGGCGGATCTGGTGGTCCATCCCGGGGAGAAGGTCGGTCTGATCGGCCCCAACGGGGTGGGCAAGACCACCCTGTTCCGCATGATCCTGGGACAGGAGGACTGCGACGCCGGCAGCGTGCGGGTCACGCCCCACCGCCGGGTGGGGGTGTTGCGCCAGGAGCTGGCCCTGGGCGGCCGGTCGATTCTGGAGGAAACCCTGGGGGGCGATCCCGAGCTGGTGGCCCTGCGGGAGCAGCGGGAGACGGTGCGGCATCTGCTGGAGATCGATCCCTCCGGTCCCCAGGCCGAGGAGCGCACCCTCACCCTCGGCCGTCTGGACCACCGCCTGGACGAGCTGGAGACCTTTTCCGCCGAATCCCGGGCCGGCACCATCCTCCAGGGGCTGGGGTTTTCCCGGCCCGATCTGGATCGGCCCCTGGCAGCCTTTTCCGGTGGCTGGCGCATGCGGGTGGCCCTGGCGCAACTGCTGTTCTCCCGCCCCGACCTGATGCTGCTGGACGAACCCACCAACCATCTGGATCTGGAGTCGGTGGCCTGGCTGGAGGGCTATCTGCAGCGCCTGCCGGCCACCCTCCTGGTGGTGAGCCACGACCGTTCCTTCCTGGACCGGGTGGCCGGGGTGATCGTGGAGATGGGCGGCGGGGGACTGACCCGCTACAGCGGCAATTTTTCCGATTATGTGGTCAAGAAGAGCGCCGACCTGGCCCGCCTGGAGAAGGAGGCCGCCAAGCGCGCCCGCAAGGTCCAGGATCTGGAGCGGTTCATCAACCGCTTCCGGGCCAAGGCCACCAAGGCCCGCCAGGTGCAGAGCCGCATCAAGGTACTCGAACGCCTGGAGGAGGGGCCCCGGCTGCCGGACCAGGAGCGGCCCCCGTCCATCCGTCTGCCGGAGCCGCCGCCCTGCCACCGGCAGATGGTGCTGGCCCGGGGTCTGGACAAGGCCTACGGCGATCATCCGGTGCTGGATGGCGTCACCCTGACCCTGACCCGGGGCGAGAAGGTGGGGCTGTTGGGTCCCAACGGCGCCGGCAAGACCACCCTGCTCAAGCTGCTGGGCGGTCTGCTGCCCCCGGATCAGGGCGAGATCGTGTTGGGGGAGCGGGTCAAGACGGCCTATTTCGCCCAGCATGCCCTGGAGGCGATCAATCCCGCCCTCACCGTATTGGAGGCCGCCCGGGAGGGCAGCGGCGGCCGCATCGACGAACAGTCCCTGCGCGGCCTGCTGGGCGGTTTTCTGTTTTCCGGCGAACGGGTGCTGGAGCAGACCGCCACCCTGTCCGGCGGCGAGCGCGCCCGGTTGGCCCTGGCCCGGTTGTTTTTGACCGGCGCCAACCTGCTGCTGCTGGACGAACCCACCAACCACCTGGACATGAACGCCCGGGCGGTGCTGGAGGAGGCCCTGGAAGCCTATTCCGGCAGCCTGTTCCTGGTGAGCCACGACCGGGAGCTGCTGGCCGCCGCCTGCACCCGCTATCTGGTGGTGGAGGGCGGGGCTGTCACCCCCCTGGAGGGCGACCTGGATCAGTATCTGGAACAGGTCATCGCCAGCCGCAACCGCGGGGCCGACGCCGGCCCGGCCCGGGACGGCCCCCGCCGGTCGGAGCGGGAGCTGAAACGCCTGGCCGCCGAAATCCGCAACCGGCTCCACCAGCGGACCCGCCCCCTGCGCCAGCGCTCCGGCGTTCTGGAAGACCGCATCCACCAGCTGGAGGAAGCCCAGGACGGCATGGAAACCCAACTGGCCGATCCGACCCTGTATGGAGAGGAACACAAGGACACCTTGAAGACCCTCCTGACCCGCCAGGGCGCCGTGGAGCGGGACCTGCAGGCCGCCCTGGAGGAATGGGAACTGGTCTCCCTGGAGATCGAGGCCCTGGAACGGGAGGCGCGCACGGAATTGGAGCGGCTGGGAGGGTAGGATGATGTTCGTCTCCTCAGCTCGTTTTGTGGCGGAACACCAGAAAAATCCCGCTGCCGAACTCTCCATCCACGGCGTGGAGAAGACCGACGAGACCGGTCGCCTTTGCCGGTTGAACCTGGCGGTGCATGGGCTGGAGGGCGACATCCGCCACGGCGGCAACGTCAACAGCTATTACGACGACCCCCACGCCGCCACCGGCCAGTTCGATTTTGTCCTGGCCAATCCGCCCTTCAACGTCAATGCGGTGGACAAGGAGCGGTTGAAAGACGCCGTGGGCAGGGGCCGCCGTTTTCCTTTCGGTCTGCCCCGCACCGACAACGCCAACTATCTGTGGGTCCAGCTTTATGGCTCGCCGAACTGAAAAACCGCATCCACAATGCCCAACAGCGGGCGTCGTTGGCGGTCAATCGGGAGTTGGTATCACTCTACTGGCAGATCGGGCGGGACATCCTGGCGCGGCAGGGGCGGGAGGGGTGGGGAGCCAAGGTCATCGAACGGCTGGCCCAGGATCTGCGCAGCGCCTTTCCGGAGATGAAGGGGTTTTCCCGCGCCAACCTCATGTACATGCGCGCCTTTGCCGAGGCCTGGCCCGATTCTGAAATCGTCCAACAGGCTGTTGGACAATTGCCCTGGGGCCACAACCTGGTGCTGCTGGCCAAGCTCAAGGCCCCCGAGCAACGGCTGGCTTATGCCCGGCGCGCCCTGGAGCACGGCTGGTCGCGCAACGTCCTCTCCATCCACATCGAACGGCGTCTGCTGGAGCGGGAGGGAAGGGCGGTGAGCAATTTCGACCTTTGCCTGCCCAAGCCCCATTCGGATCTGGCGCGGGAATCGTTCAAGGATCCCTACCTCTTCGACTTCCTGGGCGTGGGCGACGAGGCAGGCGAGCGGGCCATCGAAGAGGCCATCGTCCACCACATCACCCGCTTTCTGCTGGAACTGGGCGCGGGCTTCGCCTTCGTCGGACGGCAGGTGCATCTGGAAGTGGGCGGCGAGGATTTCTTCCTCGACCTGCTTTTCTACCATCTGAAATTGCGCTGCTATGTGGTGATCGAACTCAAGGCCGGGGCCTTCAAGCCGGAACATACCGGACAACTCGGTTTCTACCTGAGCGCGGTGGACGGGGAGCTGAAGTCGGAATACGATAACCCGACCATCGGTCTTCTCCTGTGCCGGAGCAAGAACAAGAGCGCGGTAGACTTCAGGACCGATGGGGCCGGTTGCGTGGTCCCGGTTGTGCTTCCCGGCGAGGAGACGCCTTGATTCAGGCCGATTCGAAACACCAGGTCCGGCAATTCCGTCAGATCCTGCTCTGGCCCCTGCAACTGCTGCCGCTGCCGGAAACGGAACCGCGGCGGCATTGGCAGATGTTGGAGGCGATGGGCGACGACTCGGCCTGGCGGCGGGTGGTCAAGGGGATCGGCACCGCCGAAGAGGAATCCCAGGAGATTCGTTACAAGGAGTTCCTGGTGTTTCTGCCCCATGTGCGGCGCTTCCTCCACGGCGAGGCCCGCGGCTCCTGGATCCACACCCACGACGATCCCCCCGGAGACTCGGCGATCCGGTTGTTTCGCCGGCAGGATGTCACCGCCCTGCGGGTGGTGCCCCGGGCGGGGGCTGCGCCGCTGCTGCTGGACGTGGAGAGCATCGAACTGTACTTCTTCGACGACATCGATCTGGCCTTCCTCAAGGTCGAAATCAGCGGCCGGGACCTGTCCCTGTCCCTGGCCCGGGAGCTGCTCTACCGCCTGGGACGGGCCTATCCCACGGGCTGGAACGAGGATGGCCTGGGCATCCACAATGTGGTGCTGGCCGAATGGCTGGGGCCGTCCGGCGAGTCCCTGGTGACCTCGGATTCCAACGATCGCGCCAGGTTTCTGGCCTTCAGTTGCCGGCACCGGTCCCCCGGTACCTCCGCCCACTGGACCTTCCTGCTGCATCCGCTGCTGCCCGCGGCCTCCGAAACCCCGGGGCCGCTGCGTTTTCACCAGGTCGAAAACCATCACATGCCCCTGATGGCCTACCTGGCCCTGGACAACCCCCGGGGCCTGACCCGGGACCACTGGCTGCGTCTGGGCATGGCGGATTCCCTCCACCCCGACGAACCCATCCCCCGCAACGATCCCGAACTGACCGGCTTCGAGGGCCGCTATTTCCTGGATCGCTACTGGAGCGATACCGATGACGGCCCCAACTGCCGCTTCATCTGCCGCGGCCGGGTGTTCCTGCTGGTGGGGGATGCCGAGGAAGGGTATTTCGTCAACTCCGGGCGGGGCATGCTGGTCCAGTTCCGCCATCAGTACTTCCTGGCCTTTCTCATCGTTCACCTCTACCGCGCCGCCCTGCTGGTGTTCTCCGACCGGCTGGTGGATGCCGTCCACGATCTGGACATGCGCCAGGGACGGTCCGTCCGGACCTTCCGCCACCGCATCCACCTGACCTTCGAGGCCTTCCTGCGCTTCACCCACCGCTACTGGTTCCACGAAATCTCGGAACGCACCGACATCCAGTCGGTCTTCCAACTGGCCGGGCGCAACCTGGCCAACGAACGCCTCTATCGGGAAATCAAGGAGGAACTGCACGACATGAGCCAGTACCTGGACGGCGACATGCAGCGCCGTCAGTCCAAGACCGTGACCCAGTTGACGGTGGTCACCGCCTTCAGCCTGATCGGCACCGTGGCCACCAGCTTCCTGGGCATGAACATCATCAGCGAGGCCGACGCCCCCCTCCTGACCCGTTGGGGGTATTTTTTCCTGACCTTCCTGGTGACGGCCGTCATCATGCTGCTGACCCTGATGCAGTCCCAGTGGCTGTGGGACCTGCTGGATCTTCTCTCCGATGCCCGCAAACCCCTGCGGACCCGCCTGGGCCTGATCCTGCAATTCCTGAGAACCAGCAGCTCCGACCGTCCCCCCCGTTGAGAACGGTTTGCCTGTTTTTTGCATGACCCGGTCGGGGTTCTCTGCTACCATGAAAGTCGCGCAGCGGCTTTAGCATCGGTGGAGGCTGGAGGGAGGCCTCCCCCATCCATCGAAGTTACATTGAACGGAGACGCCCTGCGTTTCGACGGAAGTCCGTTCCGCCAGGTCCACCGCGGTGGACCGGGAGAGGAGGGGGCTTTCGTTCCATCAATGGGGCTGCGGCCCCGGATTTCGAGGAGTACAGGTCATGCGTATGCGCAGCAGCAGTCCTCCAATGCCAGCCCACCGGGCGGCAGAGGGCGGTTTCACCCTGATCGAACTGATCATGGTGATCGTCATCCTGGGCATCCTGGCGGCGGTGGCCATTCCGCGGTTCACCGACCTCTCCAGCGACGCCCGTGCGGCCTCGATACAGGGCGTGGCCGGCGGCATCGCCTCCGCCAACGCCACCAACGTGGCGGTCTGCTCCATCAGCAGCACCAACGCCAACTGCGTCACCGTGGACAACTGTCAGGACGGCTTCGCCCTGCTGGAAGGCGGCGCCACCACCATGGCCGGCTATGCCATCACCTCGGGCGCGGTCACCTCCGGCGGCTCGACCACCTGCACTGTCTACGACACCGCTTCCACCACCGTCACCGCCACCTTCACCATCACCGGCGTGCCCTGAGTCCCGATGGCTGCCTGCCCGATGGCTGCCTGATCAGTGACCGTGGAAGCCGGAAACCGGCTTCCTGGATGGGGGAGGGAGGCCTCCCCCATCCAGTGACCGTGGAAGCCGGAAACCGGCTTCCAGGAGGGTGGAGGGAGGCCTCCCCCATCCATCAAAGTTCGACCCAGGCCAGCACAGGCCAGCAACGGATCTCCCCTCCATGACTGCTTCCCCCGAGGTGGCCCGACGGCGCACCTTCGCCATCATCGCCCATCCCGACGCGGGCAAGACCACCCTGACCGAAAAGCTGCTGCTGTTCGGCGGGGCCATCCAGCTCTCCGGCGCGGTCAAGGCCCGGGGTCAGCAGCGCCGCGCCCGTTCCGACTGGATGAAGGTGGAGCAGGAGCGCGGCATCTCGGTCACCGCCTCGGTGATGACCTTCGAACACCAGAACTGCGTCTTCAACCTGCTGGACACCCCCGGCCACGAGGATTTCAGCGAGGACACCTACCGCACCCTGACGGCGGTGGATTCGGCGGTCATGGTGATCGATGCCGCCAAGGGCATCGAGGCCCAGACCCGCAAGCTGTTCGAAGTCTGCCGGCTGCGGGACGTGCCCATCATCACCTTCATCAACAAGATGGACCGCGAAGGCCGGGACGCCTTTTCCATCATGGACGAGATCGAAAAGGAACTGGCCCTGGATGTCACCCCGGCCACCTGGCCCATCGGCATGGGTCGGGAGTTCCTGGGCTGCTACAACCTGCTGGCGGATCAACTGCTCTTCATGGAACGGGAAGGGGCCAAGGACCGCGCCCGCCAGGCCCTGGCCTGCCAGGGCCTGGCGGATCCCCAACTGGATCGGCTGCTGCCGAAACACGCCGTGGCCACCCTGCGGGAGGAGGTGGAGATGGTGCGGGAACTCTGCCCGCCTTTCGACCTCGACAGCTACCGTGCGGGTCATCTGACGCCGATCTTCTTCGGCAGCGCCCTGAACAACTTCGGGGTGCGGGAGCTGCTGGCCGGTCTGGTCGGCATGGCCCCGTCGCCCCGGCAACAGAAGGCCCTGCAGCGCCGGGTGGACCCGCACGAGGACCAGGTGACCGGTTTTGTCTTCAAGATTCAGGCGAACATGGACCCCAAACATCGCGACCGCATCGCCTTCCTGCGGCTCTGCTCGGGGCATTTCCGGCGCGGCATCCGCATGCTCCATGTGCGCAGCGGCAAACTCCTCAACATCCACAATCCCCAGCTGTTCCTGGCCCAGGACCGCGACCGGGCCGAGGAGGCCTGGGCCGGCGACATCCTGGGCCTGCCCAATCACGGCAACCTGCGCATCGGCGACACCCTCACCGAAGGCGAGGAACTGCATTTCACCGATATCCCCAGCTTCGCCCCGGAACTGCTGCGCAAGGTGCGCCCCGACGATCCCATGCGCGCCAAGCATCTGGAGCGCACCCTGCGCCAACTGGGCGAGGAGGGCGCGGCCCGGGTGTTCAAGACCCATCTCAGCTCCGAATGGATCATCGGCGTGCTGGGCGTCCTGCAGTTCGAGGTCCTGGCCGACCGCATCAAGACCGAATACGACCTGCCGGTCCACTACGAAGGCACGCCCATCCACACCGCCCGCTGGCTGGAATCCGCCGACTCCCTGCGCCTGAAGGCCTTCTTCAACGGCAACACCGCCGCCATGGCGGAGGATCACGACGGTAGCCCGGTGTTCCTGGCCCGCAACGCCTGGCACCTGGAAACCGCCGTCAAGGAATGGCCTGAAATCCACTTTCTGAAGACCAAGGAACAGTTCATCCGCTGAGTGTTCATGCGGGTTGCCACAGAAAAGATGTTCGAACAAGTTGTTCGAACATCTTTTCCCTGAACAAATCCCCCGTTCTTGCGCTAGACTCCGTCTACCCTGGTCATTGTCTTACCGATGAAAGTCACTCCGCAACTTTTATCGGTGGAGGGTGGAGGGAGGG
The DNA here is from genome assembly GCA_002753665.1 of Magnetococcales bacterium DC0425bin3. Classification (GTDB taxonomy): domain Bacteria; phylum Pseudomonadota; class Magnetococcia; order Magnetococcales; family DC0425bin3; genus DC0425bin3. The sequence continues at coordinate 23,034 of PEAP01000012.1, forward strand.
GGTCTCCCTTCGAGCCTGATGGCCGGGCCTGACCGTGATCGCGGTCAGGCCTTTTTTTCCTTTGGTGTCGGGAGATGACTTCTCGGCACGCCCTTTTCTTTACAGGAGTCTTATCGTATGGCCAGTCCCAACCTGTCGGAAATCGCCACCACCACCCTGTTGCACCGCTCTGGGCAGTTGGCGGACAACGTCACCAAGCACAATGCCCTGCTGCATCGCCTCAAGGAGAAGTCGCGCATCCGCACCGTCACCGGCGGCGAGCGCATCGTCCAGGAGCTGGAGTATGCCCAGAACAGCACCTACAAGCGCTATTCCGGCTACGAGATCCTGGACATCAGCCCCAGCGACGTGTTCACCTCCGCCGAGTTCGACTGGAAGCAGGCGGCGGTGGCGGTGACCATCTCCGGCCTGGAACAGCTCAAGAACGCCGGCAACGAGCGGCAGATCGACCTGCTGGAATCCCGCATCAACAACGCCGAGCGGACCCTGGTCAACAACCTGGCTGCCGATGTCTACAGCGACGGCACCGCCGATGGCGGCAAGCAGATCGGCGGTCTCCAGGCCCTGGTGCCCGACGATCCCACCGTGGGCACCGTGGGGGGCATCAACCGCGCCAGCTGGTCGTTCTGGCGGCCGGTCAAGTTCTCCGGCGCCACCGATGGCGGCGCGGCGGTGAGCCAAAGCACCATCCAGAACTACATGGACCGCCTCTGGATCCAGCTGGTGCGGGGTCCGGACCAGCCGGACCTGGTGGTGGCCGACAACACCTTCTATCAATACTACCTGTCCAGCCTGCAGGCCATCCAGCGGGTCACCGACTCCAAGATGGCCGACGCCGGGTTCGCGTCGCTCAAGTTCATGTCCGCCGATGTGGTGTTCGACGGCGGCTTCGGCGACAACGCTCCGGTCAACCACATGTATTTTCTCAACACCCAGTACCTCCACTTCCGGCCCCACAAGGACCGCAACATGGCGCCCCTGGACCCCGACCGCTTCGCCACCAACCAGGACGCCCTGGTCAAGCTGATCGGCTGGGCCGGCAACATGACCGTCAGCAACAGCCGTCTGCAGGGCGTCCTCATCGCCTGAAAGGAGACGAAACCATGAGCCATTCCGCTTCCGGACGCCTCGGCGTCGATCTGTCCGCCACCGCCACCACCTCCGATTTCCCCCTGGGTTGCCGGGAGGAGTCGGGCGACGGCTGACACCTCGGTCACCCCCGGCGCCCTGGACGACGACGCCACCAATCAGACCCGCATCGAGGAGGGCCTCAGCGCCAGCGCCGCCGCCGGTGGCAGCGGCGGAGCCGTGGCCTTGATGGCCACCGCGCCCCGTTCCACCACCTTCTGACCCTTCACCCTCTGTCACTGCCGGGACGGGCCTGGCCCGTCCCGGCATCGCGTTCATTCTTCAGGAGCAACCAGCCATGACCCAGTTCGCCAGCGCCACCGTCACCGGTGGTCAGGGGGTCTCCCATGGCGGAGACCATCAGTTGCATGTGGAGTTCTTCAATCAGGCGGTCCACAACCCGCACAAATCCGAACAGGAAGGGCGACCGATCTTCGAGGACCGGGCCTATGTCCGCATCGTCACGCCCGGGTCCCGGGACGAGGTGGTGCGTCCCGTCACCCTGGCCGATCAGCAGCGCTTCGTCCGCCAGTGGGAGCGGTTCCAGAAGCTGGGCGCCCAGTCCCTGGAGGGCACCCCCCTGGAACAATGGCCGGCCCTGGGGGTCGGTCAGGTGGCGGAATTCAAGGCCCAGAACATCTTTACCGTGGAGCAGTTGGCCAGCCTGTCGGATACCGGCATCGCCAACCTGGGCCTGGGTGGCCGGGAATGGACCGCCCGGGCCCGGGCCTTTCTCGATCAGGCCAGCCACAACGCCGGCGGCGAGCGCCTGGCGGCGGAGAACGTGCGCCTGCGGGACGAGGTGCAGCGCCTGGAGCGGCGTCTGGACGAACTGGCCACCGCCCTGATCCCCCCGGTCACCACCGCGGCCCAGGAGGTTCCGGATCCGGACCTCGCGGAAGAAACCGCCTTCGGCCTGCCGGAATCGGCCCCGGTGCAACCGTCCATTCGCAAGAGCCAGCGGCGGCGGAGCGCCTGACATGTCCCTGCTCACCATGCTTCAGGAGGCCGCCGACCTCATCGGCGTGCCCCGCCCCCCCGGGGTGGTGGCCGCCACCGATCAGACCGTGCGCTCCCTGCTGAGCCTGGCCCGGGTGGAGGGCCGCCTGCTGGCCGCCCGGGGGGCCTGGCAGGGGCTGGTGGCCGAGGCGGTGGTGACCATGGTCCCGGGGCTTGGGGACTACTCCCTGTCCGCCATCGCCGCCGATTTCGATCGCATCATTCCCGAATCGGTCTGGAACCGCACCACCAACCGCCCCCTCACCGGTCCCCTGTCCAGCCGCCAGTGGCAGGCCCTGAAAGGGCAGGGGCTCGCCCCCCCGGCCGAGGGGTGTTACCGGATCATGGGCGGTGGATTCCATGTCCATCCCCTGCCGGTGGCGGTGGAGCAGATCGCCTTTGAGTACCTGTCGGCCAACTGGTGTACCAGCGCCGCCGGGGTTGGCCAGTCCACCTGGCTTGCCGACAGCGACCAGGGCGTATTGCCCGAGGGCCTGATGTCCCTGGGGGTGGTATGGCGCTTCAAGAAGGCCAAGGGTTTCGAGTGGCAGGCGGACTTCAAGGAGTACGAAGACCGGGTGCATCACGCCCTGGCCCAGAGCGGCGGCGCCCCGTCCCTCTCCATCACCGGGCATACCCTGCCCGGCCCCCTCGGCCGGCCCCGGGTGGGCGTGGTGGGGTAACGGTAACAGCGTAAGTTGATGATTCTTATCGATCGAAATCAGGAGAATTCAAAATGGGTAGACAAGGTTTGTTTGGTGACGTAGGCTTCGACTGCCGTGCAGACAGCGGTTCCGGGTTGGAAGATCCCCATGAGCGGGAAAGAAGGGCGCAGCGGGCCTATGAAGAAGCAGAGAGGCGTTGCCCGGCATCACCTCCCTATGGGGGAATCCAACGTATGGGGACTACGCTGGATGGCCCTCCGTGTTCCACTGCAATCAACGCGGGTGGCAAGAGCAGGGGTTCACCCCATCCCCTGATCGACCGGCTGCCGAGTGCTTTTATGATGGACAGGATCGCCTGATCGATAGGAATCATCCTTATGCCGGCTGCAAAGGCACACCAAATCAGTACCCAAGCTACGATCCGCGCCACATTTATCCTGACAAAGGAGGGATGGTCGAACGATTCAAGGAGTCGACGACCGCGACTGCCCGATACCGCAAAGACCATCAACAGCCGCCAACGGTGCTGGATCACATCATGAAGTTGTTCCGATGATAGATCATGTCAACAGGGACGGCTCCAGCCGTCCCTCGACTTCAGGGGTGTGTGCATGAAAATGGCCTGTGATCATCTTTATTGTGGAGTTCTGTTGATTGTATTGATTCATGTCTTTGTGTTTATTTTTCTTATTGTATTTTCTGTTATTATATTGTTATTTTTTCCGGAAACAAAACATTTTGCGCTGGCGTCTGTTATGTATTTGTTTGTTTTTGGGTATGCTTAGTTGATTTACAGTATTCCTGTTTTGTTTCTGATTGCATGGCAACGAAAATGGCACTGTTTTGTTGGGTACTGTCTTGGCTTTCTGGTGTTCTATGTGGCCAATGTGATGTTCATCGTGACCGTTGGTGGTGCATGATTTGGCCCTGACTTTCGATGGATGGGAGATACCTCCCTCCACCCTCCACCGATGAAAGCCGGGAACCGGCTTTCACGAAAAAAGCTCCCCCCGGGGAGCTTTTTTCGTTTTCACCCTCGACCAGGGAGATACCGCCATGGCCAACAGCCAGGCAACGATGCCCGCCCCCATCGGCGGGTGGAATGCCCGGGACGATCACGGGGCGATGCCGTCCAATCAGGCCATTGTCCTGGACAACTGGTTTCCCCAGACCTCCTGGGTCGGTTTGCGGCGGGGGTTCGCGCCCCATGCCACCGGACTGCCGGGGGCGGTGGAAACCCTGATGTCCTATTCCAGCGGCGGCACCGAAAAGCTGCTGGCCGCCAGCGGCGGCACGATCTTCGAGGTGACCGCATCGGGAGCGGTGGGAGCGCCGCTGGCCAGCGGTCTGACCTCCAACCGCTGGCAGAGCGTGCAGTTCCGCGGCTCCCTCATCGCGGTCAACGGCGCCGACAGCCCCAGCCGTTTCGACGGCAGCGCCTGGACCCCCACCGCCTTCGACGGCACCGGCCTGGATCCCACCCGCCTGATCCAGGTCAACGTGTTCAAGTCCCGGCTGTTTCTGGTGGAGAAGGACTGCGCCAACTACTGGTTCGCCCCGGTCAACTACATCGCCGGCACCCTCTCCAAGGTGGATCTCTCCAGCCTGGCCCCCCACGGCGGCGTGCTGGTCGCCATGGCCACCTGGAGCCGGGACGGCGGGGCCGGCCAGGACGATCTGGCGGTGTTCCTCATGTCCGGCGGCGACGTGATCGTCTACGCCGGCACCGACCCGGGGGATGCGGCCAACTGGTCCCTCACCGGGGTGTTCCACCTGGGCAATCCCATCGGCCGCCGCTGCTTCTTCAAGCTGGGCTCCGACGTGGTGATCATCACCCAGGACGGCTATGTGCCCCTGTCCCGCCTGCTGCCCACCGGGCGCTCGGAACCCCGGCTGGCCCTGTCGGACGCCATCTCCGGCGCGGTGGCCGAGGCGGCCCGCAACTTCGGCCATGAATTCGGCTGGCAGCCCATCCTCTATCCCCGGGGCAACTTCGGGCTGTTCAACGTGCCCCGGGGGGGTGGGGTCTTCCATCAGCATGTGATCAACACCATCACCCTGGCCTGGTGCCGCTTCACCGGTCTCAACGGCCACTGCTGGGCGGTCCATGGCGAACGGCTGTACTTCGGCGATTCCGATGGCCGGGTCTGCCAGGCCGATACCGGCAAGGACGACGCCGGCGCCGACATCGCCGCCGATGGCAAGACCTCGTTCCAGTCCTTCGGCAGCTCCGCCATCAAGCGCTTCACCCTGGTGCGCCCGGTGCTGGCCGCCGACGGCGCCCTGCAGGTCTCCCTGGGGCTGGATGTGGACTACCACGACAAACCCATCACCTACGATCCCAGCCCGGCCACCTCCGGGGCCGCCCAGTGGGATGTGTCCGCCTGGGACGAATTTCCCTGGAGCGCCGTGACCCCCATCACCGCCTGGCGCTCCGTGGTGGGGGTGGGCAGCAACTGCGCGGTGCGGGTGCGCACCGCCACCCGGCTGGAAGGCGTGCGCTGGCACGCCCTGGACATCCGTTTCGAACTGGGGAGCGGCCTGTGAACAATCGCCTGGTCTATCACCTGCCCCACCTCGTGGGTCCCTGGGTCCTGGCCCAGGTGCCGGAACTGACCGGCCTGGAACACACCGCCGCCATCGGCGTGGCCCGGGGCGACCGGCTGCTGGCCGGGGTGGTCTACAGCAACTGGCGGCGGATCGATCTGGAAATGACCGTGGCCGCCCGGGGCCGGCACTGGTGTACCCCCGCCATTCTCCAGGGCCTGTTCCATTACCCCTTCGTGCAGTTGGGCTGCCGCCGGGTCACGGCGGTGACCGCGGCCGACAATCGGACGGCCCGGCGTTTCCTGACCCGGATCGGCTTCCGGCTGGAAGGCCTCTGCCGCCAGGGCCTCGACAGCGGTCAGGACGCCCTCATCCACGGCATGCTGGCCGGCGAGTGTCGCTGGCTGATGCCATCGCCTTGCCGGCGCAAACGTGCCGGCGACCAAATCGGAAGGAGACAGTCATGCCCTTTGACGGCAACGGGACCTTCAATCGGGTCCATAATTGGGAGGCCGACAAGGCCCAGGGACTCTACATCAGCGCTGCCCGCATGGACGAGGAACTCGACGGCTTCGCCACCGGCCTCACCCAGTGCCTCACCCGGGGCGGCCAATCACCGCCCACCACCGACCTGCCCATGGCCGGCCAGCGCCACACCGGAGTGGGCAACGCCAGCGCCCGCACCCACTATGCCGCCGTGGGGCAGGTGCAGGACAACGCTTTCACCTACGCCCCCGACACCGGCAGCGCCAACGCCTGTGTCATCGGCCTGTCTCCCGCCGTGACCGCCTATGGGGCCGGGCAGCATTTCCGCTTCAAGGCGGCCCAGGCCAATACCGGTGCGGCCACCCTCGATGTCAACGGTCTGGGGGCCAGGGCCATCCTGGGGCCGGGGGGACGGGCGTTGGGGGAGGGGGAAATCCCCGCCGGCGGCATGGTGGAAGTGATCTACGACGGCACCGCCTTCCAGCTCACCGGAGGCGGACGTCCGTCGTCCGGGGCCGGCGACAGCGTGATCATCAACGGCAATTTCGCGGTCTGGCAGCGGGCCACCTCCTTCACGCCCACCGGCACCGCCTACACCGCCGATCGCCATCAGGCGCTGGCCACCGCCGCGGCGGGCGTCACGGTGACCCGGCAAGCCTTCGCCTGCGGCCAGACTGCCGTGCCCGGCGAGCCGGCCTGGTACTGGCAACTCACCCGGACCACCGCCAACGGCGACAGCATCGGTTGGCGCTACCTGGTGGAGGACTGCCGCACCCTGGCCGGGGGCGCCGCCACCCTGTGTTTCTGGTACAAGGGCGACGCCCCCTCCAACGGCGTCGCCCTCACCGTCGGGGTGTGGCAGGTTCCCAAGGGCAGCGCCACCGTTCAGGTCTGCAGCAACACCATCACCCTGAGCGGCGCCTGGCAGAAGGCCCTCTTCACCCTGAACATGCCCAACCTGGTGGGGGCCAGCCTGGGCGACGACCACCATGTGCGCCTGGAAATCTCCGGCGCCAACTGGGCCGGAGAATTGAGCCTGGCGCAGATCCGTCTGGCCGCCGGCACCGTCGAGCCGGACATGCCGGCCCGGGGCTTCGGTGCGGAGCAGTTGCTGTGTTTCCGCTACTTCTGGGCCATGGGGCACAGGCTGGGCAACGTCATGCACCATTCAGTAGGATTCGTCAACCGGGACGGCACCGGGGGGCTCTGGGTGCCGATATCCCTGCCCGTGGTCATGCGCGTGACGCCCACCGGGACGGTACTCAATCCGACCAAGATCAACCTGTTTCAGGCCAACAACAACCATCAAGCCATTGCCGCGAACGCAGGGGGGGCAGGGACGGCGAGTGGATTCCTGTCGATGTCCACGGCCACGAGCGTGTTGGGGGTGGCCCAGGTCTCCTTCTGGGGGTTCTCCGACCCCCAGTGCGAAATCCAATTCGACGCGGAGCTGTGACCATGGAGATCATCGACATCGTTCTGGGAAATCCCGAAGGGACCCAGGCCCGCATCACCTCCGCCGACGGGCCGGAGCGCCTGTCGCCCTGGCCCTGCCGGGGCAGTCTGCTCCGGGAAGCGGTGGAGCGCTGGCTGGCCGCCGGCCATCAGGTCCGGCCCTGGCAGGAGCCGCCCTATGCCCCGGACCTGGCCAGTGCCCGGACCAGGCGACTGGCGGACATCCGCCGGGCCGCCCATGGGCTGTTGACCCCCAGCGACTATCTGGCCCTGCGGGCCATGGAAGGCGGTGCGGCCATGCCCGAGGCCATCCGCCAATGGCGCACCGCCGTGCGCCAGGCCAGCAACCAGGCCGAAACGGCGGTGGCCAACGCCGTCAGCGTGGTCCAGGTGGCCGCCATCGATCCCCAGTGGCCGACGGAACCGGCCTGAAACCGACCGGCTTCAGGATGTGGAATGCCTCCCTTCACCCGCCACCGCTGGAAGTCGCCAGGTGACTTCCAGCGGCGCGCCCGATTTCCTGACCCGCCACCGCGGGCCGTTTGTCCCGGTGGCTGCCTGAGGTATGCTGCCTCCCGCGAGCGCCAGATTCCTTTCCGAGCCTGCCGGCTCTTCCGCGACGGGGGAACGGTTCCATGACCGACATCAGACCGGTGGTTCACAGTCTCAACGGCCTGCGGGGGTGGGCGGCGTTGGCGGTGGTCTTCATGCATCTCACCGCGCCGTTCTACGCCATCCTGATTCTCCAGAAGGCCAGCCTGTCCCGCAACGCCTGGGACCTCTGGCTGGCCAAGACCCCGCTGTTCGTGCTGTTCAACGGCTGGTTCGCGGTGATGGTCTTCTTCGTGCTGAGCGGCTATGTACTCAGCAGCGGCTATTTCGCGACCCGGCGGCGGGAGGTGGTGTTCTCCTCCCTGCTGCGCCGCTACTTTCGCCTGGCCATTCCCATTCTGGCCAGTTCCGTGCTGGTGTTCCTGATCCTGAAATACGGCCGTTTCTTCCATCTGGAAATCCAGGCCCTGGGGGGCGATACCACCCTGGGCAGCCTCTATCACTTCCCCCCCGATTTTCTCGACCTGCTGTCCCATTCCCTGTGGCAGGTGTTCCAGGGCTCCAACAAGTACAATCACGTCCTCTGGACCATGCGCATCGAGCTGATCGGCTCGTTCCTGGTGTTTGCCATCCTGCTGCTGGTCGGCGACTCCCGTCTGCGGTTTCTGCTCTATCTCTATGTACTCGTCTACTGGTGGAACATCTACCTCAAGTGTTTCGTCGCCGGGCTGGTCATGGCGGACCTCCACGTCAATCTGGCGCCCCCGGCCCTGGACCGGCGGGATACCCTGCGCGACTGGCTGTTCGGCGGCCTGTTCCTGAGTGGTCTGCTGCTGGGGTCCTACCCCTACCGCGGCGATGACCCTTCGGCCTACCAGCAGCAGCTGGTGAGTGTGACCAGACTGGTCCTGCCCGGTCAGGTGGCCGGTTATTTCATCGGCGCGGTGCTGCTGGTGGCCGGGGCGCTGTATGCCCCGGGAGTCGCCCGTTTCCTGGGCAACCGCCTGTCGCGGTTTCTGGGCGAGGTGAGTTTTTCCATCTACCTGATCCATGTCCCCATCACCTACAGCATCGGCTTCGGGCTGTTCCTGGACCTCCGCGCCCGGGGACTGGGGGATGACCCGGCTTTTCTGATCTATTTCGCCACCACCGTGCCCCTGGTGCTGGGCGCCGGATGGCTGTTCCACCGGCTGGTGGACCGTCCCGGCATCCAGGCCATGAAATGGCTCTATGCCCGGTTGCGGGACATCATAATCCCACCGCCAGCCACTGCACCCGCAGCCGCTTCGGTCTGGACGCCACCGCCAGCTCGCTGACCAGCTCGAACCCCTGGGGCGTGATGCCTTCGGCCCGCACCTCCACGCTGGCGTGACCCTCGCCGAACTCGAAGGCCGTCAGACCCAGCATCACCACCGGCGCCTCGGCGAAGGGCCGGGCGAAGGTCACCGCCAGCCGCTGTTGGCGCCGGCCGGCCAGCAGTTCCTGGAGTTGCAGGCGCATCTCCCCCTGCAGGGGATCCACGCTGCCCCCCTCCAGTCGCGGCGTCGCCGTCGGGTGGCTGTGATGGGCCAGCCCCTGTTCCAACAGGGCGATGCGCCGGCCCCACTGGCCGAAGTCGGGCAGCGCACCGGGCAGCTCGTCCCGGCTCAGCCACAGGATGCCCGTGACCGCGGCCAGCAGCAGCATCGACAGCCAGAGTCGAAAGGACATGATCGATTCCTTCCTCTACCACAGCAGCCGTTTCCAGCGTGGTCGTCGACTGTCCAGCATTTTCTTCAGATTGAGCTGAAGATCCAGGGACCAGGTGGCGTCCAGCTCCCGGGCGCGCTGCAGCAGTGGCGCAGAATCCTTGGGCAATGGCGCCATGAGCCCCAGGGCGACGATGTTGGCCGTGACGGAGCTGGACAGGGTCAGCACGCCACCCTCGGTGAACGTACTCCGCAGGGCGTGGAGGATGGCGGAGAGGCCGGACGCGGAGCGATAGGTCAGATTGGCCGCCAGCACCCCCCCGGGGGCCAGCAGGGAGTGGCAGAGGGGCAGCAGTTCCTCGCCATAGACGGTGGCCGCCATGCCGTCCTGATTGAAGGCATCCATCAGGATCAGGTCGAACTGTCCCGGTCCCCCGGCCGCCCGGCGGCGGATGAAATGGCCGCCGTCCTCGATCCGGATCCGCAGTCGGGGGGTGTCCGGCACGCCGAAATAGCGTCGGGCCAGGTCGGGCAGATCCGGGATGATCTCGACCACGTCGATCTCGCAGTCCGGCAGGGCGTGCAACAGGAACTTGGCCATGGAGCCACCCCCCAGGCCGAGCATCAGAATGCGCCGCGGGGCCGGCTGCAATGCCAGCGGGACCATCATGCCCCGGGTGTAGGGCAGAACCAGATGATCCGGCCGGGCCCGCAGCATGCAGCTCTGCCGCAGATGGGAACCGAACTGCAGCATCCGCAGCGGTCCCTCGTCGATGATTTCCACCAGCTGGTCCAGCCAGACCGACCGATGGAGAATGGTCTTGAGTACCGGGTCCGATGGCATCGGGTCACTCATTCCGGCACCGTTGTTTCCAGGCGTTCCCGGTCGGCCAGGGTGATCCGGCGACCGTCCAGAGTGACGAAGGTGCGTTGCATCACCTGTCCCTTGCGGGCCTGGTAGCGGACCGTGGCGCCGGTTTCGATGTCGATGACCCGCACCTCCGCCACCCGCTGGCCATCGGCCCAGTTGGAGTAGAAGATCCCTCCGGCCAGCAGCAGTCCCCCGGCCAACAGCGCCAGCCAGGGCCAGTGTCGCCGCGGACTGAATCCGGGATCGGGCCGGGCCGGCGCCGCCGGCCGGGGCCCCCGGGCATGGAAACGTCCGGTCAGGTAGATCACGGCGACGACGCTGACGACCAGCAGGAATTTGGCCAGCATGGGAACGCAGGAGCAGGAGCAGGGGTGGTCGGATGGACCGACGGTACCATGGCGGCAGCCCGTTGGCCACCGTCGGTGGTTTCCGTGGCAGCCGGGGGCCCCCCATCCATCGACGTTATCCGTTACCACCTGGGGATGGCATCCATGGTATCCTGGCAGAGCGTTGAAAAAGCCATCCATGGCTTTTTCAACGTCGGGAACCGCAAGCAGATCTTGCGGTTCCCTCACGGAATCAACGGATTGGAAATCCGTTGATTCCGGCGGGGCATCCCTGCCTCGCTATCAGCCCATTGATCAACGGGCTGCCAGACCGGCAGGTACCATCATTTCTTCAGCCAGGAGGCCGATCATGCGTGTTGCCGAAGTCATGACCACGGGGGTGGTGAGCGTCGGGCTGGAGGCGTCGATTCCGGAGATCGCCCGCACCCTGACCGAGCATCGGATCAGCGGGGTGCCGGTGGTGGACGAGGCCGGGGTGATCGTCGGCATGGTGAGCGAGGGGGATCTGGTGGATCGGATCAAGAAGATCCATCTGCCCAGCATGCTCAGCTTTCTCGATGCCGTCATCCCCGTGGCCGGCGAGAAGCAGTTCCGGGAGGACCTGCGCAAGATGGCCGCCGCCACCGCCGGGGAACTCATGACCCCCGACCCGGTGGTGGTGGAGGACTCGGCCTCCCTGGAAGAGGCCGCCACCCTGCTGAGCGATCACCACATCCCGCTGCTGCCGGTGGTGCGGGCCGGCGAGCTGGTGGGGATTCTCGGCAAGCGGGACGTGATCCGCGGCATGCTGGGCAAGGACGGGTTGTGAATGGCCGACACCCTGGAGACCACCACCGACTCCGAACGGGCCACCGAGGCCCTGGCCGCGGCTTGGGCCTCGGTGGCCCGGCCGGGGTCGGTATTGCTCTTGCAAGGCATCCTGGGGGCGGGAAAGACCGTGTTCGCCCGGGGGTTCGTGCGGGGCATGGGCCAGCCGGGGCTGGTGGTGACCAGTCCCACCTTCACCCTGATGAACCCCTATCCGGATGGCCGGCTGCCGGTCTACCACTTCGACCTCTACCGTCTGGGCGATTCCGGCGAGCTGAGCGCCATCGGCGCCGAGGAGTTCCTGGACGGAGCCGGGGTCGCCCTGGTGGAATGGCCTCAGCGGGGCGGGGACCTGTTGCCGCCGGACCATCTGCTCATCGACATGGACCCGGTCCCGGAGCATCCGCGGCGCCGCCGCCTGCGCATGACGGCCATGGGACCCCGCAGCAGGGAGATGCTGGATGCCTTTCGTCGCACAATGGGAGCAACGTCCCGAGGTTGATGGATTCCTGCGCCACCATCTGGGCGTCGACCTGACGGTGACCAGGGTGGCGGGGGACGCCTCCTTCCGCAGCTACCATCGCATCACCACCCCCACCCTGACCCGCATCCTCATGGATGCCCCGCCGGACCGGGAGGACAGTGCGCCGTTCGTGGATCTGTCCGCCTTTCTGGATCGCCACGGCATCCGGGTGCCCCGGGTGCTGGCCGCCGCGCCCGAGCATGGGCTCTACCTGCTGGACGATCTGGGCGACCTCACCTTCCTGCGGGCGCTCCAGGCCGGTGCCCCCCCCGCCGACCGGCTGTACGAGGCCGCCGTCGCCACGCTGGTGAACCTCCAGGCCACGCCGCTGGACAACACCTGCGTGGCCCATCGCCGGCCCTATGATCGGCGGCTGCTGGCCTTCGAGCTGTCGCTGTTCACCGACTGGTATGTGGAAGGCATCCGCAAGACCCCCATCCCCCCCCGGGACCGGCAGCGCTTCGCGGCGGTGTTCGAGCGCCTCATGGCGGGGATCCTGGCCCAGCCGGTGGTGCTGGTGCATCGGGATTATCACAGCCGCAACCTGATGTGGACCGCCGATGAACAGGTGGGGGTGATCGATTTCCAGGATGGCGTGGTGGGGCCGGTCACCTACGACCTGGCCAGCCTGCTGCGGGACTGCTACATCGCCTGGCCGGCGCCGTTCCGCCAGCGGATGATGGACCTGTGGCTGGACCAGGCCGGCGACCGTCTGGGCTACCGGCCCGGGCCGGAGGCGTTCCAGAGGGATTTCGACTGGATGGCCGTGCAGCGCAACCTCAAGGCGGTGGGGATTTTCGGGCGGCTGTCCCTGCGGGACGGCAAGCACGGCTACCTGCACGACATTCCCCGTACCCTGGGTTATGTGCGGGAGACCCTGCCCCGGCATCCGGAACTGGCCGACCTGGCGGCGCTCATCGACCAGTACGCCCCCCGGGAAGGAGACTGACCGGTGAAGGCGATGATCCTGGCCGCCGGCCGCGGCACCCGCCTGAAGGAATTGGGCCGCCACACCCCCAAACCCCTGATCACCGTGGGGGATCGGGCGGTGATCGAGCATACCCTGGCCGCCCTGGCGGACCAGGGCTTTCGGGAGATCGTCATCAACGCCCATCACTTGGCCGAACGCTTGATGGAGCGGGTGGGGGACGGCAGCCGCTGGGGGGTGAGGGTGACCTGGTCGGCGGAAGACGTATTGATGAACACCGGCGGCGGCATCCGCCAGGCCCTGCCCCTGCTGGGGCACGATCCTTTCCTGACGGTCAACGGCGACATCCTGTGGGAAACCGCCCTGACCAGCCTGACGGCCGTCTTCGCCCCCGGGGTCATGGACGGCCTGCTGGGGCTGGTTCCCAATCCTCCGGACGGCCTGGGAGACTTTCTGCTGGCCGCGGACGGCCGTTTGACCCGGGCCAGCCCCGGTCTGCCGGGGGCGCTCACCTATTCCGGCATCCAGGTCCTGCGTCCCGGGGCACTGAGTCCCTATCCGGTGAGCCCCTTTCCCCTCAACCGGTTCCATGATGATGTGATTGCAGCGGGTCGGCTGCACGGCCGGCTGCTGCCTGGCCGCTGGGCCGACATGGGCACCCCCGAACGCCTGGAGCGGGCCCGGCGGGACTGGGCGGGGGGCTGACGGGAGGTTCGGATCAGGGGGTAATCAGCGGCAGAAAACGCAGCATTGCGAACACGATGCCGACGACTGCGCCGGACATGCCGATCATCCATTTGATCAGGCTGGTCTCCATCTCCCGGGAACGGAGTTCCGTTCGGCTCTCCAGCTCCTTCGAGCGGATTTCGAAACCGGTTTCGAGTTCCTTCAGGCGGGTTTCGAAACCGGTTTCGAGTTCCTTCAGGCGGGTTTCGAGTTCCTTCGAGCGGGTTTCGAGCGTCGTATCCAGCTCCTTCAGACGGGTCCCGAAACTGGTCTCCAGCTCCCTCAGACGGGATTCAAGCTTCGTATCCAGTTCCTTCAGGTGGGTTTCGAGCTTCGTATCCAGTTCCTTCAGGCGGGTTTCGAGCTTCGTATCCAGTTCCTTCAGGCGGGTTTCGAGCTTCGTATCCAGTTCCTTCAGGCGGGTTTCGAGTTCCTTCAGGCGGATCCCGAAATTGGTATCCAGTTCCTTCAGACGGATTTCGGTTCTGGCCTCGATTTCCTGGATATCCCTTTTGGTGGCCAATCGATCCTCCACCAGGGCGAGCAGGGTCTCGACCTGGGCTTCGGCCTGGGACTCGGTGAACCCGGCCCCCTTGAGTTTCTTGGTGCAGGCCAGGGTGTCGAAGACGATGGCGGACTGCATGGACATGGATTTTTCCTCCTCGCTGCATGGTACCATTTTCCACCGGGTCGCGTCGATTCGAAAAAAAGTTTGTCGCCAGACTCCGGCCCCGGCCCCGGGAATGGGCTGGTTCCACCCCATCGAGCGGCTTTGCATCGGCTGCTGGAGTGGGTTAAAATCATGGCAACGATGGCGAAAGTCCCGTTTCCGTCCGGACATGCAGAGGGTGTAGCCGTGAGTCCTGCCCAAACCAGCAATCAGGCCCGCATCAATATGGTCCAGTCCCAACTGGTGCCCAACAACATCATCCAGGTGGAACTGCTGACCGGCATGCGCACACTGGCGCGGGAGGATTTTCTGGATCCCGTCCAGCGGGATTTCGCCTATTCCGACCATTCCGTTCCGGTGGGCGGGGGATCCCGGCGCTGCCTGAAACCCCTCCAGATTGCCCAGCTGCTCCAGGCCCTGGAAATCATCGCCGGGGACAAGGTCCTGGTGGTGGGAGCCGGCACCGGTTACGAGGCGAGCCTGGCCGCCCGGCTGGGGGCCGCCGTGGTGGTGGCCCTGGAGTTCGATGCCGGGCTGGCCGCCCGCGGGCGGGAACTGACCGCCGGCAGCGGGGTGATGTGGCAGGTGGGACCGCTGGCCGAGGGCTGGTTTCCCCAGGCGCCCTACGATGCCATCCTCTTCTGCGGCGCGGTGGCGGCCGTGCCGCCACCGGTCCTGGGCCAACTGGCCCGCAACGGGCGCCTGACCGCCATCGTCGGCCGGCCCGGGGATGTGCTGATGAACGCCGTCCTGCAGCGCGGGCCCGGGGTGGGGGGCCGACCCCAGGTGTTGTTCGAAACCAACGCCTTCCCGCTACCCGGAACCGGGGGGGCGGCACCGTTCGTTCTCTAGAACCTGTCGAAATCGTCTGCTCGACCGGCTCTGGCGGCATTGCCTGTCAACCCATGAACCGAGGAGGATTGTCATGAACAGGCTCGAGCTGGCGTCCCAAGGCTTCAACGCCAAGGTGGCGGAAACGGAATATGGCTGGTTTCTCGTGGGCTTCATGCTCCTGCTGGCGGTCTATCTGGGCGGATACCTGGTGCAGCGCCATCTGGAACGCAGAAAAACCCAACACAAACCCCTTACCATGACCCAAGGCCGGAAATTGGTCCGGCACAAATAGGCGGAAACAAGCGACGTGGCACTGATCGTTCAAAAATTCGGCGGCACATCCGTCGGCACCATCGACCGCATCAAGAATGTCGCCTCCCGGGCGCTGGCCGCCCAGCGGGAGGGGCATCAGGTGGTGGTGACCGTCTCGGCCATGGCCGGGGAAACCAACCGTCTGGTGGCCCTGATGGAAGGGGTGACCACCAACTACAACCGGCGCGAATACGACGTGGTGGTGTCGGCCGGGGAGCAGGTGTCCACCGGGCTGGTGGCCGCCGCCATCGAAGCCATGGGCGGCAAGGCCCGTTCCTATCAGGGGTGGCAGATCCGTTTCATGACGGACAGCACCTTCGCCAAGGCGCGCATTCGCGAAATCGAAGGCACCCGCATCCGGCGGGACTTGGCCGCCGGATGCATCGTGGTGGTGGCCGGCTTCCAGGGCATCGACGATGGCGGCAACATCACCACCTTGGGGCGGGGCGGGTCGGATACCTCCGCCGTGGCGCTGGCCGCAGCCCTCAAGGCCAACCGTTGCGATATCTACACCGACGTGGACGGGGTCTACACCACCGACCCGCGCATCGTGCCCAAGGCCCGCAAGCTGGAGACCATTTCCTACGACGAAATGCTGGAAATGGCCTCCCTGGGCGCCAAGGTGCTGCAAACCCGCTCGGTGGAGCTGGCCAAGAAATATTCGGTGCCCGTGCGGGTACTGCATTCAATGGAAGAAGGAACCGGAACCATGCTGACCAACGAAAACCCGGAGATGGAAAAGGTCCTGGTCTCCGGCATCGCCTTCAACAAGGATGAAGCCAAGATCACCGTCCTGGGCATTCCCGACCGCCCCGGCGTGGCCGCCTCGATTCTCGGCACCATGGCCGACGCCAACATCAACGTGGACATGATCATCCAGAACATGGCCCACGGCAGCGACACCACCGATCTCACCTTCACCGTCCCCAAGGGCGATTATTCCCAGGCCCTGGCGGTGTTGAGAGACGCCAAGACCGGTGCCCGGGAGCTGGCCGGCAATCCCGAAATCGCCAAGGTCTCCGCCATCGGCGTCGGCATGCGCTCCCACTCCGGCGTGGCCCAGCGCATGTTCAAGGCCCTGGCCCGGGAGGGCATCAACATCCAGATGATCTCCACCTCCGAAATCAAGATCTCGGTGATCATCGACGAAAAATACACCGAACTGGCGGTCCGCACGCTCCACGACGCCTTCGAACTCCACAAGGACATCGGCGACCGGATCACCGGTTGAACTTTTTCCTTTCCCCCTTGCCTGCTGCCTCCCCCATCCATCACAAGTTACCGATGCAAGCCGCTCCGCGGCCTGCATCGGTGGAGAGTGGAGGCCGGACGGGGTGGCCCCTGGCCACCCCGTTGCCGTTGGAATCCGAACCATGACCATGACCAAGAGCGCGACCCATGTCGCCATCTACGATACCACCCTGCGGGATGGCGCCCAGAGCGAGGATGTGCTGTTCTCCGTGGAGGACAAGCTGCGCATCGTCGAGCGGCTGGATGCCCTGGGGGTGGACTTCGTGGAAGGCGGCTGGCCCGGGGCCAATCCCAAGGATGGCGCCTTCTTCCAGCAGGTGAAGAAACTGCCCCTGGGGCATTGCCGGATCTCGGCCTTCGGTTCCACGGCCCGGCCCGGCAACCCCATGGCCGAGGACCCGGTGCTGGAGGCCCTGGTGCGGGCCGAGACCGGGGTGGTGACCCTCTTCGGCAAGAGCTGGACCCTCCATGTCACCAAGGCCCTGGGCATTTCCCTGGCCCAGAACCTGGAATTGATCTACGAATCGGTGCGCTATCTCAAGCGCCATGTGGATACGGTCATCTACGACGCCGAACATTTCTTCGACGGCTTCAAGGCCGACGGGGACTATGCCCTGCAGACCCTGAAGGCGGCCCACGAGGGCGGCGCGGCCTGCCTGGTGCTGTGCGACACCAACGGCGGCACCCTGGTGAGCGAGATCGGGCGCATCACCGCCCGGGCCGCCGCCGTGGGGGGACCCCTGGGCATCCACTGCCACAACGATTCCGGCCTGGCGGTGGCCAACTCCCTGATGGCGGTGGAGGCCGGGGTGGTGCAGGTCCAGGGCACCATCAACGGCCTGGGGGAGCGCTGCGGCAATGCCGACCTCACCAGCGTCATTCCCAACCTGTGCCTGAAGATGCCGGGGGTGGTCACCAGCCTGGATGGCGATCGCCTCAAGGAGCTGATGGCCACCAGCCGGTTCGTCAACGAGATGGCCAACCGCTCCAGCCAGAAGAACCAACCCTTCGTCGGCGCGTCGGCCTTTGCCCACAAGGGCGGCATCCATGTCTCGGCGGTTCTCAAGGACAGCGCCACCTACGAGCATATCCAACCCGGGCTGGTGGGCAACCGCCAGCGGGTGCTGGTGTCGGAGCAGTCCGGTCGCAGCAATTTGTTCTACAAGCTGCAGGCCTTCGGCATCACCGATCTGACCCAGACCGATCCCCGCATCCAGGCCCTGCTGGAACAGGTGAAGGAGGCCGAACATCGGGGATACCAGTTCGACGGCGCCGATGCCAGCTTCGAGCTGATGGCCCGCAAGGCGTTGGGCCAGCTGCCGGACTACTTTTCCCTGCGGGGGTTCCGGGTGATCGATCAGCGCCGGGTGGAGGAGGATGGCCGGCGGGTGGTGTTCTCCGACGCCAGCGTCAAGGTGGCGGTGGGCCAGCTTCAGGAGCATACCGCCGCCGAGGGCAACGGTCCCCTGAATGCCCTGGACCAGGCCCTGCGCAAGGCCCTGGCCCGGTTCTACCCCAACCTGTGGGAGGTGGAGCTGGACGACTTCAAGGTGCGCATCATCTCCGGCGGCGGCACCGCCGCCCAGGTGCGGGTGCTGATCGAGTCCCAGGACGCCCGGGACCGGTGGGGCACCGTGGGCATGTCGGACAACATCGTCGTCGCCGCCTACGAGGCCCTGGTGGACAGCCTGGTCTACAAGCTGTTCAAGGACGGCAGCGTCCCCCCGGCTGCTCCTCCCGACAATGGATAGAGCAACCCTTTTTCCGTCCACGGGGTTGGTGTAACGTGCCGTGGAAGCCGGGCAACGGCTTTCATCGATGGAGGGTGGAGGGAGGGCCTTCCCCATCCATCCAAAGTCAGTTCGCGTCTCAGGAGAAATCGGTCAATGAAAAAAATCGAGGCCATCATCAAACCCTTCAAGCTGGATGA
Organism: Magnetococcales bacterium DC0425bin3; assembly: GCA_002753665.1. Taxonomy (GTDB): domain Bacteria; phylum Pseudomonadota; class Magnetococcia; order Magnetococcales; family DC0425bin3; genus DC0425bin3. Next base: position 41,753 of record PEAP01000012.1, read on the forward strand.
CGTCAAGGAGGCCTTGGCCGAGGTGGGGATCCAGGGAATCACCGTATCGGAAGTGCGCGGTTTCGGTCGCCAGAAGGGCCACACCGAGCTGTATCGGGGCGCGGAATACGTGGTGGACTTCCTGCCCAAGCTGAAGGTCGAGGCGGTGCTGGACGACGACCAGGTGGAACGGGCGGTGGAGGCCATCGAAAACTCGGCCCGCACCGGTCGCATCGGCGACGGCAAGATCTTCGTCTGCGATGTGGTCAGCGTGATCCGCATCCGCACCGGGGAGCGGGATACCAACGCGCTGTAAGCCCCCCGCCCGCCGCCACGGCAATGGCCGCTCCCGGCCATTGCCGTGACCCGCCGTCGGATTACCGTGCAAGCCGGGCAGCGGCTTTCAGCGGTGGAGGGGGGTCGGTGGAATCAAAGTCAGGCCAGCGCCTGCAGGGCGGCGTCCAGCCTGGTCTGGACCTCCCGGGCCACGTTGCCGATCACGGCATCATCGATGGAGTCGGCGATGACCTGGACCTTGATGACCGCCACGTCGATCCCCCCGCGGCCATCCTCCCGCACCACCACATTGCAGGGCAGGAAGACCGCGACATCCGGCACGGCCATCAGTGCCCGCAGGGCCAGGGGTGGATTGCAGGCGCCCAGGATCAGGGTGCGGGGATGATCGACCCCCAGCCGCTTCTTCAGGGCGGCGGAAACGTCGATTTCGGAGAGGATCCCGAAACCCTGGTCGGCCAGGGCTTGGCGGGCCCGCTCCACCACCTGGTCGAACGAGCCGGACACGGGTTTGACGGTGGCGAAATGGGCTGATGAGTGGTCCGTCATGGGCGATCTCCTGCCGTGGATGGGATGGTTGCTACCAGTTCGGCACAGCATGCCACCAGCAAGACGCTGGAAACAAGCGCCGGCATAGCCAAGATGAACACTCTCTCCAAATCCGCCGCCCCGACCCGGTTCGAACCCGGACAGACGGTGCGGTGTCTCTTCACGGTCACCATGGCCCAACAGCGGGACTATGCCCGGCTGACCGGCGATGCCAATCCGGTGCATCTGGATGGGGCCTTCGCCCGGGAACTGGGGTTTGCCGGGCCTCTCGTGTTCGGTGGACTGCTCGCCGCCCAGGTGGGGCGGGGCATCGGCATGGACCTGCCGGGGGCCGGCTGCGTTTGGTCCCAGTTGGTCATCCGCTTCAGCCGTCCGCTGCTGGTGGATCAGCCGGCGGAATTGACCCTCACGGTGGACCATTTCAGCCCCGGAATGGGGGTTCTGAGCCTGCGCTTCACCATCCGGTCCGGAGAGGTCGGGGTGGCCAGCGGCACGGCCATGGCCACCCTGCGGGCACCCCAGGAGGGCTCGGCATGACCCTGCTGTACGACCTGGCGGCCATGCCCTGGCTGCCCCCGGCACCGCCGGACTTCCGCGCCAGGCGCCGGGTCCTGGAGGACGACCCGGGGTCGGATCCGGCCCTGGAACTTTACCGCCTGGCCGGCCATGCCCTGGATTTGAATCAACTGATCCATTTGGGCGCCACCCTGGGCAAGCTGCGGCGGAACACCGGTCCCTTGGCCGGCGGCGCCCTGAGGTTGGCGGTGGTCGGCAATGCCAACTGCGACATGATCCTGCCGGCCCTGCCGGGCGCGGCCCTGCGCCATGGCATCGACCTGGAGGTGCTGGGCGGGGATTTCGGCCAGGTGGCCCAGGTGGCCCTGGATCCGGACTCGTTCATCGCCCGCCAGCGACCCGAGGCCGTGCTGCTGGCCCTGGATCATCGGGGACCGCCCCTGACCGAGGGGGCCGGTCGGGCGCTGGACTGGGTGGCGGAGATGGCCCGGGGACTGCGGCGGGCCGGGGCCGGATTGGTGATCCACCAGAGTCTGGTGCCGCCGCCGGTGCCGCTGTTCGGTTCGCTGGATGTCATCCATGCCGGCGCGGTGCGGCGGATCATCGAGGACTACAATGCCGGGCTGGCCGGACTGACCGCCGATGGCGATCTGGTGCTGGACGTGGCCGGTCTGGCCCAGGCCGTGGGCACGACCCGCTGGTTCCATCCGGCCCAGTGGTTCATCGGCAAGCTGCCCTTCGCCCCCGACCTGATTCCCCTGTATGCCGACCATGTGAGCCGGCTGCTGGCGGCGCTGTGGGGCCGGAGCCGCAAAGGTCTGGTGCTGGATCTGGATAACACCCTGTGGGGAGGGGTGATCGGCGATGACGGGGTGGAGGGCATCGTCCTGGGCCAGGGCAGCGGGCTGGGGGAGGCCTTTCTGGAAATCCAGCGCCAGGTCATGGCGCTGCAGGAGCGGGGGGTGATCCTGGCGGTCTGTTCCAAGAACGATCCCCAGGTGGCCCTGGAGCCCTTCCGCCGCCATTCGGAGATGCTCCTGACCGAGGAGCGCATCGCCTGCTTCGTGGCCAACTGGCACGACAAGGCCAGCAATCTGGAAACCATCGCCCGGCGGCTGGACATCGGTCTCGACGCCCTGGTGCTGCTGGATGACAACCCCGCCGAACGCGCCCAGGTGCGCCAGGCCCTGCCCCGGGTGGCGGTGCCGGAGCTGCCGGAGGATCCCAGCCTGTATCCCTGGGCGCTGGCGGCGGCGGGGTACTTCGAGACCATCCGGGTGACCGCCGAGGATCGGGAGCGGACCCGGCAGTACCGGGACAACGCCAGCCGCCAGGCCCTGCTGGAGACCACCCGGGACCTGGGGGCCTTCCTGGCCGGGTTGGAGATGGTGGCCCGGGTGGGGCCCATCACCCTCCTGACCCTGAAGCGGGCGGTGCAGTTGATCAACAAGACCAACCAGTTCAACCTCACCACCCGCCGCCATACCGAAAGCGCCGTGGCCGCCCTGTTGGCCGATCCCCGGGTGACCACGTTCCAGGTGATCCTCAAGGACCGCTTCGGGGACAACGGCCTGATCAGCGTGGCCATCTGCCGGCCGCCGGCCGCCGGGGAGGAGGGGATCTGGGAGATCGATACCTGGTTGATGAGTTGCCGTGTCCTCAAACGGCGGGTGGAGGAGGCGCTGCTGCGGGTGATGGTGGAGACGGCCCGGCAGGCCGGCATCGCGATCCTGCGGGGATCCTACCTTCCCAGCGGTCGCAATGGCCTGGTGGAGGAGCATTATCCGGCGTTGGGCTTCGAGCCGGCCGGGGTGGAAGAGGGGGGCATCACCCATTGGCTGCTGCGGGTGGAGGCCCCCCTGGGGCCGGAGCCGCCGATCCGTATCGTCCGGGAGGGGACCTGACGGGGCGAGGGTCAGCCGCCGAGTTTTTCGATGATGCGCCGGGCCAGATCGCCGACGTTCTTCAGGTCGGGGACCTCAACGGCGTTGAAGGTGACCCCCATCTTCTGCTCGATGGACACCAGCAGGCGCAGATTGTTGAGGCTGTCCCAGCCGGGCACCTGGTTGGCGTCCAGGGTGGCGGTGGCCACCAGGGTATCGCTGTCGAACACTTCCCGGAAGATGGGGGTCAGCCGGTCCAGAACCTCTTGCAATTCCATGGGGTGGCCTCGATAGTGGAACTCTGGTTGGACGGGGGAAGCCTCCTCCCTCCATCCTCCACCGATGAAAGCCGATGGCCGGCTTCCACGGTCAGTCGCCGCGCGACGTTCACGGGGCGGGGGAAGAGGATCATACCAGATCGTCGCTGTTCCTGCATACCCTGTCGCCGGGAATGGTTCAGTGGGAAGGATGATGCTCGACGTTTTGACCAGACAGTGCCTGCCGGTGCGCTTCCAACTGCCCCTGATCCAGGATTCCCTGACGCCGGAGCAGCAGCGGGTGTTTGCGAGCCTGGCGGCCCATTTCGAGGCCTACTGCGCCCACCATGCCCTGGTGCCGGACCAGGTCTGTCGGGACTATACCGGCTGGCTCGAAGCCTTTTCCGGCCATCTGCGCCGCTATATCGCCAGCGGGCTTTATCCGGTGGAATACCGGGACGGGTTCACCTGCGGGCGGATCGTCTATGATCTGTGCCTGATGCTGTCCACCCTGGTCACCCGGCATCGGTTCCGGCTCATGGAGAAGGTGGCGGCGCTGCCGGGGCAACCGGCCGGGCGCGCCCTGGTGCTGGGGGTGGGGGCCGGTCTGGAGCTGGCCCTCCTGGAGCCCCGTTGGGGTGCCCTGAGCGGCTTCGACATGCAGCTGGATGAGTTCGTGCGCCGGCGGTTTCCCCAGGTCACCTTTCATGACCGACTGCCCAAGGAAGGTTCATTCGATGGCATTTTCGCCATCGAACTGCTGGAGCATCTGGCCGATCCCTACGGCTTTCTGGCCCGCCTGGCCGGTCTGCTGCGGCCGGGCTCCGGCCGGCTGGTGGTCACCACCGCCCGCAATATTCCCCAGTGGGATCACCTGCACAACTTCCACGACCCACGGCTGTTCCGGCAGGCCATCGCCGCCCTGGGCTGGCGGGTGGTGGCGGAGGAGATCATTCCCCATCGCTTCCAGCACGAGTTCTCCGGGTTCGAGGCCGACAACGGCTTTTTCGTCCTGGAACGGGCCGAACCGGCCGCGATGCCTTGCCAACGGCAGCGGACTGGCAGTAACTTCGACGGAAGGGGGAGGCCTCCCTCCACCCTCCACCGATGAAAGCCGCTTCCCGGCTTCCACGGTAAAACCTGAGACACATAAGCTGTTGCTTCTTCGTTCCATTCGATCCACACGTCGGTAATGACCATGAACGTTCTCGCGCGTTCCGTGTCCTCCAAGGTTCTGTCGGCGGCCGGGCTGGTGGGTATGTTGAGCCTGATGGGGCTGGGTTGGGTTTCGTTGCGCACCATGGAAACGGCTCTGCTGGAGCAGAACGAGCAGGCCATCCACCGCCTCACCGACAGCATCGCTCGGAGTCTGGAGTCCATCATGGTGGCCGGCTACTCCGATGTGGCCAAGGCCTTTTCCGCCCAGATCAAGGAAGTCGAAGGGTTGGTGGACTTCAAGATCCTGCGCCTGGACGCCAAGGAAGCCTTTCAGACCGCGGCCGACGGGGCGGCGGCCGAGCCGACGGCCGGGGAGTCCGAAGGGGTGGGATTCACCCACTACGATTCCAGGGTGGTGCCGGCGCCTTTTGCCCAGGCCGTGGAAACCCTGGCGTTGGTGACCGTGGTTGGCGCCGATGCCGATGGGGCCTCCCTGCGGACCTATTACGTCCCCTTGCCCAACAAGGAGGCCTGCCAGTCCTGCCATGGCAGCGGCCACCAGGTGCGGGGGGTGTTGAACCTCACGGTGTCCCTGGCCCGGGTGGAGGAGCGGATTGCCCAGGCGCGTCGGAATGCCCTGGTGACCGCGGGTGGGGCGACCGTGATCTTTCTGCTGCTGTTGTGGTGGTTGCTGCGGCGGACGGTCACCGTGCCCCTGCACCGGACCCAGGGGATCATTTCCGTCATCGCCGAGGGGGATCTGACCCGGCGGGTGCCCGTGACGGCCGCCAGCCGCGACGAGGTCAGCGGCATCGCGCGCCATGTCAACGACATGGCCGAAAAGCTGGGAGCGACCCTGTTGTTGGTGCGCCGGCAGTTCGGCACCATTTCCGCCAGCCTGGACCAGTTCGCCGCCGCCCGGGAGCAGTTGGAGCAGCGCTCCGTCCACAGCGCCACGGTCACCACCGAGGTGGCCGAGTTCATGAAGGTGATCGTGGAGCAGATCTGGAAGAGCGCCGAGCATTCCCGCTCCACCGAAAAGATCGCCCAGGAGGTGGCCATTGAGGCGGAGCGGACCAGCCAGGTGGTATTGGAGGCAGTGCAGGCCATGGGCCGCATCGCCGAGCGCACCGAGATCATCCAATCCATTGCCCGCCAGACCAACCTCCTGTCCCTGAACGCGGCCATCGAGGCGGCCCGGGCCGGGGAGCAGGGCAAGGGGTTTGCGGTGGTGGCGGCGGAGGTGCGCAAACTGGCGGAACGCAGCAGCGCGGCCGCCCAGGAGATCGGCGGCCTGACCGAGGAGAGCATGGCGGTCTCCAACCGCGCCGGGAAACGCCTGAACGACCTGGTGCCCAAGATCCGCCACACCGCCGAGCTGGTGGCCAACATCGACCACCTGTCCAACGCCCAGAGCGAGGGGGCGAAGAAGATTTCCGCCGCCCTGGACCGGCTCGACCGGGCGGTGCGGGCCAACGCCCACACCGCCGACCATATTGCCACCATCTCCGCGGAGTTGACCGCCATGGCGGACCGCATGGAGCAGGCCCTGGAGGTTTTTCGGCTGGAGGAGGAGGGGGGGGCAGAATCGGGCCGCCCTGCGGCCGTGAAAAAAATGTCTCCGCTGACCGTTCCGGGAGCCATGAATCCTTGACCCTCACCCCCCAGCGGGCTATAAGGACAGCGCCGTGGGGCCTATAGCTCAGCTGGTTAGAGCGCACGCCTGATAAGCGTGAGGTCAGTGGTTCGAGTCCACTTAGGCCCACCATCCCTTCCCCAGCCGGATTCGCAGCGCCTTGACCCATTCGGGGGTGTAGCTCAGTTGGGAGAGCGCCTGCTTTGCAAGCAGGGGGCCATCGGTTCGATCCCGGTCACCTCCACCAGTACATATCCCACAAACCCCGCGCATGGCGGTTTTTTGTGGTGTCCAATGGCGCCAATGGCCACCGAACCTCCGCCCATGCGCGACTGGTTCGAACGCTTTCAAGTTCGTTGAGCTTCCAGCTGCTTGGAACTGGATGACTGTCAGGCCACCAAACCAAAACGGGCTGGACAGAATCCTGTCCAGCCCGTCGATTTGACTGGTGGGCCGTGTAGGGCTCGAACCTACGACCCGCTGATTAAGAGTC
>PEAP01000131.1 GCA_002753665.1 Magnetococcales bacterium DC0425bin3
CGTTCATGCCGGCGGCCAGGCATTTCTCCCGGTCGCCGGCCATGGCATGGGCGGTCATGGCCAGGATGGGCAGATCCTTGAACCGCCCATCGCGGCGGATCTCCCGGGTGGCCAGATAGCCGTCCAGTTCCGGCATCTGGATGTCCATGAACACGATGTCCGGCCTCTCCTCCGCCACTGCCTGCACGGCTTCGCGACCGGTACCGACCATGATCACGCCGACTCCCAGGCCCTCCAGGAGTTCCCGGGCCACCTGCTGGTTGATGCGGTTGTCCTCGGCCACCAGGGCCTTGACCCCGGCGAGGTTGCGGATGTTCTCCAGGGTTTCGGCCTTGGGGCGGACATGGTCCGCCCAGTCCGCCCGGTTGCGGAACAGGGCGTTGAACATGGCGTCCAGCAGCGACGACGGGGTGAACGGCTTGAGCAGATAGCCATCGATGGCGTCGGTTTGCTCCACATCCTCCAGCAACTCCTCGTGGTGGAAGGCGGACACCAGCAGGATGGCCTCCGGCGGAGTGATCCCGGGATGGAGGCGGATGCGCCGGGCGGTTTCCAGCCCGTTCAATCCCGGCATCTTCCAATCCATCAGCACCAGCTGATAGCTGCCACCAGGACCCGCTGCCGAGGCCCGCGCCAACTCCTCCAGGGCCTCGGCGCCGGACGGCACCGCATACGCCGTGACGCCGAAGGAGTCCAGCATGGTCCCCAACACCTGGCGGGTATGGTCATGATCGTCCACCACCAGAACCCGCAGGCCCCTGAGATCGGCGGGGGTCGAAGCGCGTCTGGAACTCTCCTGAACCTGCTGAACCCCGAAACAGGCGGTAAAGGAAAATACGCTGCCCTGGCCGGGGACGCTGTCCACCTGGATGGCGCCTCCCATCATTTCCACCAGGCGCTTGCTGATGGCCAGGCCCAGGCCGGTGCCGCCGTACTTGCGGGTGGTGGAGTCGTCGGCCTGGGAAAAGGACTGGAACAGCCGCCCGATCTGCCCGGGGGTCAGGCCGATGCCGGTATCCCGCACCGTGAAGCGTAGCCGTGCGTTGGCCCCGTCGGCCTCGACGACCGCCACATCGATCAGGATTTCCCCCCGTTCGGTGAACTTCACCGCGTTGTTGGCCAGATTGGTAAGCACCTGCCCCAGCCGCAGGGGATCGCCGATCAGCAGCCCGGGCACATCCGCGGGGAGGGAGAACAGCAGTTCCAGCTCCTTCTGCCGGGCCTTGATGCCCACCATGTTCGACAGATGGGTCAGCACGTCTTCCAGGCGGAAGGGGATGGACTCCATGCCCAGCCGGCCGGCTTCCATCTTGGAGAAATCCAGGATGTCGTTGATGATGCCCAGCAGGGACTGGGCCGACATCTGGATTTTGCTCAGATAATCGTACTGCTTGCCGGTCAGCTCGGTGCGCAGGGCCAGATGGATCAGGCCGATGACGGCGTTCATCGGCGTGCGGATTTCGTGGCTCATGTTGGCCAGGAAGGTGCTTTTGGCGCGGCTGGCCGACTCGGCCACCTCCTTGGCCTCCAGCAGGGCGCGCTCGGTGGCGCGGGCGTCGGTCATGTCCTGCAGGATCAACACCTGACCGGCGTACTTCTCGCTGACATCCAGCATGGCGTGGCGTTTGACGAAGAACAGACGTCGGCCCAGGCGGGTCTCCAGCGCGCCCTCCAGTTCGTGACCGTCCCCGGCCGCCGCCAGCAGCGCTCCCAGGGCTTCCTCCAGCCCGGCGCAGGAGGCGGTGCCGTAATACATGGCGCCGGAAACGGCGGTGCGGTCGAAGGCTTCCAGGGCGGCGTTGTTCATGTTCTCGATGCGGTTGGCGGCGTCGAGAAAGACCACCGGGTCGTCCAGGCTTTCGAAGATGGTGAGGTACTTGTTCTTCTCGTTGGTGAGCCGGCGGTTGGCGGTCTGGAGTTCCGCCAGCCGGTCGGCCTCGGTCAGGCTGGCCCATTCGGAGCAGAACCCCAGCTCGACCCGGTCGAAAAACCGCTCGACGAAATACCGGTAGCGTCGGGTCCGGTCGGGATCGAAGCCCGCTTCCAGCACCAGATCGACATAGGCCTGGCGGTAATACTTGAACAGCCCCAGGAACAGCCCGAGGGTGATGCCCCGCTCCCGGTGGCGGCGGGCCTCGGTCACGCCGAAGGCCGCCGACGGCTCCCCAGCGAAATCATCGTCGGCCTGCATCTCCGGCGCCGGGCCGCCCCGATGGCAGAGGTCCAGCAACGGCCTGGAGAGACCTTCGATGGACAGGCGCCAGGCTTCCAGCAAGGTGGAGGTGTAACGGGTGTAGCCATGGGTCTTGGCATGGTCCAGGACCCGCTGCATCAGCCGGTCCTCGCTGCCGGAGATGAGATCGCTCAGTTCCCGCATGGCCCGGACTCCGGCTGGGGGGGCTCGGTGGAGGGTGGAGGGAGGCCTCCCCCATCCATCGAAATTGGATCGGTTCCGGTCGGCTCGATCCCCAGGATCGCGGCCAGCTCCGCCAGCAGGGCCAGCGTGCCCTCGAAATCGAACTCCGCCAGACGATCGCACATCTGCCGCACCCGGCGGTCGCCCTGGGGCGACTGGGCCAGCAGGACGCGGATTTCCTCCAGAACCCCGTCCGATTCCGGATCCATCCGCTCCAGCAGGGTCGCCAGGCAGCGGATCCGCCCCGCCAGCCGCGCCGGGTCGTTGCCGGTGGCCGGGGCGTCCTCCGGGCGGGTCCTGGTCCCCTCTCCCAGGCCGGCCAGGCCGGCCAGCAGCGGTTCCAGAACCGCCGCCAGACGCTCCAGCAGGGCGGGGCACTCCGTCGGTCGGGATTCCTTGAGCGCGGCCTCCAGGTCCCGGGCGACCCCTTGCAGCCCGTTGGCGCCGATGGCCCCGGCCACGCCCTTGATGGTGTGGGACAGGCGCTGGATCAGGGGGTAATCCCCATCGGCCAGGGCGGTCCCCAGGGTGGACAGCAGGTCGCGGTGATCCTGATGAAACTCCGTCAGCAGTTTGAAATAGAGCGGGCGGTTGCCGCCCACCCGTTTCAGGCCCAGCTCCAGGTCGATGCCCGGCAGCCGTTCCGGGAATTCCGCCGTTCCGGCCGCCGGCGCCGCCGGCCGGTCCGGAGCCGGTCCCGCGGCCGGTCCCCGGTCCCGCCGGGGCATCCAGCGGATCAGGGCCTTCATCAATTCGCCGGGATCGATGGGTTTGCAGATATGGTCGTTCATGCCGGCCTCGACGGATTTCTCCCGGTCGCCGGTCATGGCGTGGGCCGTCATGGCGAGGATCGGCAGGTCGGCGAACCGGGGATCCCGGCGGATCTCCCGGGTGGCCTGGTAGCCGTCCATGTCCGGCATCTGGATGTCCATGAACACGATGTCCGGCGGCTCCTCGGCCACCATGCGCACCGCTTCCCGCCCGTCCCGGGCCACCCGCACCACCAGGCCATGGCCTTCGAGGAGTTCCCGGGCCACCTGCTGGTTGATGCGGTTGTCCTCGGCCACCAGGGCGGTGGCCCCGGCGATCTGGCCGATGATCGCGGCCAGTGCCGGTTGCGGGCGGACCTTCCCGACCCAATCCTCCCGGTTGCGGAACAGGGTGTTGAAGATGGCGTCCAGCAGCGATGACGGGGTGACCGGCTTGAGGAGAAAGCCGTCGATGGCCGTGGATTGTTCCATGCTGGCCAGCAGTTCCTCGCGGCCGTAGGCCGACACCAGGATGATGGCCCGCGGCGGGGGAATATCGGGATTGGCCCGGATCCGCCGGGCGGTTTCCAGGCCGTCCAGTCCCGGCATCTTCCAGTCCACCAGGATCAGGTGGAACGGCCCAGCCGTCGCGGCGCCGGGGGGGGGGGCCAGCATCTCCAGGGCGGCAGCGCCGGATGGCGCCGCCTGGGAGGAGACGCCGAAGGTGGCCAGCATGCTGCAGATCACCTGCCGGGTCTGCTCGTTGTCATCGACCACCAACGCCCGCTGCCCCTTGAGATCCGTCGGCAGCGGCAGCGCCGGCCGTTCCGGGAGCGGTTGCCGTTCGAAACGGGCGGTGAAGCTGAAGACGCTGCCCTGGCCGGGGGTGCTTTCGACCTGGATGGCGCCGCCCATCATCTCCACCAGCCGTCGGCTGATGGCCAGGCCCAGACCGGTGCCGCCGTATTTGCGGGTGGTGGAGGAATCGGCCTGGGAAAAGGACTGGAACAGCTTGCCGATCTGCTCCTGGGTCAAACCGATCCCCGTATCCCGAATGGTGAAGCGCAGCGTGAGGCATCCGACCTCGTCCCGGACCAGTCCGACCCCGATGAGAATCTCTCCGCGTTCGGTGAACTTGACCGCGTTGTTGGCCAGATTGGTCAGCACCTGGGTCAGGCGCAGGGGATCGCCGACCAGCGCCGTGGGCACCGCCTCCGGCAATTGAAAAACCAGTTCCAGGTCCTTTTCCCGCGCCCGGATGCCCACCATGTCGGCCAGATGGTCCAGCACCTTCTCCAGATCGAAGGGCACGGACTCCATGGTCAGCTTGCCGGCCTCGATCTTGGAGAAATCCAGGATGTCGTTGAGGATGCCCAGCAGCGACTGGGCCGAGGACTGGATCTTGCTCAGATAGTCGAACTGCTTTTCGGTCAGCCCGGTCTGCAACGCCAGATGGATCATGCCGATGATGGCGTTCATGGGGGTGCGGATCTCATGGCTCATGTTGGCCAGGAATTCGCTCTTGGCCCGGTTGGCCGCTTCCGCCTCTTCCCGGGCGCGGTACAGATCCCGCTCCAGCCGATAGCTTTCGATGATGCCGGCCATGGTCTTGGCCACGGCCTCCAGGAACGCCTCCTGTTCGGCGTCGGAATGATGTCCCTCGGGCAGGTAGAGACAGATCAGCCCCAGGACCTGTTCCTGGTAGACGATGGGCACGCAGTAATGGCCGTGGGGCTGGATGCCTTCGAACAGCACCTCATGGTCCGGTCCCATGTGGGAGGAGAAGATCAGGTTCCTGCTGGCCAGCGCCCGGCCGCACAGGCAATGATTCGGCTGCAGCGGGTCGCAGGTTTGCAGTTGCCCTTCCTCCAGCCCCCGGTGGACGGCCAGGCGCATGGCGCCGGTATCGAAATCCACCAGGAACAGGGCGCCCTTGTTGTGGTCCTGGTGGCCGATCACGCTGCGGGACAGGATGATGTCCAGCGCCTTGTTCATGCGCTGCTGGAAGTCGCCATGTTGCAGGCCGACCTGGAGCAGGTCGTTGATGATGTTTCTGGACAGCAGGGTGCGCCAGGCCTTCTCCTCGGCCTGTTTGCGTTCGCTGATGTCCCGGGCGATACAGACGGCATGCCAGTGTTTCTCGTCCTGGATGGCGGCCACCGAGAGTTCCACGGGAAAGGGAATGCCGTCCTTGCGGACCGCGAGCAACTCCAGGGTGTTGCCGATGGCTGGCCCCTGACCCGTGGCCTGAAAGGCATGGAAACCGCGCTCGAACTGCGGGTAGACCTCCGGCGGAAGCAACACGCGATGGATATCCAGCCCCATGACCTCGCCGGCCCGGTAGCCGAAAATCCGCTCGGCGCTGGTATTCCAGAACGTGACCCGGCCGTCCCCGTCGATCATGATGATGGCGTCCTGGGCGGCTTCGGCCATGGTCTGCAGGCGCCGTTCCTGGCGTTTTTCCTCGGTCACGTCCCGCAGCAGCAGCGCCGAGCCGATCACTCCCCGTCCCGGAATGCGGATGGTGGCGGCCCGGACGACGAGGGTGCGATGCTTGAACTCCAGGGTGGTGGAGGATTCGCCGAAGGTTTCCAGCAGGGAGCCCAGCAGCTCCGGATTGTCGAGCAGCTCGATGAACGGCCGGCGCAGCAGCTGGTCCCGCCCCTGCTCCAGAATGCGTTCGGCTTCGAGGTTGACCAGGGTCACCAGGCCCTGGGCGTCGGCGATGACGATGCCCTCCCGGGCGCTCAGGATGATCGTGGTCAGTTTGTCCCGTTCGTCCTGGGTCTCGTTGTGGGCCTGGAGCAGGGTTTCGGTCATCAGGTTGAAACTCACGGCCATGCGGCTGAGTTCATCCTGACCGAGTACCGGCACCCGCTGGGTCAGATCCCCCCTGGCGACCTGGTCCATGCTCCGGGTCAGGCGATCCACCGGACCGGTGATTTGGCGGCGGATCTGCACCTGGATCACCAGCAGCAGCAGGGCCAGAAAGGCCGGCATGGTCAGCAGCACCCGCCAGCGGATTTCCTGCAGATGCTGCCGGGCATCCTTCAGGGAGGTGGTCAGCTTGACCACGCCCAGGATGGACCTCCCCTCCCCGTGACAGCCGGCACATTGTGCGTTGGCCGGGATGGGGACCAGCAGGTTGAGGAACCCCTTGGCGTGGTCGGCGGTGAAATAGGTGACGATGCGACCGGTCTCCAGGACTTCCTGGAGGTTGATGCGCATCCGGGGATCGTCATCGGGCATCACGGATGGCCGTTCCGGCACGATCAGGGGAAAGGTTTCGCTCCCCAGCCGCTGGTTGACCGCCCGCAGGGTGTTGTTGTCCCGGTAGGCCTCCTGTCCGTCGGGCCGCAGGATCCGCAGGTCGATGACGTTGGGCACCGTCTTGAGCTGGGCGGAATATTCCTGGGCCAGTTGCGCCGATCCGGTCACCATGATGGTGTCGATGCCCCGGATGACGGTTTCCGCCAGTTCCAGCCGGGCCTGGTGGGCCCGGGCCATGATGTCCTCTTCCAGGTTCCAGGTCATGAGGATCATCAAACCGGAGAAGCCGATGCCCGTGATGATGCCCACCATGGTCAAAATCTTGTGGCCGATTCTATTCATGGGTTTTCGCTCCGGAGACGCCGCCACCCCTCCCCTCGATCGTGCTGGAGGAAGCCGCTGTCCCGCTTTCCCGACAGGAAATTCGATCCTCGGGAGTCGCTTTCGGTTCCCGGTCCGTCGGGCGGCTGGAGACCGGCCAAGGCCGGCGGGCAATCGCATTCCGCATTATATGACGTTTTTCGGCTGAACGGGCGTTCGAAATGGGGTACCCTCTCTTCGGGCCGCCAGAGGTGGGGAACAGGTCGCTCTCCCTGCCGAGGCGAACGGTTTCGCGGCTGCCGAACCGGTGGCCGTCCCATGGGAATGAAGGGTGACATGACACAATCGGCCCTGAAAGCAAAAGAAATAATTGTCCGTGAACGCCGGGAAATCGTCAAAATCATTGTGGCGGCCCTGGTGGAGGATCATCCGGTCCAGGTGTATTTCGGCAAAAAGTCGACCTGCCATTATTCCCGTTTTCAGGTGGGCGTCGATCAGTTCGAGGACATCCAGGCCGGGGAGTACCTCGACATCGCCCCCCTGGACCCGCCCACGGGCAATATCCGGATCCGCGGCAACCCGGACGTGACCCTCTGTTTTTTCACATCGAGTTTTTCGGTCGATGCCCAGGTGCGCTTCCGGGAGACCACCGCCAGGCGGTCGTTGCGGCTGAGTTTTCCGGAGGCGCTGAACCTCACGGACCAGAAACGCTCGGCGGTCCGGGTGGCGGTGGAGCCCAAGTGGGACCTGATCGTCAAGGTCATCCGGCCGTCGGGCCTGTCCTTCGTGGCCAAGGCCCAGGACCTCAGCGCCGGCGGAATCTGCTTCCAGAGCCTGGGCGCCGTTCCATCCCTGTTCGAAAAAGCCCGGATCCGCCTGATCCTGCACTGGCCCTCCGCAAACATGAAGGCGGACGCCAACGCCGTCATGGTCAAGCAGTTCACCCAGGAGGGCAACACCTGCTTCCGGGCCCGGTTCCTGTTCGATGCCCAGAAGACCGCCGGCCAGGTCGAGGAGATCGTGGCCGCCTTGCAGCGCCGCCACTTGCAGCACCGCCGGGACCTGTTCGGGGAGTGATTTCGATCGATGGGGGAAGCCTCCCTC
>PEAP01000132.1 GCA_002753665.1 Magnetococcales bacterium DC0425bin3
CCCCCCCGGGCCGGCCGACAAGGACCAGCCCCCCCCCGAGCCCGCCAGGACCCCGACGGTGCTGCCGGTGCTGCCGGACCGCCTGCCCGGACTGGACATCACCCACGCCCTGGAGCGCTTCGAGGGGGATACCGAACTCTATCTCCGCCTGGCGCGCCGGGTGGCCGCGGAATTCGCCGGCCTCGCCCCCCACCTCCGGCACCTGCTGGATCGGGATGGAGTGGACGAGGCCCTGGGGCTGGCCCACAAACTCAAGGGGGCGGCGGGCAACATCTCCGCCCTGGAAGTGGCGGACACCGCCGCGGCCCTGGAGCGGGCCCTGCGCACCGGGGCCGGGGTCGTCCGCCCCCGGCTGTTGGAGCGGCTTGGGGAGGAGCTGGAACGGATGTGTCTGGCGGTCGGCCAACTGCCAGACCTCCCCCCGGACACGGGGGCATCCCTGGTGGAAGCGGTCGGTTCGACGGCAAATGTCTTGCAATTGGCGCGAGAATTTGAAACCCTGCTTGTGGGAAGGGATATGGGCAGCGACACCCTGTTCGCACAGCTCAAGCAGGGACTTTGGGGGCGTTCCGATCTGCAGGACATCTTGCACCGGTTGGAAGCGGACGTGGAACACCTGGATCACGCCTCTGCCCTGCCGACCCTGGCCGAGCTGATCCTCAAACTGGAACAAGGGACGTAACCAGACCATGGACAATTCGCCCCCGACACGACCCACCCTGCTCATCGTCGATGATTCGCCCACCAACATCCGGTTGATGAGCGACCTGCTCGGCCGGGATTACCGGATCCTCTACGCCACCAATGGCCAGGACGCCCTGACCTCGGCCTTCGCGGAACATCCCGATCTCATCCTGCTCGACCTCATGATGCCCGGGATGGACGGTTTCGACGTCTGCGATATCCTGCAAAAGGATGACAGAACCCGGGACATCCCCATCCTGCTGGTGACGGGCAGCGACGATCCGGACGCGGAAACGAGCGGCTTCGCCTGCGGGGCGGTGGATTTTCTCGTCAAACCAGTCAATCCCCCGGTGGTGCGGGCCCGGGTCAAGACCCACCTGATGCTGAAACACCAGAAGGACATTCTGGAATGCACCAATCTGGCCCTGACCCAGGAAATCCAGGAGCGCAAACGCCTGGAGGGCCAGTTGCGGGAACAGGCCGAATACGACTCCCTGACCGGCCTGCCCAACCGCAAGCTGTTCCAGGACCGGTTGCAGCAGGCGCTCCTGGCGGGGGAAAGGAGTCGATTGCTGTGCGCATTGATGTTCGTGGATCTGGACCGGTTCAAGTGGGTCAACGACACCCTGGGGCACGACGCCGGCGATCAGTTGCTGATCGAGGTGGCAGGCCGGCTCAGGGCGGTGGTGCGCAAGTCCGACACCGTGGCCCGCCTGGGCGGGGACGAATTCACCATCATCCTGGCCGACATCGTCCACGAATCCGTGGCCGAGCTGCTGGGCCGCAAGGTGCTGGAGCAACTGAACCGGCCCTTCATCCTCATGGGCCGGGAGGTGGTGATTTCCGGCAGCGTGGGCATCGCCCTCCATCCCCGGGACGGAACCACCGCCGACGCGCTGATCAAGCATGCCGACATCGCCATGTTCCAGGCCAAGGAATCGGGCCGCAACGACATCCGCTTCTTCTCCGTGGAGCTGAATCGCCGCGCCCAGCAACGGCTGCTGTTGGAAGGGGAAATGCGCAACGCCCTGCTGCGGGGCGAGTTCTACCTCGACTATCAACCCATCATCGCCCTCGATTCCGGCCGGATCGTCGGCATGGAGGCCCTGTTGCGCTGGGATCATCCCCGCCAGGGCATCCTGGCCCCCCGGGAGTTCATCCCCTGGTCCGAGGAGAGCGGGCTGATCGTCAAGATCGGCGCCATGGTCCTGCAGACCGCCTGCCGGGATGCCGTCGAATGGTGGGAGGCGGGCCACGGCCCCATGAAACTGGCGGTGAACCTCTCCGCGCTGCAGTTCCGGGAGGGCGACCGCCTGGTGGAACTGGTGGAGGAGATCCTGCTCAAGACCGGTTTCCCGGCCCGCAACCTGGCCCTGGAGATCACCGAAAGCATGATGGTGCGGCATCCGGATCGGGTCTCCGAGATCCTGAACCGTCTCGGCACCATGGGAGTGTCCATCTCCATGGACGATTTCGGCACCGGCTTCTCGTCCCTGGCGCTGCTGAAGCGCCTGCCCAGCGTTCATACCCTCAAGATCGACCGCTCCTTCGTCGGCAATCTGGAGCAGAACCCCCGGGACGCCGCGTTCGTCGCGGCGATCATCGCCATGGCCAACCGGCTGGGGTTACAGGTGGTCACGGAGGGGGTGGAGAGCGCCGCCCAGCTGGAGATCGTGCGCCACCACGGCGGCAACGAGGTCCAGGGCTACTTCTTCAGTCCCCCCCTGGGCCGGGAGGCCTTCCTGGCCCTGCTGGAGGGGCGCATCCCTTTGGGCGGCGGAGAGACGGGTTTGCCTATGGGTTTGAAGTGCTGACGAGCCGTCATGTCCGAAATCACGCGATTCCTCGGCATTGCCGTACAGGCTGTGGAGTACTGGAGCGACTACCGGCTGCGTTTGACGTTCAACTCAGGCGAGAGGGGGGTGGCCAATTTGGCAGAGGTGGTGCGGTCCGTTCCAACAGCCGCGCCGCTGCGCGATCCGGAAGAATTTCGCCGCGTCTTCCTCGACGCATGGCCCACCCTGGCGTGGCCCTGCGGTTTTGCCCTCAGGTCCGCTCCCAGGGAAAGGCCAGCACCTCGGCCAGGCGGCCCTTGCCCAGGGCTGCCATCACCAGCCGGTCCACCCCCAAGGCCACGCCGGCGCAGGGGGGCAGGCCCGCGGCCAGGGCTTCCAGGAAGAAACCGTCGATGGGCAGCGGCGCCAAACCCTGGGCGCGGCGGTGGGCATTGGCCTGTTCCAGGCGCCGGCGCTGCTCGGCGGCGTCGGTCAGCTCCTGATAGCCGTTGGCCAGCTCCACCCCATCCAGATAAAGTTCGAAGCGTTGCGCCACCGGGGGCGGGCCGGGGTCGATGCAGGCCATGGCGGCGCGGCTGGCCGGATAGGCGGTGACGAACAGCAGGCCGCCGGCGGCCATCAGGGCCGGCTCGATCCGCTCCACCAGCAGCCAATCCAGCAGGCCGTCCCGGTCCAGGCCGATCGGTGGCGGCGATGGCGCGGCGGCCGCCAGCCGGTCCAGGGGTGCGTCGAAGGGATCCACCCCGGCATGGCGCCGAAACAGCTCCCGGTAGGTCATCATGGCCGCCGGCGGCCGGGGGGCGATGGCCTGCACCAGCTCCGCCACCTCGTCCATCAGCGCCGCCAGGGACCAGCCGGGCCGGTACCATTCCAGCAGGGTGAACTCCGGATTGTGCAGCCGCCCCACCTCCCCGGCCCGGAACACCTTGCCGAGTTGGAAGACCGGCCCCGACCCGGCGGCCAGCAGCCGCTTCAGGAAGGGTTCCGGACTGGAGAGCAGAAACCCGTCCCGGCAGGGCAGCGGATCGATGTGGGGTTCCGGCGCCACCGCCCGGGCCAGTTGGGGGGTTTCCACCTCCAGCACGCCGCGTTGCCGGAAGAAGGCCCGCACCGCGTCCAGGATCCGGGCGCGGGCGACCAGGGTGTCCCGGTCGGCGGCGGGCCGGTGCAGGGGGTCGGTCAACCCTTGGCCCGCTCCACATAGTCGCCGGTGCGGGTGTCCACCTTGATGCGCTCGTTCTGGTTGATGAACAGGGGCACCTTGACGGTCACCCCCGTCTCCAGGGTGGCCGGCTTGGTGGCGCCCGAGACCGTGTCGCCCTTCACGCCGGGTTCGCAGTGGGTGATCTCCAGCACCACGAAGGGCGGCGGGCTGACCGAAATCGCCTTGCCACGCCACAGCACCACGTCGTAATTCTCCTGCTCCTTGAGCCAGTCGATGGTCTCTCCCACCTGGCTTTCCCCCAGGGCCACCTGTTCGTAGGTGGCGGGATCCATGAAGTGCCAGAACTCGCCGTCGCTGTAGAGGAACTGCATCACCTTGTCCACCACGTCGGCCTTGGCTACCGTCTCGCTGGACTTGAAGGTGCGTTCGATGACCCGTCCATCGGCGAGGTGCTTGATCTTGATTTTGGTGAAGGCCTGTCCCTTGCCGGGTTTGACGAACTGGGCCGAAACGATGATCCACGGCTGATCGTCGATTTCCACCCGGGTGCCATTGCGCAACTGGTTGTGGGTCAGCATGGTGTCCTCTTGCCAGCAGAGAGTGGGTTCGAATTGAACAGAACGGCGCATCATACAGCAATTGCCCCGCCGGAACAGCCCCCGACCCCGGGAGAACCCGGCGTTTCTTCTCCGCCCTGGACCCGGGCGGTGGCCCAGTCCGTCACCACCCTGCCGGCGGGCCGCGATCCGGAACCGGAGCTGGCGGCGGCCCAGGCCGCCTTCCCCATGCGCATGCCGGCCGGCTGGGCCCATCGGGCGATGCCAGGGGATCCTCTCTGGCGCCAGGCGATGCCAGACGGCCGGGAACGCGACGCGGTCCCCGGCTTTTCCGCCGACCCCCTGGCCGAGGCGGCTGCCACCGTGGGTCCCGGCCTGATCCGCAAGCACCCGGACCGCATCCTGCTGCTGGTCACCGACCGCTGCGCGGTCAACTGCCGGTTCTGCTTTCGCCGCCACGGGGTGGTGGCGCCACCGCGTTCCTGGGAGCCGGCTCTGGACTATATCGCGGGAGAACCCGGGCTGCGGGAGGTGATCCTGTCCGGCGGGGATCCGCTGATGCTGTCCGACGGCGCCCTGGCGCGTCTGGCCGGCCGGCTGGGCGCGATTCCCCACCTGCGCCGGCTGCGGATCCACACCCGCATGCCGGTGGTGGTGCCGGAACGGGTGACCGACGCCTTGACGGATTGGCTGGAACGAGGGCCCCTGCAACCGGTGCTGGTGATCCATGTCAATCACGTCGCGGAACTGGATCGACCGGCCCGGGCCGCCCTGGAACGCCTCGCCCGGCGCGGCATCACCCTGTTGCACCAGGGGGTGCTGCTGGGGGGCGTGAACGACGACGCGGCCACCCTGCGGGTGCTGCTGGAGGAGCTGTTGCGGCTCGGGGTGCTGCCCTATTACCTGCACCTGCTGGATCCGGTGGCCGGGGCAGCCCATTTCCAGGTGCCCGAGGCGCGGGCCAAGGCCATCCTGACTGAACTGCGGGCCAGCCTGCCCGGCTACGGGGTGCCGCGCCTGGTGCGGGAGCTGCCCGGTCGTGGCAAGGTACCCCTGTCCGGGTAGCCTCCCCCCACGGGGGTTGGCCGGAACCCTTTCCCGCAGGCTCTGCACTGCGTATACTGCGCAGGGGCCGCCTGCCGAGACCCTTTCCGGCCCGGGGGCGGGAAGGCCGCAACACCATTCGATCGGGTGGATCCGCAATTGGCGCACATTCTCGTGATGGACGACGATCCGGGCATCCTGGCGCTGGTCCGGGAGGCCCTGAAGGAAGAAGGCCATGAGGTGTTCATCGCCCTCAATGGCCGTGAAGGCCTGGAAATTTTCCAACGCCACAGCATCCAACTGGTTCTCACCGATATCTTCATGCCGGAACTGGACGGCCTGGGGGCCATGCGGGAAATCCTGGCCCTGGCCCCCCAGACCCGCTTCATCGCCTTCACCGGCGAGGGCAAGGAGGTGGGCATGGATACCTTCGCCCTCAACACGGCCGTCCGGACCGGCGCCCATGCCGTCCTGGAAAAACCCTTTGGAGTGAACGAGTTGGTTCATCAGGTCGAGACCGTTCTGCGGGGTTGATCCGCTCCGTTCCGGTCGCATCGTCCCCCGACCTGCCCCGCCTGTCGATGCCTTTTTGCCTGTCCAATGGGAAGTCAATTCACACCAAAAAAAAAATTCCGCCGCCGCCCACGGCTGATTCTCCTTTACCGATTGGAGGATGCCGAAACCGGATTTCCCCGGAGGGCTGTCAAGGGCAAAAAGAGGCATTGAACCCGGAGCGCGGAGGTGGAAAACTCCTCCCCGTTCTGGACACCGACCGACCCACGGAAAGGGGGGGGTATGGACACACTCAAACGGATCGAACAGGCGGTGCAGTTGGGGGTCAAGGCCCACTTGGCCTTCCGCCGTCACACCGAGGAACGGGTCAAAACCATCCGCAGCAACGCCCACACCGATCCCGCGGTTCGCAGCGCGGTCTTCTTCCTGGAAGCGGAGTACAATCGCCTGCAGCATCAGTTCCGCAGCACCCTGATGGCGCTGCGGCAGAGCGATCCCGAGAACTACAACAGCCTGCTGTTGAAAATCACCCAGGACGTGGATGCCTGGATGAAACGCTACGACACCCTGGAGGTCAACGAACGCCTGGAGCAGCGTCGTCGGACCGGACGCCGGCGTCCCGGACGCCGCGATCCGACCGCAACCCCGCTTGGCCGCCCCGAGCCCACCGCCGCGCGTCGCATGGCCTAGACTCCCGACAGTTCCCCGCCCCCCTTCCCCGATATCCGCTTGCCCGTTGGCCTGCCACGAAAATTCTTGCCATGGCAGCCGGGAAGCGGGCTTCATCGGTGGAGGGTGGAGGGAGGCCTCCCCCACCCATCAAAGTTGGCCATGGTCCGGTGAAAATCGGTCGCCGCTGGTGTATGATCCTCGGCGTATCTCCCCATTGAGCAGGAAGGACGTTCAAGATGCCTGGCAAATCGATACTGACGGTGGATGACAGCCGTCTCGCCCGCCTGATGATCCGGGGCATCTTTGCCGAGCTGTGTCCCGATTGGCGGCTGATGGAGGCCGCCAACGGCGACGAGGCGCTGCGCCGCGTGGCGGACGGATTGCCGGACCTGGCCCTGATCGACATCAACATGCCGGGCATGAGCGGCCTCGACCTCTGCGTCAAGCTGCTGGAACGCGCGCCCACCCTGCGGATCACCCTGGTGACCGCCAACATCCAGGAAAAAATGCGCCACCGGGCTGCCGCCCTGGGGGTGGGGTTCATGGAAAAACCCGTCACCCGCGAGAAGGTGAAGACCCTGTTGGACCGCCTGGGGCTGACGTGAACCTGCTCTCGGATCTGGAACAGGACGCTCTGCTGGAAATGCTGAACATCGGCATGGGACGGGCCGCCGCCGCCCTCAGCCAGATGGTGCAGGACGAAGTCTTCCTGTCGGTACCCCAGGTGGTGCTGCTGGATCGCCGGCAGACCCTGGAGCTGATCCGCCAGCATGCCGCCGACCGGGTCTGCGCCATCCGCCAGGCCTTCGGCGGTCCCTTTCAGGGGTCGGCCCTGTTGATTTATCCGGAAGAGGCCAGCTTGGAGCTGGTGCGCGCCCTGCTCCGGGAGGAGGTGCCCCTCCAGACCCTGACGGAGCTGGAGCAGGAAAGCCTGGTGGAAGTGGGCAATGTGATCCTCAATGCCTGCATCGGCACCATCGCCAACCTGCTGCAGACCGAGTTCCAATGCGCGCTGCCAATCTATCTCCACGGCTCCTGCGAGCAGTTGCTGGGGCCGGAACCGGCCCCGTCCCGGCCGGACGGTGGCAATCACCTGCTGCTGTTCGTGGACTTCGTCACCGGCGGCAACCGGATCCGGGGCAACGTGGTCCTGATCCTGGACATGTCGGCCATCGCCCAACTCAAGGATGAACTGCACCACACCCTGCAACGCCTCCCCGATTGATCCACGAGCAGCACCGGGTGGCGCCCAGGAGGGACCCCCACAGTGACTTCGATCCAACCCGACCCCATCACCCTGCTGGCTCTTCT
>PEAP01000133.1 GCA_002753665.1 Magnetococcales bacterium DC0425bin3
CATCCGGCACGCCGCCGATGGTGATGGACAGGCTCTCGGAGCCGTCGGTGTCGGTCAGCGCGGCCGACAGATCCAGGCTGATGGCCTGGTCCTCGGTGCCAGAAGCATCGTTCAGCACCAGGGTCGGCTCATCGGCTTCCGCCGCCACCGAGATGGTGATGGTGCCGCTGTTGATGGCTGTGCTGCCACCATCGGCTTCCGTGGTGGTGGCGGTGACGCTGAGGGAGAAGTCCTCGTCCGAGTCGGCCGGCGGGGTGAGGGTCAGGCCGTCCAGATCTTCCGCCGTCAAGGTCCAGGTGCCATCGCCGTTGTCGGTGCCGGCCGAAAGAACCGCACCATCCGGCACGCCGCCGATGGTGATGGACAGGCTCTCGGAGCCGTCGGTGTCGGTCAGCGCGGCCGACAGATCCAGGCTGATGGCCTGGTCCTCGGTGCCAGAAGCATCGTTCAGCACCAGAACAGGCGTATCCGCTACCGGATCCACGATTACCTGAAGGGCGGTGCTGCTGGTCTCCGTATCGGTACCATCCAGGGTGGTCACCTGCACCCCCAGGGTGAAATCCGCGTCGGAATCGTCCGGCGGGGTGACGGTGAGGCCGGGAATGCTCCAGGCGATCGGATCGCCCTGGTCGTTGGTGGCGGTGACATGGAGGGCCTCCTGGGGAATTTCCCAGGTGGTGCCATCGGCTCCGGCCTGACCGATGTTGAAGATGGCCCCGGCGGGCACCCCGGTCAGAACAATATTCCCCGACAACACTTCCGATCCGTCGGTATCCCGCAGCCCGAAGGAGAAATCCAGCCCGATGGCCGTATCTTCGCTGCCGGCGGCCGGGGTCACATTCAGATCGGCACCGTCGGAAACGGCCTGCAGGTCCACCGTCAGGACCTGGGTGCTGGTGGAGGTGGCGCCGGTGGCTGGTTCGGTGGTGACCGACCGGACGGTGAGGGAAAAATCCTCCCCGGAATCGGCCGATGGAGTGATGGTCAGGCCGTCCAGGTCCTCCGGGCTCAGCGCCCAGGTACCGTTGCCCAGATCGGTCCCCGCGGACAGACTGGCCCCTTCGGGAACCCCATCGATATAGATGGCCAGCCGCTCCCCGGCATCGACCTGGGTGACGTCGATGTCCAGCGCAATGGCCGTGTCCTCGGCACCGGACACGTCGGCCGCCGTCACCGTGGCGCCATCGACCTGGGGTGGGGGCACCTCGACACCGGTCTCGCCCTCCCCTTCATCGACCGGGCCTGCATCCCCATCGCCAACAACCGTCACGGGGTCGACGACCTCGGTTTCGCCCTCCTCCTCCACGGCAGCGCTGGTCTGGATCCCCTCGGGAATCCCCACCGGCGGCGCATCATCCGCCGTGACGGGTGGTTCTGCGGCCACTGCCTCCCCGGGGACGATGTCCGCCACAGACGCGGCGTCCCGGGGCGTGATCCCCCCATTCTCCGGGGCAAAATCGCCGTCGCCCACCATGGCCAGGGACTCGTCGGTCAGACCATCAGGGCCACGGGAAGCGAACCCCCGTTCGTCGATGGCCCCCAGGTCGGCCCGGTCGCGACCGACCAGCCCATCCTCGACGCCATCGCTCTGGTTCAGGAAGGCCTCCACCCGGCCGGCGCCGGTGGCGGCCAGGGTGGCCTCCACGTCCGAACGACTGCCCATTTGCACCGCGCCCATGGCCACCATGTCTTCCAGGGCCTGATGCATCTCGGAGGTGGTCTGCTCCTCCGCGGACAGATCCACCGTATCCACCTTGCCCAGCACGGTCAGATCATCCAGATTCTGCCTTGCTTCCTCTTCCGAGACATCCATGTCCTGAGTCGTCGCGGTCGTTTCAGCCATGGCGGCACCTTCCGGGGAAAATGAATTCAGTGGATCATCGAAAAATACTGTACAATAAAAACTAAGAAAATGAACCAAAAAAAGATATACTGACCTGCACAAAAAACGGTTCCATCCTCCAGATAATGGATACAAAATTGCATGCCATCCGGAGGGGCGGGGAACCTTGGAATGCTTTATACAATAAATCAATGGCTTACGAAGGGTCAGTGGGCCGAGACATGCCCGACAAGTCCTTTTTTGCCGACGATGGCTGGCCGGACCGGTTGACCCCCTTCTCCATGATGCGGGGCAATCTGCCGGACCTGATCGTGGCCAGCACCATGATCAACCTGCTCTCCCTGGCCCTGCCCCTGACCCTGCTGCAGGTCTATGATCGCATCCTCCTGTTCGAGGCGGTGAGTACCCTGGGTTGGCTGGTGCTGGGGGTGGCGGTGGCGCTGCTGGTGGAGGGCGTGCTGAAGATGGTCCGCTCCTACATGGGGGCGTGGCTGGGGGCGCGGTTCGAGCATCTGGCCAGTTGCAGCGCCATGGAACGCCTGCTGTTCACCAATCTTGCGGACTTCGAACGCTCCGGCTCCGGCATGCACCTGGAGCGCCTCAACGGCCTCAATACCCTCAAGGATTTCTATGCCGGCCAGGCGGTCCTGGTGCTGCTCGACCTGCCCTTCGCCCTGGTCTTCCTGGGCCTGATCTACTACCTGGCCGGCTGGTTGACCCTGATTCCCCTGGCCATTTTCCTGCTGTTTCTGCTGTCGTCGGTGGTCATCAGCCGCTGGGTCTACGCCGCCGTGCAGAAACGCACCGTGGTGGAGGACCGGCGCATCGACTTCATCATCGAGGTGCTGAGAGGGGTCCATTCCGTCAAGGCCATGGCCATGGAGGCCATGATGCTGCGCCGCTACGAACGCCTCCAGGAGGCCTGCGCCGCCAACGCCCAGGAGGTGGGCCTGCTGGGCACCACGGCGGGCAACCTGGGCTATTTCTATTCCCAGTTGAACCTGATCGCCGTGGTGGCGGTGGGCTGCAACCTGGTGATGGACCAGCAGCTCACCATCGGTGGCTTGGCGGCCTGCACCATGCTGTCGGGCCGGGCGATCCAGCCGCTGCAGCGGGCCTTCGGCCTCTGGACGCGGTTCCAGACCATCCGCGTGGCCCGGGACCGCCTGGCGGCCATTCTGGAGCTGCCCTTCGAGTCGCCCAAACACCTGCCGGAGCTGGGCGACATCCAGGGCGGTGTGGAACTGCGCAACGTGTCCTACCGCCTGAAGCCGGACAGCCCCAACCTGCTGGAGAACCTCAACCTGCAGGTCGCACCCGGTGAGACCATCGCCATTTCCGGCGACAACGGCAGCGGCAAGACCACCCTGCTATGGCTCATCCTGGGCGCCCTGAAACCCACCTCCGGCGAGGTGCTGCTGGATGGCCGCAACCTGGCGGAACACGACCCCCAGAGCGCCCGTTCCCGGATCGCCTATCTGCCCCAGGCCGGGGTGCTGTTCCAGGGGACCATCCTGGACAACATCACCCTGTTCCAACCCTGGCGGGCGGCGGATGCCGAACGCCTCTCCGAACAGCTGGGTCTGGCGGACTTCCTCGTCAAGCAGCCCCGGGGCTTCGAGACCATGGTGGACGACGGCGCCGCCGAAACCCTGCCCCGGGGCATCAAACAGCGGGTCGCCATCGCCCGGGCCCTGTTGAACAATCCCAAGCTGGTGCTGTTCGACGAGGCCAACATGGCCATCGACGGCAAGGGCGACGAACTCCTCAAGAAGGTGCTGGAGAACATGAAAGGGCACGCCACCCTGATCATGGTGACCCTGCGCCCCTCCCTGGTGTCCCTGGCGGACCGGGTTTACGAGATCAAGGACCGCACCCTGGTGCCCAAGGCAAAGAAACCCCAACCCCCGGCCCCCACAGTGGCCCAGGACGGCAAACCCGCCCACGCGCCAACTTCGCCGCCAGCACCGACCCGACCTCCGATCCCTGAAAAGGTCGCTCCGCCCCAACCCTTGGACCAGACGCCCGCGACTCCTCCCCCGACCGCGCAGGCCAAGCCGGGCGGTGTGGCCATCACCGGCAGTCCGATCCGGCGCCAGGCGCGGCCGAAGGCTGCGCCCGCCCAGGCCCCCAAGCCCGCGCCTGCCACCGACGGCAAGAACCGCGGTCTCAAGATGACCGCCCGCAGCCGCAAGAAACCCGGTCCGACACCCGGAGGAGCCCCATGATCCCGCGGCGGGCGGACATGCTGGACCATCCCCGGGTCAGCGGCATCCTGGCGGAATTTTCCCGGCTGTCCGACTTCGGCGCCTGCCTGATTCCCCTGCTCCACGCCCTGGGCTATCGGGGCGATCTGCGGCATGTGGCCGAGGCCCTGCCGCATTTCGCCTCCTCCCTGGATCTGACCGCCTTTCGCAACGTCATGGGCAACCTGACCTACCGGAGCCATGAGCTGCGCCTCGACCTGGCGGACATCGACCCCCGGCTGACCCCCTGCCTGTTCGTCCCGGATCAGCGGGGGGCGTTGGTACTCTACGAATCCCGCGACGACCTGCTGATCGTGTTCGACGGCGAGACCGGCCAGGTGGGCCGACTGCCGCCCATGCGCCTCGCCGGAACCGCCTATTTCTTCGACCCCATCGACGTGGAAGGGCTGCGCCTGACCCAGGCCCGGGTGGGTTGGTTCCGCATGACCGCCGGCCGCTTTCGCCGGCTGCTCTATTACATCATCGCCCTGACCTTCGCCATCACGCTGCTGCAGGTGGTCACGCCCCTCTATGTGATGGCGGTCTACGACCGGGTGGTGGGCAGCGGGTCCCTGCGGACCCTGGCCTTCCTGGTGGGCGCCGCCGGCCTGGGGCTGGGCTTCGACTGGTTCTTGCGCAAGATGCGGGCGAAGATGCTGATGTTCGTCGGGGCGCGCATGGACGCCATCGTCGGCAACGCCATCTTCCTGCGCATCCTCTCCATGCAGCCCTCGTTCACGGAACGAGCGCCCATCGGCTCCCAGATCGCCCGCATCAAGGATTTCGACACCGTGCGGGAGTTCTTCACCGGGCCGCTGGCCCTGGTGTTCTTCGAGCTGCCCTTTACGGTGGTGTTTCTCATCGTCATCGCCGCCCTGGCCGGACCGCTGGCCCTGCTGCCCGGGGTGTCGGCGCTGCTGTTCGTGCTGCTGTGGGTGGTGATGACCCCCCTGGTGGAAAACGAGGAAGCCCAGTCGCGCCGGGCCCGGGCCCGGAAACAGGAATTCACGGTGGAGGCACTGAACAAGATCCGGGCGCTGAAATACATGGCCGCCGAACAGTCCTGGTTCGCCCGCTACCGGGAGCTGTCGGCCACCGCCGCCATGGCCAACTTCCGCACCTCCCTGATCAACGCCGCGGTCAACACCATCGCCAACGTGCTGGTGATCGGTTCGGGTCTGGGCACCATCGGCATCGGGGTGCTGCGGGTGCTGGCCGGGGACATGACGGTCGGCGGGCTGGTGGCCACCATGGTGCTGGTGTGGCGGGTGCTGTCGCCCCTGCAGAGCCTGTTCCTGGCCATGACCCGCCTGGAGCAGATCAAGTCCAGCGTCCGGCAGATCGACGGGCTGATGAACGTCCAGCCGGAATTCAATGAACATGCCCCCATCGAGCCGGTCAAGCGCTTCAAGGGCGCCATCAGCTTCGTCCGGGTCAGCCTGCGCTACGCCCCGGACGCCGAGCCGGCCCTGATGGGGGTGCAGTTCGACATCAAACCCGGCCAGGTGGTGGTCATCGTCGGCAGCAACGGCTCGGGCAAATCCACCATCATCAAGCTGATCGCCGGCATGTACATTCCCCAGGCCGGCAGCATCCGCATCGACGATCTGGACATCCGCCAGATGAACCCCATCGAGCTGCGGCATGCCATTTCCTATGTGCCCCAGACCTGCGACCTGTTCTACGGCACCGTCGCCCAGAATCTGCGCCTGGCCCATGCCACCGCCACCCAGGAGGATTTGGAGCAAGCCTGCGCCATGGCCGAGGTGCTGAAGGAAATCCAGGCCCTGCCCGAGGGCTTCGAGACCCGCATCGGCGATGCTCGGGCGGGACAGCTGGCCTCCGGCACCATCCAGAAGTTGTCCCTGGCCCGGGCCTATCTGCAACCCTCCACCATCTACCTGTTCGACGAGCCGGCCAGCTCCCTGGACTGGGAGGCGGACCAGGCCTTCCAGCGGGCCGTGCAGAAACTGCGTGGCGCCAATACCATCGTCATCGTGACTCACCGGCCCAGCCACATGAAGATGGCCGACCAGATCTTCTTCTTGGATCAGGGCTATCTGCGTCTGGCCGGCCCGCCGGCGGAGGTTCTGGACCGCATTCCCAAGGACCTGACATGACCCACCCCGCCCCCACCGAAACACCGAATCCCGCGCCGTCCAAGATCACCCGCGGCGACCGCCAGCATCGCTACCTGGCCCAGTCGGTGGTGCTGGAGGAGGCCGGGCTGTCCAATCTGATCCGGGCCGCCGGCCTGTTGGTGTCCGTCGCCCTGGCGGCCTTCTTCCTGTGGGCCTGGTTTTCGGTACTCGATGAGATGGCCACCGCCAGCGGCGAGGTGGTGCCCAACACCCCTATCCAGTCCCTGCAACATCTGGAGGGAGGCATCATTCAGGAAATCGTGGTCAAGAACGGCGACCGGGTGCGCAAGGGCCAACTGCTGCTGCGTTTGGATCCGAACATCGTCGAGCCGGAATTGCGTCAGCTCCGCGCCCGGCTGGCCGGCCTGACCCTGCAGAGCGCCCGCCTGACGGCCTTCCTGGAGGAAACCGAACCCGAATTCGGCGATCTCCCCACGTCGTTGCAGCCCCTGGTGGCGGAACAGCAACGCCTACTGGCCTCCCAGCGCCAGGCCCGGGACAGCCAGCTGCAGGTAATCGACACCCAGATTGCCCAACGCCGTGCCCGGCTTCGGGATCTGGAGCATCAACTCCCGCCCCTGGGGGTGCAACGGGATCTCAATGCCCAGGAACTGGATCTCCAGGAGCAGGGGCTGGCCAAGGGCCTGGTCTCCAAACTGACGGTGATGGGGGTGCAGCGGGAACGCGCACGGCTGGATTCGGAAGCGGCACGGCTGGGGGGAGAGGTGGCCTCGGTCAAGGAGGAACTGGAGGAATTCCGCCGCCGGCGGGTGGAGACCGCGAGCCAGCTCCAGCACGAGGCGCGCCTGGAGCTGAACGCCGCCCTGGCCGAGGCGGCCCAGCTGCGGGAGCAGATCGGCCGTTTGGAGGAGCGCCTGGAGCGTCTGGCGGTCCATTCGCCCCTGGAGGGCATCGTCAAGGACTTGGTGGCCAACACCGTTGGCGGGGTCATCCCCCCCGGCGGCCATGTGGCGGACATCGTGCCGGTGGAGCAGACCCGCCACGCCGAAATCCGCATCAGCCCCAAGGATGTGGGCCATGTGGCCGCCGGGCAGCAGGTGACCATCAAGGTGGCCACCTTCGACTACGCCCGCTACGGGGCCATCCCCGGCTCCCTGCTGTCCATCTCCCCGGGCACCTTCCTGGACGAGAAGCAGCAGCCCTACTACCGGGGCCTGGTAATGTTGAGCCGCAACCATGTGGGCACCGAACCCGGCAAGAACGAAGTGCTGCCGGGCATGACGGTGCAGGCCGACATCCACACCGGCCAGAAGACCATGCTGGAATACCTGCTGAAACCCATCTACAGCTCCATCAGCGAGTCGTTTCGGGAACGCTGAGCGGTCAACGTGTTGAGCGACAATTATTTTGGCCGGTAGACGACAATTACATTGGCCGGTTTTTTCATCATCATTGACGGCTTCCCTGAAATCCATTTCCAGGAAGTCGAGCGATGGCCGTCAACGGAAAA
>PEAP01000013.1 GCA_002753665.1 Magnetococcales bacterium DC0425bin3
AGCAGCTGCCAGCTAATGTGCCTCTCCGGGAAACTCTTATGTTCGATCAGCACATACAGCAACGCCTGCCGCCCGGTGACGGTCCGAACCCGGTAGAGCCGGTCGGTCAGGTGGGTGCGCAGCTCCTCGTCCACGAACGAGCCGTCCACCAGCTCCGGCGGATCAGGAGACAACATCTCCGCCACCTCCTTGGGCAGCCGCTCCCGCAGCAGAGTTCCTGCCGTCTCCGGCGTGGAGAGCAACGCCTTCAGGAAACGGTCGTGGGGCTGGGCGAGATCGGTCACGGCGGCGCGCCTTCATGCTGGGGAATCTGGTCGCGCGGCATCGGCGCTCCGGGAACCGACAATGACCGGCATGACCTCCGGCGCTTCGGCATCCTTTGGGGAATTCTCCCGGAAACCCGATGATTCGTCCAGGGGCATCCGTTCAGAATACCCGGGTCAACGCCAACCCCGCCATGGCCAGAAACAGCAGGCCGCTGATGCGCTGCAGCAGGGGCAGGGGCATCAGGGTCAACAGGTTGCGTCCCGCCAGCACCCCCAGCAGCACCGCCGCCGTCAATGCCAGGGTGGCGCCGAGCCAGACCGGCACCACCGGCAGGGTGGTGGCCAGGCCGGCCACGGCCAACTGGGTCTTGTCGCCCATCTCCGCCAGAAAGATCAGCAGAAAGGCCGCCATCGCCCCGCCCCGGTCCGGGTGGTGCCGGACTGCCTCGTCCCCGGCGTCCCTGCGGGCCAGCAGGGCGAACAGGCCAAAGAAGGCGAACAGGGCCGCCACCACCCCGGCCAGCACCCGCTCCGGCACCACCTGCATCAGCCCGGCCCCGAACACCACCGCCAGGGTGTTGAGCAGCAGAAAGGCCAGCATCGCCCCCAGCAGCACCGGCCCGGGCCGATGGCGCGCGGCCAGGGCCATGCATACCAGTTGCGACTTGTCCCCCAGCTCCGCCAGAAAGATCAGGCCGAACGAACTCGACAGGGGCGTGAGCCAGGCGCCGGCAGCGAGCCAGTCCGGACCGGCAATGGGGGTCGACATGAGGGGGGGTCCTTCAATTCACGCCGTAGCCGCCCAGTCCCTGGAAGGTGATGAGAAAGCCGGCAAAGCCGCCGCCATGCTCCGCGGTGTCGGCCGACAGCCGCCGCCCGGCCAGAAACTCCACCGACCAACAGTCGTGAATATAGGCCAGGCCGGTGCGCCAGCTCTTCATGCCGTTCTGCTCCAGGGAATAGTTGAGCCGCTGGGTCCAGCGCCAGGTGGGGGTCAGGCCCAGGTCGGAGGCCAGCAGGGCGTCCTGGATGCTGTCTTCACCCTCCTGCCGGTCCAGGTTGAACCCCAGCTCCAGCTTGTCCTTGAGGGCGAAGTCCCGGCGGGGATTCTCCAGGCCCAGGATCACATCGGCGGCCCGGAAGGTGCCCCAGTGGGGGTCGTAGCGGGAATCGGTCTTCAGGGTCCAGCGGTCGGAGGCGAAGAACGTCAGCGAGGACACCAGATCGGACAGGGCATGGTCCCGCTGGTAATCCTGGTGGCCCGCGGGCGCGAAGCGCTGGCCGATGGTGAACGAGGCCAGCTCCCGCACCTCGTCGCCCTTGCTGCGCCGCCCCAGCAGACGGTTGGTGACGCCGTAACTCAGCCAATGCCCGCCGCTGATCCGGTCCAGACCAGGATAGAGGTTGGTGGCGAACAGATTGGTGGCGGTAAAACTGCGCAGCACCGGATCGGTGGACGTGGCGGTGAGGGAGCTGTCGTAGTTGGGCACATCCCCCTGGCCGTTGACGGCGTTCAGGGTGTACTGCACCGCGGGTTCGATGGTGTGCTTGAAGGCCCGGTAACGGTCGCCCTGCCGGGGCGGGCGCAGGATGATCCGCTCCAGATGGCCGTCCAGGCGCAGATTGACCAGACCGGCCTCCCGGTGCCGGGTGGCGTCGGGATGCCCGCCGGCCTGGGTGGGGGTGCCGGAAACTTCGTAGGCGGTCTCCCGCAGCCCCAGCTGGGCATTGAAGCGCCCGATGTGCAGGGGACGCATGTAACCAATCACCGGCGCCATGTCCAACCGATGGGTGACATCGCCGCTGGTCTGGAAGAAATTGTCGTAACGCAGGGTGCTGTCCAGCAGCCAGTCGGAGTCCGCCGGACCCAGCACGCGGCTGTCGGTGAGCCGGGCGAAGGGCAGTTGCTGCACCGTGTTGCGGCTGGTGGTGGTCGTGAGATCCTGGAACCAGTTGCTGCCGGCCTCCAGCCCGGTGAAGAAGCCGTCCCCGGACCACAACCGGTCGGTGACCAGGTGGGACTCCAGATAACGGGTGGAATCGTCCACCAGTTTCTGCTCGAAATCATTGATGAAGTCCCGGGTCTGGCTGTGTTCCAGCCGCAGGCGCACCCGCCAGTCGTCCAGCTGGTGGCGGTGGTTGACCAGGCTGAGGCCCCGGTAGCGCTCCTCCTTGGTGTCGTAGATGCCATGGGTTTCCAGGTCGCCGCCGTAGCCGGCCCCCAGATACCGATATTGCATCTTGCCCATGGTGCCCCGCCGGGTGGTGGGATGGGCGGTGAAAGTGGCATCCCGGTCGGGAGCGATGTTCCAATAAAACGGAATATCGGCCTCGAAGCCGTTGGAGCCGCTCAGGCTGAACGATGGCGTGAGCAGGCCGCTCTGCCGCACCCGGCCCACCGGATGCCGCCACCAGGGCGTGTAGGCGATGGGCGCGCCATGCAGGCGCAGCGTCACGTTGCGGGCCGTGGCCTGATTCCTGGCCCGATCCACCAGGATCCGATCCGACTCGATCACCCAGGGCGCGGGGGTGCAGTCGCAGTTGGTGAAGGTGGCCTGCTCCAGGGTCAGGGTGTTGGGGTCGTGGAGAATCACCGTCTCCGCCGTGCCCCGGCCCCCCGGACCGGCCATGTCCACCAGCCCGCCTTCCATGCGGCCGCGGCGCTGTCTGGGATCGATCTGGAGCTGGCGGGCCTGGAACTGGTCCGCGCCGTAGCGCATCCGCACCTGGCCCTGGGCGTCCAGCGTGCGGGTCACGGGTTGAAAGGAAACCTCGTCGGCCTCCAGGGTCATTTCCTCGCCCCTGGTCACCCGCACCTGGCCGGAGGCGGTCACCCGCTGCTGCAACGGGTCGTGATCCAGCCGGTCGGCCTCGATCTGGATGTGGGTCGGTGCGGCATCGGCGGCCCGGGCGGTCTGCGGCAGGGCGAGCAGGGTCGAAACAGCGGTCACGACCGCAAGCAACCGGCGGGAACGAAAGCGGAATGCAGCCATACGGGCCATGGCCTTGGAGCGGTGGATTGGACCGTGACGGCAGGCTGTCACGCGCTTCTGCCACGGCGGGAGGTCGGTACTATACCAGGGAGCGCACCGCCCCGACCAGATACAACGAACCGCACACCACCACCCGTCCCCCCGCCGGGCAGGCCTGGCGCGCCGCCTCCAGGCCTTGGGCCACGGACCGATGGCAGCGGGCGGTCACCCCGGCCGCCGCCCAGAGTGGGGCGATCCGTTCGGGGGCGGCCGCCCGGGGATTGTCCAGGGCCACCACCTCCACCCCGTTGGCGAGGCCGGCCAGGGGGGCGATCACCCCCGGCAGGTCCTTGTCGGCCATGGCGGCGAACAACAGATGGTTGGCCCCGGGTCCCAGGGCGGTCAGGGCCTCGGCCAGCACCCGGGCGGCCGGGGGATTGTGGGCGCCGTCCAGCCACAGCGGCGGCGGGCCAGGGAACCGCTCCAGCCGACCGGGCAGCCAGGCGTTGACCACCCCGGCCGCCCAGGCTGGGTCGGGGATGGTCCAGCCGCCCGTTCGGGACGCCAGCCGCAGGACGGCGATGGCCAGGGCGGCGTTGCCGTATTGATGGGGGCCGGCCAGGGTCGGGGGGGGCAGGACCAGGGAACCCAGGGGATCCCGGTAGGTCCAGCTGCCGTCGTCCCGGGGTCCATCGATCGAGAAATCCTCCTGGCGCAGCCACAGGGGCAGGCCCAGGGCGGCGGCCCGCTGCCGGATCACCGCCACCGCCTGCGGATGCCGCGCATCCGCCACCGCCGGCACGCCGGGCTTGAGAATGCCGGCCTTTTCCCCGGCGATGGCGGTGATGGTATCGCCCAGGAATGCCTGATGGTCCAAGCCGATGGGGGTGATGACCGCCACCCGCGGCTCCACGACGTTGGTGGCGTCCAGCCGTCCGCCCAAACCGGTTTCCAGCACCACGGCGGGGGAGGGGTGGTGCTTGGCCCGGGCAGCCATGAACTCCAGGGCGGCAGCAGTGGTCAGCTCGAAGAAGGTGGCCGGCTGGGCGCCGTTGATCACCAGCATGCGCTCCAGCAGGGCGATCAGCGTGTCATCGTCGATGGCCGCGCCCTGCCAGCGCAGACGTTCGTTGAAGCGCTCCAGATGGGGCGAGGTGTAACAGCCCACCCCATGGCCGGCCCGGCCGAGGATGGCTTCCAGAAAGGCCACTGTGGAGCCCTTGCCGTTGGTGCCGGCCACATGGATGCAGGGCAGGGCGCGTTCCGGATGATCGAGGGCGGCCAGCAGACGCCGGATGGGCTCCAGCCCCAGGCGGATCTCCACCGGCGAAAAGCGCTCCAGGCGTTGCAGGATCTCGGCCAACCGCCGGCCGGAATCCGTCGCGGCGGATGGGGACTGGGGTCGGTCGGGCAAGGGAGGCTCGTTCGTCAGACAGGGGTGGTGGGGCGGTGTTGGCTGTCCAGCAGCTTCCAGTACAGGATGGGCCGCCGCGCCAGCCCGCTCCAGGCCAGGCGGTAGAGGGTGGTCTCCGGGGCGAGCCGCGGCGGGCGGGCCAGCGGCTGCTCCGACAGGACGCTGTCCGTGCCAAAGAACCCGCCGGGGCCGATGGTCTCGCGGTCACCGCCGGCATCGTCGATCAGGGTGGCCTGGCCCTGGACCACCAGCCACAGGGCAGGCTCCGCCCCGGCCAGGCGGGACGGATCCGTCACCGGCTCCAGGTGCCTGGCTGCCTGGCTCAGCGTCAGGCAGCTGACACCCTCCTCGAACAGCCAGGTGCCGCGCAAGAAGCGGATTTTCGCCATCAGGTCGGTCAACAGGGGCTGCAGGTGATGGTGGGCCAGGAACCGCTCCAGCAGGGGCCGGGCGATGCGCAGCACGCTGACATGGGCCACCGTGCGGCACAGGACATTCTGCCCGGCGATGGGCGGCCCGAACAGGTCTTCGCCGCCGATGAAGGTGCCGAAGGACAGGAGCTGGCGGGTGCCGGTGGCCGGATCCAGGGCCAGGACGGTGCCCGACACGATCAGGTCCACATGGGGTTCCACCACCCCGGCGCGGTGCAGGATGGTGCCGGGATTGATGGTCGGCAGCGGGCTGTCCAGCAGCTCCTGGAGCGCCGCCGGCGGGGCCTCCGGCAGGAAGGCCTGGAGGAACGCCTGCGCCCGCTGCCGCAGCGGGTCGCCCTGACCGGGGATCAGCACATCGACGGCGCCGAACGCGGCGTGGGAGCCGATCTGCAGTTCCCGGTCGGTGAACGGCCGGGACAGGTGGGACAGCAGCAGCCGCGGCGTGGCATCCCCGCTGAAATCCTCGGCCAGACCGTGGATGAGACCGCCGCCGATGTCGAGCTTCTTCAGGTCGGCGGGGAGCAGGTAGTTGGCCTTGATCCGTTCGATGAAGGTTGGCTCCAGATCCGCCGGTCGGGAGCCGGTCATGCCGTCCAGGATCTTGAACGCGGTGATGTCGGCCAGATGGGCGTAGGTCTTGCAGTCCGCGCCATCCCGCACCCGGAACAGCAGGATGTTGTTTTCCACCGGATGGGGTGAATACAGGGGCATGACCTCCAGGCCGCCGCAGTCGTTCCAGAGATCGAAGGTCAGGTCGCGGATGTCGAACAGCCGGGCGAAGCTCTCTTCGGGCAGGGACAGCAGCGCGCAGAACTTCTTGGTCACCGCGGCCCGCACCAGGGGGGTGGCGTAGTATTTCAGGGGACGGTCGGTGCGGATCAGGCTCGGCAGGCCGGCGAAGTGATCGTCGTGGGAGTGGCTGTGGAAGATGCCGGCCACTTCGCTGGGGTCGATGCCCAGGGCGGTGAGGGAATGCAGTACCCCGGGGCCGGCGTCCACCAGGAACAGTTGCCCCTCGAACAACACCGCGCTGCCCATGCAGGGCAGGTCCACATGCCAGCCGTCGCCTTCCCCCAGGTGAAGGATGGCGAAGCGGTCGCCCCGGGGTACCGGCAGGCGGCCCAGGGGGTAGGGGCAGTCATAGGTCTCCCGGGGGGCGAGGGTCAGATCCACCGCGGTGCTGCGGCCCTGGAAAGCGAAGGCATAGCGGTTGGGGCCCAGGCGCTGCACGGTCACGCCGTTGCGCACCGCCACCGGTTGGTCCTCCACCACCAGGGTATCCACGATGGCCTCCGGCGGGCGGATCGTGCCGAAGGCGAACTTCAGCTTGACCCGCCACATCCGGTCGGCCTCCTCCGCGCCGATGCCGCAGGCCAGGATCTCTTCCCGGGAGATCAGGCCGTAGTTGCCCCGATGGATATAATTCATCTGGGCCTGGATCTGCTCCCGGCAGCCGATGAGCAGGGGCTTGATCCCGGTGTTGTTGGGGTGGCCGGGCAGGATCATGCCCTGGCGGTACAGCATCTGCAGCACCGGGAATTCGCACAGGTTGGCCAGGGCGCCGCCCTGCAGCGGCACATCGGACAGCAAAATGGCGTTGGGTCCGCTTTCGCTGAACAGGCCATTGATCAGACCACCCTTGATGAACCCCTTGCGCATCAACAGCTTGGTGACATCCGGCGGGCAGCCGCAGAGGATCTGCAGGCCGGCTTCCGGAATCCGGATCCAGAACACGCCCGGGGCCACCTTGAGGGTCTGCAGGCTGGCAACCTCGCGGCGCAGGGCCGCGCAGTCGGCTTCCAGTTGTCGGATGCGTTCATCCTGGGTGGGGGTTACCGTGAAAGTCGCGGAGCGACTTTCATCGGTGGAGGGTGGAGGGAGGCCTCCCCCATCCATCGAGGCCAACGGCGCACCGCCGGCGGGGTCGATGCGCAGGATCGGCAGGCCCCGCTCGACGGCCGCGCCCCGGAGCGTCGGGTCGATGGCCTGGGCCGTGGCCACCAGCACCAGCGTCACGCCGCCCCGCTCCAGCACTACCAGGGCCTCGGCTACGCCGGCCACGCAGACCAGGGCATGATCCGCTTCCAGGAACGCGCGGAGGGCAGTCGGATCAGCAGGTGGACAACCCACGCATAGAATCGCGGGTCGGAACTGGGTGGCCATGGGCGTTCCCGGTGGACCGGAGGCATGCCGGTGGTTGACAGGGTCCCTGCCGGGCGCTCAGGCAGGGGGATCGACAGGGATGCGGAATTGCCGTGAACAATTAGACGATGAAAAGCAAGAAAGGTGCCATCAACGGTATGCTCTGCCCTGGCGCGCTCGCCCCTGCTCTATTGCGATTCCGGAATACAGGCAGGAGGACTTCACCAGACCCGGGGCTGGAAATCCGCCGGGTTGGCCAGGCACACGGTGGTGCCGGATTGGACGATCACGAACAACCCCTGCGCCATGGCGTGGCGCTGCACCGCCGGATCTGCGACGATGCCGGCCACCGCGCCCAGGAGTCGGTGTGCGGCGTACTCGGGGAAGAACTCCCGGAAAGTCGCGAGCCGCGCCACATGGTGATCGATGTTTTCGATTCTCAAGGTGCTTTTCACTTCCACGGCCACGGTGACGGTGCTGTTGACGACCAGGAGGTCGATTTCCATGTAACGGTTGCCGGGGAGTCGGGCGCGGCTGCGCTGATGAACCTTGTGTACGGGAATCCTCCGCTCGGCGAACAGGGTCTCGCAAGCCGGAGCCACCAACCCCTCGACGAATTCACCCCAGCGGTTGCCCAGGTCGCCGATCCTGCGGGATACCTCGCGCATCGCCTGTTCGGTTTCCTGGCGGCTCAGGGTCGATTCCCGCATGGCGGCCTCGATTCGACGATCCGAATCGAGCCGGCTCTCGCGCATCAAACGTTCGGATTCCTGGAATTTCCGGTCGGTCTCCCGGAACAGTTTCCAGATATCATCCGCGGTCAAGGCCTGGGACATGGCTTGCTCCTCGCGATGGTCGATCCACGGTGACCAGCTTATCCCCCCGCGGTGGGTTCCTCCAGCACAATCCGACCCCCCCGCCCGGCGCCCCCGGGACCGGTGCCCGGTCGGCCCGACCCCTGGCCAACGATTTGATTTTCGTGATGATTGGTCGTCTTTGCAGGAAGTGCCAAAAAAGGATTGACAACGGGCGGGTTGTTGCACAGAATGAACGACTTTTTAGTTGGCTGGGACTCTACCAGTCAGACGGCCCGGGCACCGGGCCTGGTGCCCGCAGGTTTGGAGAGGTGACGGTATGTCGGTACGCATCCGGTTGCAGCGCAGGGGATCCAAGAAGCGCCCGTTCTACGCGGTGGTGGCCGCAGACCGGCAAATGCCCAGGGACGGCCGGTGTCTGGAAAAGCTGGGAACCTACGATCCCCGCAAGGAACAGGACAAGGTGACCCTGAAGGTGGAGCGCGTGGCCTACTGGCTGGGCGTGGGCGCCACCCCGTCCGATACGGTGGAAAAGTTCATCAAGCAGGCCGGCATCGCCCCGGCCCTGCCCCAGGCCCCTGCCGGCGCCTGAGCGCGTGACCGCGACGCCGGCCCCCCCCCAGCCGGATCGGGACTGGAACGGCATCGGCATCCTGACCGGCGCCTTCGGCGTCCGCGGCGAGGTGAAGGTCAAGCCTCTGACCGAGACCCCAGGGGCGGTGCTGGAGTTTCCGGTCTGGTGGCTGACCAGCGGTTCGGGAGACCCTCGGCCCCACACCCTGGTGCGGGGCCGCTGTCACGGCCAGGGCGTGGTGGCCTCGCTGCAAGGGGTGGAGACCCGGGAACAGGCCGCCGCGTTGACCGGCGCCCGGGCGGCGGTGCCCCGCGACGCCCTGCCCAAGCTCCAGGACGAGACCTACTACTGGGTCGATCTGATCGGCTGCCGGGTGGTCGATGAAACGGACACGGACCTGGGCCGGGTGGCGGAGATGATGGCCACCGGCTCCAGCGATGTCATGGTGATCCAGGGCGGGCCGGAGGGCGAGCGGCTGCTGCCCTTCAATGCCGAAATCGTGCTGGCGGTGGATCTGGAGCGCCGGATCGTCACGGTGCGGCCCCTGCCGGGCATGTGAGTGCGCAACGCGGGCCAGCATGCGGGTCGGAAACCGGCCGCAAGTCAGCAGGGGAGGGGAACAAGGGGGAGCGGAGCGCATGCGGTTTTCCATTCTCACCCTGTTTCCCGACCTGTTTCGCGGCCCCCTGGAGGTGTCCATCCTGCAGCGCGCCCGGCAGCGGGGCCTGCTGGAGGTGGTGACCCGCGATATCCGCGCCCATGCGCCGGGGCGCCACCGCCAGGTGGACGATGCCCCCTTCGGGGGGGGGCCGGGCATGGTACTCAGGACGGATGTGCTGGATCAGGCCCTGGCGGCGGTGCTGGCCGAGGCCCCGGGCCATGTGGTGCTGCTGTCGCCCCAGGGCAGCCCCTTTCGCCAGGCCGACGCCTGGCGGCTGGCGGTGCTGCCCCATGTGGTGCTGATCTGCGGCCACTACGAGGGCATCGACGAGCGGTTCGTGGCCACCCGGGTGGACGAGGAGCTTTCCCTGGGGGACTTTGTCCTCACCGGCGGCGAGATTCCCGCCCTGGCGGTCATCGATGCGGTGACCCGGCTGCTGCCAGGGGTCCTGGGCGACGCCATGAGCGCCCAGGCCGAGTCGTTTCAGGGGGGGGTGCTGGACCATCCCCATTATACCCGCCCGGCCGAATGGGCGGGCATCCCCGTGCCGCCGGTGCTGCGTTCGGGAGACCATGGCGCCGTGGCCGACTGGCGGCGGCGGCAGGCCCTGTTGCGGACCCTGATCCGGCGGCCCGATCTGCTGAACGGGGCACGGTGGAACAAGCATGAACAGCGCCTGCTGGCGGCGCTGACCCGGGATCTGGATGCCATGGCAGCCGAGGACCCCGGCCGTCACGACCGGACCAGCGGCGCCTGGCCGGAATGAACAGCGGGAGGAAAGCCTGTCGCAGAATGCGGCAGGCTTTGTGGCGCAGGGATGCACCGCCGGATCGGGTGCAACCGAATCGATTCCATGAGGAAGGCGAAACCCCGTTTTCGCCTTCCGGCGAGCGGAATGGCCATGGATGGGCATTCCGCGACAGGCTCAGGAGAACGAACCAATGAACGAACTGCAACAATTCGAACAGGCTGGCCTGCGGGCGGATGTGCCGAAGTTCCGCGCCGGCGACACCCTGCGGGTTCATGTCAAGGTGGTGGAGGGCGAGCGGGAGCGGGTCCAGGTGTTCGAGGGAGTCTGCATCGGGCGCCACAATGCCGGCATGAGTTCCACCTTCACCGTGCGCAAGGTCTCCTTCGGGGAGGGCGTGGAGCGGGTGTTCCCCCTGCACTCCACCCGGCTGGAAAAGATCGAGGTGGCCCGCATGGGGCAGGTGCGCCGCGCCAAGCTGTTCTATCTGCGCGGTCGCTCCGGCAAGGCCACCCGCATCAAGGAAAAACGGGACTGATCGTTGGCCGCCGACCCCACCCGCGGGCCGGACTTTCGCTGGGAAACCCCGCTCTGGACCCAGGGCCTGGTCCGGGTGGCCGGCGTGGACGAGGTGGGGCGGGGTCCCCTGGCCGGACCGGTGGTGGCAGTGGCGGTCATCCTGCCCCCCGGCTGGGCGCCCGTGGGCCTGGATGACTCCAAACGCCTCACCCCGCAGCAGCGGGAGGCGTTGGCTGAGGTACTGTGCGCCAACGCCGTGGATTGGGGCCTGGGGTCCGCCGAACCGGACGAGATCGACCGCATCAACATCCGCCGGGCCACCCTGGCCGCCATGGCCCGGGCGGTGGCCAAACTGCAGTCCGCTCCCCAATACCTGCTGGTGGACGGCCGCGATCTGCCCGACCCTCTGCCCTGTCCCGCCCGGGCAGTGGTGAAGGGGGACGCCACCAGCGTGGCCATCGCCGCCGCCTCGGTGCTGGCCAAGGTGGCCCGGGACGCGCTGATGCGCGACTTGGCCGACCGCTACCCCGGCTATGGCTGGGAACACAACATGGGCTATCCCACCGCCCAGCACCGCCAGGCCCTGCGGGAGCGCGGCGTCACCCCCTGCCATCGCCGCAGCTTCGGACCGGTGCGCCAGGCTTTGGAAATGCTTTGACAGGATTTTGCCCCCCGGTTATGGTCCACTGCCTGCCTTGGCCGATATGCGGGGCGGGGGGAGAAATTCGATACAATCGTCTGCGGTAAATGCCCTGATGTTGACCCAACGTCACCAGGATATCCTCAAGCGGGTGGTGGAGCAGTACATCCGCGGCGGGGAACCGGTGGGATCCAAGGCCCTGCGGGAGCGGACCGGCCTCGACCTGTCCGCGGCTTCCATCCGCAACGCCATGCTGGAGCTGACCCTGGAAGGCTACCTGAGCCAGCTGCATACCTCCGCCGGCCGGGTGCCTACCACCAAAGGCTACCGGATCTATGCCGAGTCCCTGCGGGATCGGCAGGATCTGAGCCGGGAGGCCCGAGAACGGATCCTGGGCGCCTGCGACCGCGGCGCGGGGGACCTGGACCGCACCCTGGACCGCACCAGCCGGGAGGTGGCCGATCTGGCCCGCCAGGCCTGTCTGGTGCTGCCGCCCAACTTCGACCATGCCCCCCTGCAGGAGATTCGCTTCCTGCCCATCGCCGGCAACGGCCGGGGCAGCCGCAATATCCTGGTCCTGCTGGTGTCCCGGGCGGGGCAGATCCAGAACCGCATCATCGCCCTGGAGGAGACCCACAGCCAGGAGGAACTGGACGCTTTCGGCACGTCCCTGACCCGCCGTCTGGGGGGCATGACCCTGGGCCAGATCCGCCAGCGGTTGGCCCGGGAAGAGGAGGAACACCTGCGGGACTACCGGGAGCTGCGGGAGAAGCTGCTGGCCGCGGTGAGCAGCGGATCCTGGTTCGGCGACCATCTGATCGTCAGCGGGCACAACAACCTGCTGCAAGGCGCCGATGCCGCCGCCACTCCCCGCCTGGTGGCCCTGATGGAAGCGCTGGTGGAAAAGCGGCGCCTGATCGCGTTGCTGGACAAATGCCTGGAGGCGGAAGGGGTGCAGGTGTTCATCGGTTCCGAGGCGACCCTGGATCCCCAGGAGGAATGCACCATGGTGGCGGCCAAGTTCAGCGGTCCCGAGGGCCGCCCCGGGGGGACGCTGGGGGTGTTGGGTCCCGCGCGGCTGGATTATTCGTTCATCATTCCCCTGGTGGAATTCGCCGCCCGTACCTTGAGCGGGCGCCTGGGGGGCAG
Source organism: Magnetococcales bacterium DC0425bin3 (assembly GCA_002753665.1). Classification (GTDB taxonomy): domain Bacteria; phylum Pseudomonadota; class Magnetococcia; order Magnetococcales; family DC0425bin3; genus DC0425bin3. The sequence continues at coordinate 12,335 of PEAP01000013.1, forward strand.
CCAGGACACGGGAAGGACAGCACGGTCATGACGGACGGCAACGATCCACAACAGACGGGTGCGACCGCTGCCGACGGGGGGTCCCCCGAGACGGCCCAGGCGGAGGCAGGTCCCGCCGCGGAGGCCGCCGATTCCCGGGCGGCCCAGGCCGATGAGAGCGGGGCGCCGGCGCAGGAAGCGCCCGCCCCGGACCAGCAGGACAAGGATTCCCTGGCGCGGATTCAGGCCCTGGAGGAACAGGTGGAACAGCAACGTCACAGCCAGTTGCGCGTGCTGGCGGAAATGGACAACCTGCGCAAGCGCACCGAACGGGAGAAGGACCAGGCCCGGAAGTTCGCCCTGGAGGCCTTCGTCAAGGACCTGCTGCCGGTGGCCGACAGCCTGGACCGGGCCATGGCGGCGGTGGACCACGGGCTGTCCGGCACCGCGGACGGGGAGGGCCCCCTGGTGGCCCTGCGGGACGGGGTGGACATGACCCGGACCGAGCTGATGCGCATCTTCAACAAACATGGCGTGACCCGCATCGAGGCCGTCAATCAGCCCTTCGATCCCCAACTGCATCAGGCCATGATGCATGTGGACGGCGGGGCGGCTGCTGCGTCCGGGACCGTGGTGCAGGAGCTGCAGTCTGGCTATCTGCTGAACGAGCGGCTGATCCGGCCGGCCATGGTGGGGGTGGCCCGCTGAGACGGCTGTGTGGCGGGAATATTTCCGGCGCGGTCTTGACAGGAACCGGTTGTGTTTCCATATCCAGAGAAGAGAGAGCCGGACCACGCACCCTCGAATCAAGGCGACCGTGAAAGCCGCGATTTGGTTTTCATCCATCTACAGCTCCACAGACTGTTGGCGCAGGCGAGCGGCAGGCTCCAGGGACGGGCCTGGGGAAAAAACCGGTCAGGACGATCGAGAAGGGGGGGTTGCGTGCCCGCGGACCCCATCCCGGTCCGCTGTTCCGACCGATGTTCGGACCAAATGGATCATGAGAGGATAGTCAGCCATGGGTAAAGTCATTGGCATCGATCTGGGCACCACCAACTCCTGTGTGGCGGTGATGGAGGGCAACGAGCCCAGAGTGATCGAAAACAGCGAAGGGAGCCGCACCACCCCCTCGATGGTGGCGTTCGCCAACAATGGGGAGCGGCTGGTGGGCCAGGCGGCCAAACGCCAGGCGGTGACCAATCCCGAGAACACCCTGTACGCCATCAAGCGGCTGATCGGCCGCCGCTTCGACGATCCCCTGACCAAGAAGGACATGGGGATCGTGCCCTACAAGATCGTCAAGGCCGATAACGGCGACGCCTGGGTGGAGGTGTCGGGCAAGAAGACCAGCCCCTCGGAAGTGTCGGCGATGATTCTGCAGAAAATGAAGCAGACCGCCGAGGACTTTCTGGGCGAGGAGGTGACCGAGGCGGTCATCACCTGCCCGGCCTACTTCAACGACGCCCAGCGCCAGGCCACCAAGGATGCGGGTCGCATCGCCGGCCTGGACGTGCTGCGGGTGATCAACGAGCCCACCGCCGCGGCCCTGGCCTATGGCCTGGACAAGAAGGCCGGCCAGACCATTGCCGTGTTCGACCTGGGTGGCGGCACCTTCGACATTTCCATCCTGGAGATCGGCGACGGGCTGTTCGAGGTGAAGTCCACCAACGGCGACACCTTCCTGGGCGGCGAAGACTTCGACCTAGCGATCATCGATTACCTGGCCGAGCAGTTCAAGAAGGACCATGGCATCGACCTGCGGGGCGACAGCATGGCCCTGCAGCGCCTCAAGGAGGCCGGCGAGAAGGCCAAGATCGAGCTGTCCAGCAGCACCCAGACCGAGGTCAACCTGCCCTTCATCACCGCCGACGCCTCGGGACCCAAGCATCTCAACATCAGCCTGAGCCGGGCCAAGCTGGAATCCCTGGTGGATGGCCTGATCCAGCGCACCCTGGATCCCTGCCGCACCGCCCTGAAGGACGCCGGCATCACCGCCGCCGATGTGGACGAGGTGATCCTGGTGGGCGGCATGACCCGCATGCCCAAGGTCCAGGCCCTGGTGCATGAGTTCTTCGGTCGGGAGCCCCACAAGGGCGTCAATCCCGACGAGGTGGTGGCCGTGGGGGCCGCCATTCAGGGCGGGGTTCTCAAGGGCGAGGTCAAGGACGTTCTGCTGCTGGATGTCACCCCGCTGTCCCTGGGCATAGAGACCCTGGGCGGGGTGTTCACCAAGCTGATCGACAAGAACACCACCATCCCCACCCGCAAGTCCCAGGTGTTCTCCACCGCTGCCGACAACCAGCCGGCGGTGACCATCCGGGTGGCCCAGGGCGAGCGGGAGATGTTCAACTCCAACAAGCTGCTGGGGCAGTTCGACCTGGTGGGGATCGCTTCCGCCCCCCGGGGCATGCCGCAGATCGAGGTCACCTTCGACATCGACGCCAACGGCATCGTGCATGTCAGCGCCAAGGACAAGGGCACTGGCAAGGAGCAGTCGATCCGCATCCAGGCCTCTGGCGGCCTGACCGATGCCGAGATCAACCAGATGATCCGGGACGCCGAATCCCATGCCGACGAGGACTCCCGCAAACGCGCCCTCATCGACGCCCGTAACAATGCCGACTCGCTGATCTACACCACCGAAAAGACCCTCAAGGATCACGCCGCCAAGATCGACGATGCGCTCCGCAAGCAGGTGGAGGACGCGGTGGCCCAGCTCAAGGGGGTGGTGGGGGGCGAGGATGTCGAGACCATCAACGCCAAGAGCCAGTCTCTGGTGGAGATCTCCATGAAGGTGGGGGAAAAGATCTACCGGGACGCCGGCGCCGGGGGGGGACCCGAAGGGTTCGATCCCGCCGTCGCGGCCGCGGCGGCCGCCGCGGCGGCTGGCCATGGCGCTGCGCCCAAGCCGGAGGCCGGCAAGGATGGGGATGTGGTGGAGGCGGAGTACGAAGAGGTCAAGGATGATCGCCATCCGAAGAAATGACCCCGGCGTCCCCGGGTGGACCGGCCGGGTTATCGAAACCAGGGCCGGTCTACCCGGGAGGGTTCTTCCGCAGCAGGGTCAGGCTTCAGGGAGCAGATTCTTCCCATGCCCAAGGATTATTACGAAATTCTCGGCGTCAGCCGGGGCGCTTCCGATGCGGATATCAAGAAAGCCTATCGCCGGCTGGCGATGGAGCTGCACCCCGACCGCAACCCGGGCGACAAGACCGCCGAAAGCCGCTTCAAGGAGGTCAACGAGGCCCATGATATCCTCAAGGACCCCAAGAAGCGCGCCATCTATGACCAGTTCGGCCATGCCGGGCTCGGCCAGGGTGGCCCGGGGCCGGGTGGTCCCGGCGGGGAAGGTCCGGGCTTCAACGGGTTCGGCGATATTTTCGAGGAGTTCTTCGGCGATATCTTCGGCGGTCGCGGCGGCGGCGGTCGCGGCGGGCGGGGGACCCAGCGGGGCGAGGATTTTCGCTATGACCTGAGCGTCACCCTGGAGACGGTGATGGGTGGCAAGGAGGAGCGGCTGCGGCTGCCCTCCATCATCACCTGCGAAACCTGCAACGGCAGCGGCGCCCGGCCCGGCACCGGACCGGAAACCTGCGGTGTCTGCGGCGGGGCCGGTCAGATTCGCACCCAGCAGGGCTTCTTCTCCATCGCCCGGCCCTGCGGCGCCTGTCAGGGGCGGGGGCGGACCATCCGCAATCCCTGCCCGGAATGTCAGGGCCAGGGTCGCAAGCGCTCGGAAAAAAACCTGACGGTCAAGGTGCCGCCCGGGGTGGAGACCGGCACCCGCATCCGCCTGTCCGGCGAGGGCGGAGCCGGGCAGCAGGGCGGTCCGGCCGGGGATCTGTACATCGTCATCGAGGTGGAGTCCCATCCCATGTTCGAGCGGCATGGGCCCGACCTGCTCTGCCACGTCCCCATCACCTTTCCCCAGGCGGCTCTGGGCGGCAAACTGGAGGTGCCCACCCTGCGAGGGCGGGCGCGCATCGCCCTGCCCGCCGGCAGCCAGACCGGGCGGCGCTTCGTCCTCAAGGGCAAGGGGCTGCCCCACCTGGGGCGTCCCGGACTGCTGGGGGATCTGGTGGTGGAGGTGCGGGTGGAAACCCCGATCAACCTCAACAAGCGGCAGAAAGAGCTGTTGGAGGAGTTTTCCCGCTGTTCCGGTGAGGATTGCCAGCCCGAATCGACTTCCTTTCTGGACCGGGTGAAGGACTTTCTGGACAAGACGATGTCAACCTGAAGCGACGGACCGTCCAACCGGGACGGATGCGCGGGCGGGACAGGCTCCAAAACAATCTGGAGGCGGGGCATGGCGGGAATCAAGGTGGGAATTGCCGGAGCGGCCGGTCGCATGGGACGCATGCTGGTGCAGGCGGTCACGGCCCGGGAGGGACTGGTGGTGGCCGGTGCCTGGGACAAGGTCGGGGCAGCCGGAGTGGGCGAGGACGCCGGCCTGCTGGCGGGCAGTGGCGCGTTGGGGGTCACCATCGGCACCGATGCCGGGGCGGTCATGGCGGCCTGCGATGTGGTGATCGACTTTTCCGTGGTGGCCGCCACCCTGGCCCATCTGCCCCTGGCGGTGACCCACCGCACCCCCCTGGTGATCGGCACCACCGGCTTCAACGCCGCCCAGAAGGATACCATCGCCACGGCCGCCCGGCAGGTGCCCATGGTGCTGGCCCCCAACTACAGCGTGGGGGTCAATCTGATGTTCCAGGTGGCGGCCCAGGTGGCTGGCGTCCTGGGCGAGGAGTTCGACGTGGAGATCATCGAGGCCCACCACCGCCACAAGGTGGACGCCCCCTCGGGCACCGCCCTGGGGCTGGGCGCGGCCATCGCCGAAGCCCTGGGCCGCACCCTCGGGGAGGTGGCGGTCTATGGCCGGGAGGGCCACACCGGTGCCCGGGATCGGCGCACCATCGGTTTTGCCACCGTCCGTGGCGGCGATATCGTCGGGGAACATACCGCCCTGTTCGCCGGGGAGGGGGAGCGGCTGGAGATCACCCACCGGGCCGCCAGCCGTCTGACCTTCGCCAAGGGCGCGGCCCGGGCCGCCGAGTGGGTGGCGCAACGCGCCCCGGGGCTGTACGATATGCGCGACATTCTGGGTTTCCGCTGAGTCCCGGCCCCGACGACCGTCGCCAACCATCCCTGGGAGAAGACCGTGGAGAGCATCGAAGTCGCCAAGATCAAACCCAACCAGACTGTGACCCTGGAGTTCGGCAACAAGGAAGCGATCCTGAAAAAAATCTCCGAACCCAACAAGTTCACCATGGAGGATTGGTTCGAGGATGAAGCGGAAATCTTCATCCTGGAACCGGTGATCGAGGAAGACGCCCCGCTGCATTACACCTTCGAGCCGGTGAGCGTCGATTTTCAGCAGGCCCTGGCCGCCGATGCCAGGAATTTCGGCGCCGACAAGCGGATCAGGGATTTTCTCGGTCGCCCGGTGGGGGGCATCGAGATGGAGGAGGAAGAGGAGGAGGATGCGGCCGGGGGCGATGGAGGCTGATTGGGCCTTGTGGCGCCCGGGCCATGCGGCACCGTGAGGAGATGTCCAGGGGGGCATGGCGCAGGGAGGTTTGGCTGGGGCTGGAATTCCTGGTCGGTCTGGGGATTCTGATCGGCGGTCTGCTGGCGCCCCAGCACCTGATCATCCCCGTGCAGGGGGCCGCCCCGGACGATTGGCACCCCAAATCCTTCTGGTACTATCCCTGGGGACTGTCCGTGGTCCACAAGGGCATCGACATCTTTGCCCCGGAGGGACGGCCGGTGCTGGCGCCCACCGCCGGTTTCATCTTCTTTGCGGGCCAGAAGGAGCGGGGCGGCAACGCGGTGATGCTGCTGGGGCCCCAGTGGCGGTTCCACTATTTCTCCCATCTGCAGGCCATCCACACCGGGGTGGGGGCCTGGGTGGCCCAGGGGGAGAGGATCGGCACCGTCGGCACGACGGGCAACGCCAAGGGACGGCCCCCCCACCTGCATTATGAAATCGTGACGCTCCTCCCCTACCCCTGGCGCTGGGATTCCGACCGCCAGGGATGGAAAAAGATGTTTTTCCTCGATCCTTCCGAACAATTGCTGGCTGACTGCCCTCCGGAAACCATTCCGCCCGGCTACCGGGCTTCCCAACGGTGAATGTGCCCATGCAATCGGACCAGGACCTGCCCATCGACTGTTTCGTCCAGCAGCGCGACGGACGTTTTCTCGTCTGCGACACCGAGCTGGCGGTGGCCGCCGAGGGGGAGACGCTGGCCACGGCTTATGAGGTCTTTCGGGAACGGCGGCGGGAACGCATCCGGCTGTTGGAGGAAATGGGCCGTTATCAGCCCCCCGTGGTGCGGGGCTGGGGCTGGGCCGTGGCCCTTGGAGTGATCCGGCAGAGCCTGATTCTGCTGGGGCGCATGGCCGTGGTGCTGCTGTTGATCCTGCTGGTGCTGACCTGGGCGGTGCCCCCGGCGGTGGACCATGTGGTGGCCCGGATCGAATCCCGGATGGATCGGGGCCTGGGGCCGATGATCCTGATCGGCCTGGAACGGGTGACCCAGTCGGTGGAACGCATGGGGGCCGGCCGGGCCGAGGAGATTGCTGGCAAGATCCGCCGCATCCGCCAGGGCTGGCAGCCCATCGGCCAGGCTTTGACCGAAGATCCCCTCCCTCCCGCCCCTCCTGCCTCGCCATCCTCCACTCCCTGACCGTCACCGGTCTTTTCCGAAGGGGCAGTTGTTGCCCCCGGGACAGGAATTTGCCGGGGACAGGCTGGTCGGGTCCGGGGAGCTTTCCGGCGGATCGACTGAAAAAACCGGCGGTTCGGAATCGGTACGGGCCTTGCTGTTCCTCAGTCATGATCATCATGACGTGGCTCCCCCCAGGGAGCTGCAGGCAAGGAGACAACCGGTGAAACATTTTCATGTCAATTCGGGACAGGTGGGCTACGACCTCAGCCATCGGGGCCACAGAATCGCCGAGGGACTGACCCGGGAGGAAGCCGTGGATGCCGCCCAGCATCTGGAGCGGCTCTTCTACCAGACCCCGTTGGCGACGTTTGCCGATCCGGTGGCCTTCGAGACCGCAGTCTGCACGGGATCCAGCCTGGTGCGCAGCGGCGTTCGATCCGGTTCGTGAAGGGGGGGGAGGTCGCCGGCCCGGGGGAGGGGCCGGCGACCAGGAGCCTGAGGGAGGGAAAATCGGGGGCCCTCGCCAGAGGCTCTGCCACCAGGAGGTCCGGGCCGAAAGATGGGGGGGATGGCCCGGGGGGTTCCTGGTGACGGGGGTCAAACGGTACGGAAGAAGCGGATGGCCTCGGTCAACCGTTGGGCCTGCCCGGACAGCTCCTCGGCGGTGGCCGACATCTCTTCCGAAACCGCGGCGTTCTGTTGGATCACCTGATCCAGTTGCTGAATGGCCTGGTTGATCTGGGACGCCCCCTGATTCTGTTCCTGGCTGGAGGCGGCGATCTCCTGGACCAGGCCGGCGGTCTTCTGGATGTCCGGCACCAGGTTGCGGATGATGGATTCGGTGCGCTCGGCCACCGCTACGCTGGAGGCGGACAGATGGCCGATCTCCCCGGCGGCGGATTGGCTGCGTTCGGCCAGTTTGCGCACCTCGGCGGCCACCACGGCGAAGCCCTTGCCGTGTTCTCCGGCCCGGGCCGCCTCGATGGCGGCGTTCAGGGCCAACAGGTTGGTCTGGCGGGCGATCTCCTCGATGATGGAGATGCGCTCGGCGATCTCCCGCATGGCCCGCACCGCATCGGCCACGGCCTTGCCGCCCTCTTCGGCGTCCCGGGAGGCCTGGAGGGCAATCTTTTCGGTGGCCTGGGCATTATCGGCGTTCTGCTGGATGCCGGAGACCATCTCTTCCATGGCGGCGCTGGTTTCCTCGATGGAAGCCGCCTGCTGGGTGGAGCCCTGGGCCAACCCCTGACTGGAGTCGGACAGCTCGTTGCTGCCAGCGGCCACGTTGTCGGAGGCCTGGGTCACCGCGCCCACCACTTCCCGCAGCTTGTTGGCCATGGCATTGAGGGCTGCCACCAGCCGGCCCACTTCATCCTGCTGGCGCATGTCCAGGGTCTGGGTGAGATCCCCCTCGGAAATGCGTTCGGCGAAGCCCATGGCGGCCAGCACCGGCCGGGTGATGGAGCGGGCGATGAGCAGGGCCAGGGTGACGCCGGCCAGCAGGGCCACGATGGCAATGGTCATCACGGTCTGCTGGGTGGAGGCGGCCTGCTGGAGCATGGTCTCCTCGGTCATGACGTTTTCCTTGACCAGCTCCACCACCTTGCGCAACTGCCCCTGTACCTCGGCCAGCCGGGGCTGGGTTTCCTGGGAGAAGACCTGGGCCGCGTCGTTTTTCCCCTTCAGGTTTTCCTGGGCGCGGTTCTGCAGGGCGGTCATCTGTTCCCGGACCCGGGCCAGGGTGGGGGAGACGCTTTCCCGGTAGAGCTGGCCGGCCTTGCGGTAGTCGTTGGCCTCCAGGGCATCCTTGACCGCCTTGCCGGAGGCGTGGAGCTGCTGGTGGATCGGCACGATGCCGTCCAGCAGCCGGGCCAGTTCCGGATCCGAGCGGCGGATCTTGTTTCCCTCCGGCCCGTGGAGGAACTGCCCCAGGCTGCACTGGGTATGGTCCAACTGGACCTTCAGGGTGGAGGCCTCGGCCAGGATGGCGTCCTGCACGGTGGCGGCCCAGGCCAGGTGATCGGTTTCTTTCTTCGCCAGGAAGGCCGGCAGGTGAACGTCGGCCGGCCGGTACACCGCCTTGATCCTCACGGCGGAGGCATGCAGCAGCCGGTGGGGCTCCTCGATGGCGGCCAGCACCGGGGCCAGCAGGGGCAGTTGCCGTTCCGCCTCCTCGCGGCCTTGGCCGTAGTACCATTTGCCGAAGCCGCATTGGGTATGGTCGAGCTGGACCTTCAACTCGCCGTGGCTGTCGTTGATGAAGGCGCTGACCTGGTTGGCCCAGTTGAGGTGGTCCACCTCGCGTTGCAGCACCTCGCCCCGCAGGCGGTTGCCCCCCACCACCTCCTTGCCGTCGGCCACCATTTGGCTGATGCCAGAGAAGGATTGCACGCTCACCAGTCCCAGCAGGAACAGCACGCTGCCCACCCCGACCAGGATCTTGTTGCGCAGGCTCAAATTTTTCCAGGACATGGCGTGTTCACTCCCCCTTGTGATCCGCAATCACCGGCGGATGATCGGCCTTGGCTGGAAAGCGTTGGGTCAGTTCACGGATGACCCGTTGCGGCAGAAACTGGTTGATCAGCAGGTTCAGATGATCCACCGCCTCCCGAGAGGGGAGCGGTGGGCTGTCGAGAAACCGCTGCAAGATCCAGCTTTCCGAGTTGATCAGGAAGCGGTCGATGCGGTGGTTGATGAAGGACCGGACTTCCTCATAATTGTTACGGGTCACCCGCATCGGATTCCCTTTTTCTTCCCGCAGGCGATTTACCCCCCGCCCAGTGGGCCGTAAAGACAATATCGCAACCGCCATGCCAGTATGAGTTCAACGGGCATTATATATTTAACTTATTGAAATATATAATAAATTATTGCAAGGACGGCATGTCCGCAGTGCTTTATGTCTGGGACGATCGCGGAATCTGCAAAATATGGCGTGCCAATATTGACAATATGGGACATTCTTGTCCGAAGGAGGTGCTGTCCATGTTCAGCGATTCTCCCCCGGGGTTCGCCGGGGCCTTGCAGCGGCTGGAACGGCTGACCGTGCCGGCCATTCTGCTGGATGGCGAGTACCGCATTCTGGCCGCCAATGCCGCCTACCGGGACGAACACCGGGAGGCCGGATCACCGGTCGGGGCCTTCTGTTATGCGGTGTCCCATGGCTACGACCGTCCCTGTGACCAGGTCGGTGAGTCCTGTCCCCTGGCGGCGGTCCGCGGCAGCGGGCTGAAGGAGCGGCGGCTGCACATCCATCAGGCCCTCCGGGGTCGGGAATATGTGGAGGTGGAAATCCAGCCGGTGGAGGGGGACTATTATCTGGAAGTGCTGCGCCCCACCCTGATCGCCAGCGCCGGACCTTCTCCGGTGGGGCTGGTGGGGCGGGCGCCGGCTTTCTATCGGGTGCTGGAGCTGGTTCACCAGGTGGCCCGGGAGCCGGTGCCGGTGCTGCTGCTGGGGGAATCGGGCACCGGCAAGGAACTGATCGCCCGGGCGATCCACGAGGCCAGCGACCGGGTGGAGCGGCCGTTCGTGCCGGTGGAATGTTCGGGGCTGGCGGAAAACCTGTTCGAAAGCGAGCTGTTCGGCCATCTCAAGGGGGCCTTCACCAGCGCCAACCAGTCCAAGGCCGGCCTGGTGGAGGTCGCCCACCGGGGCACCCTGTTCCTGGACGAGATCGGCGAGGTGCCCCTGCAGTTGCAGGTGAAGCTGTTGCGGCTGCTGGAAACCCGCACCTTCCGCCGGGTGGGGGCGGTGGAGTCCCGGACCGTGGACTTTCGCCTGATCTGCGCCACCAACCGCGACCTGCGGGCCATGGTGGGGGATGGCAGCTTTCGCAAGGACCTCTATTACCGCCTCAGCACCTTTCCCATCGAGCTGCCGCCCCTGCGCCGGCGGCGCGAGGACATTGGCCTCCTGGCGCGGTCCCTGCTGCTGCGCATGGCGGCGCCCAACCCGCCGGAATTGACCCGGGAGGCGGAAACCCTGTTGGAAAACTACCCGTTTCCAGGCAATATCCGCGAGCTGCAAAACCTGCTGGAACGCGCGCGGATTCTGGGCGGCGGCCGGCCGTTGCGGTCCGAGCATTTTCCCGAACTGACCGACGTCAGGATTCCAGACCTCGTGCCGGTACCGGACGGCGGTCCGGATGGCCTGTTCCGGGTGGCTGGCATCGTGCCCCTGGAACGCCTGGAGCGGGACTATCTGCGCCATGTGGTGGCGGGGCATGGCGGCGGTCGCCAGGACCTGGCGGAGCGTCTGGGGGTCAGCCTGCGCACCCTGGCGCGCAAACTGGAGCGGGCCTGGAAGGAGTGAACGACCATGACGAAACGGCGGACCATTCCATCAGGCTCCCTGGCGGCCCTGATCCTGAAACCCGGCCGGGACCGGTCGGTGCGCCTGCGGCACCCCTGGGTGTTCAGCGGCGCCATCGACCGGGTGGATGGCGACCCGGCGCCGGGCGCCACCGTGGAGGTGCGGGCGGCGGACGGCACCCTGCTGGGCCGTGCCGCCTGGTCGCCCCGTTCCATGATCCGGGGCCGCTTGTGGACCATCGGTGGCGGGGAGACCGTGGGGGTCGAGCTGTTCCGCCAGCGGCTGCGGCGGGCGGTGGACTGGCGGCGGCGGGCGGGGTTGCTGGAGCCCGGGGCCGCCTGCCGGCTGCTCAATGGCGAAGCCGACGGCTTTCCGGGGTTGATCGTCGATCGCTATGATCGTTGGCTGGTGGCCCAGTTCCTCGCCATGGGGGTGGAGGTCCACAAGGAAGTGCTGGCCCGCCTGCTGATGGAGGAGGTGCCCGGAGTGTCCGGCCTCTACGAACGCTCCGATGTCGAGGTGCGCCGCAAGGAAGGCCTGCCGCTCCAGGCCGGTCCGCTGTTGGGGGAGGAGCCGCCCGGGCTGGTGGTGATCCGGGAACGGGGCCTGGACTGCCTGGTGGACATCCGCCACGGTCACAAGACCGGGTATTACCTCGACCAGCGCGACAACCGCGCCTGGCTCGCCCCGTATGCGGCCGGTGGCCGGCTGCTGAACCTGTTCAGCTACACCGGCGGCTTCGCCCTGGCCGCCCTGCAAGCCGGCGCCGGAGAAACGATCAATGTGGACTCCTCCGCTCCCGCCCTGGACCTGCTGCGGGAGCAGGGGCGGCGCAACGGTCTCGACCCGGCCCGGCTGGTCACGGTGCAGGCCGATGTCTTCTCCCACCTGCGCCAGTTGCGCGACGCCGGGGAACGGTTCGACATGGTGGTGCTGGATCCCCCCAAGTTCGCCGAAACCCAGGCCCAGGTGGACAAGGCGGCCCGGGGCTACAAGGATATCAACCTGCTGGCCCTGAAGCTGTTGCAGCCCGGGGGCTTGCTGTTGACTTTTTCCTGCTCCGGCGCCATCGGCGACGATCTGTTCTGGAAAATCCTGTTCGGCGCCGCCGTGGAGGCCGGTCGCGAGGTCCAGGTGCTGGCCCGTCTGAGCGCCGGAGTGGACCATCCCCTGGCCCTGGCCTTTCCGGAGGGACTCTATCTCAAGGGGTTGGCCTGTCGATTGGGCCATTGACCGTTGCCACGCCGCAAACGGCGTTACCGAGTCTTGATCCGGCCATCCGCGGCGTCCTTCCGGTCGTTCTCGAAGCCCATGGTGCTTTCCACCACATAATGGGGCCGCCCCTTGATGTGGTTGTAGATTTTTCCCACATAAAGCCCCAGCACCCCGATGGTGAACAGGATGGTGCCGCCGAGGAACAGCATGGTCACCATGATGGCCGGCCAGCCCGGCTGGTGCATGCCCATCAGGCGGGTGGCGACGATCCAGAGCAGGTAGAAGAAACTGCCCGCCGAGACCGTCAGGCCCAGGATCAGGGCGAAATAGAGGGGCGCCGAGGAGAAGGAGATCACGCCGGTGATGAAGGAACCGGCGGGGTTGAGGCTCTTGAGCAGGGGGTAATGGGTTTCCCCGGCATGGCGGGCCTGACGCACATAGGGGACATGGACCTGCTTGAAGCCCACCCAGATCATCAGGCCGCGCAGAAAGGGGTCCTGTTCTTCGATGGACAGCACATGGTCCAAGGCCCGGCGGGAGACCAGCTTGAAGTTGCCGGTATCGACGGGAATATCGATGTCGGAGACGGCGTTGATCACCTGGTAGGCCATGCGGGTGATCCACATTTTGACCGGATGTTCTCCCAGGCGTTGGGTGCGGGTGGTGTGGACCACGTCGGCGCCGGCGCGCCATTGCTCCACCAGGGTGGGGATCAGTTCCGGGGGGTCCTGGAGATCGGCGTCCATGTAGACCATCGCATCGCCCCGGGCATGGCGGAAGCCGGCCAGAAAGCAGCGGATCACCCCGAAGCGGCGGGAGGTGTTGATCAACTTGACCCGCCCGTCGGTGCGGCAGCGTTCCTCCAGCATCTCCCGGGTGCGGTCGGTGGAGGCGTCGTTGACAAACACCAGCTCGAAATCCAGATCCAGAGGGTCCAGAACCTTGTAGAGACGGTCGAACAGCTCCGCCAACACGTCCTCCTCGTTGCGCAGGCTGAAGACCACCGACAGCAGGGGGCGCTGGCCCCCGGAAACCGGGTTGGCGACACTCATTCCGGATGCTTCCTCCATGGAATCCAGGGATCGATCGGGCTCAGGCGTCCCGCAGGGCGTCCCGGGCGGACAGGATGGGGTCCCTGATCGGCCAGTAGATGCCAAAGCGCGGGTCATCCCAGCGGTAGGTGAACTGGGTGGGCCGGTCGTAGTAGGAACTCTGTTTGTAATGAAAGATGGAAAAGTCTTCCAGCATCAGGTGGGAGGTGCCATGGTTGGGGGGCACCAGTACCTGCTTGCGGTTGACCTCCGAGAGGGTGAAGGCGACCCAGCGGCCGAAGGTGGCCGAGGCGGTATCGCAGTTGACGATGACCAGATAGAAGCGTCCCTTGAGGCAGGAGATCAGCTTCCAGGTTTCGGCGTCACCGTGGATGCCCCGCAGCACATGGCGGTGGGAGCTGGAGACATCGTCCTGGACGAACTCCACCGTGATGCCTGCCTCGTGGTAGAGCTTCTTGTTGTAGGTTTCGATGTAATGGCCCCGGAAATCCTCGTGGATGGTGGGGGGCGTGATGAGCAGCACCCCGTCCAGGGCGGTTTTTTCCACATGCAGCGGTCTGGTCATGGTGGTCGGTTTCCACGGCTGGCCGGCCTTGGCAGGGACGGCGGGGATCGTAGGGCATGGTAACGGATCCGGCGGTCCGGACGCCACCCCCGGGGAGGGAGGGTGCCGTCACTGCCCGATCTTCTGGGGTGGCTCCGTACCATGGAGTCCATAGAGCGCCGCCACCCGGCCCGACTTGCTCATCTCCAGCAGGGTGGCATTGAGGGCCGGAAACAGGGCAGCATGGGGAGAATGTTTCGACAGGCCGTAAAAGTTGCCGATCCGCTGCTTGAAGCGGTATTCGGCCAGGGCATGATCCTTGAAGCCCAGACCCGCCAGAACTCCCTCCATGGCTTGATGATCCAGCAGAGCCACGGTATCGAAGCGGCCGCCGATGAACATCCGCGCCAGGTTGAAGTCGTCGGCGGCGGTTTCCTTGCGAATGGTGGCGTCACTATCGAAGGGATCGAAATAGGCGGTCTTCAGTTTGACACCCACCGTCAGGCTGCGCAGATCCTCATAGGTCCGAATGCGGCCTTCCTGGCCTTTGCGCACCAGGAAGACGATGTCCTTGTCCTGGAAACCGATGGGGCCCAGAAACTGCACGAAGGCCTCCCGTTCCTTGGTATGGACCACCCGGGGCACCACATCCACATGGCCGGTTTCCAGATCGTGCAGGCTCTGGGGAAACGGCGCCACCCGCCACTGCACCCGGTAGCCATGTTTGCCCGCCGCTTCCTCCAGGATGTCCTTGAGGGGGCCGGAGATCGTTTCTCCCTCGGCCACCACCATTTCGGGGGGACGGGGACGGTAGTCGGCCTTCAATATCTTGTCTTCGGCGGCCGTCTGGCCGGCCAGCCCCGCCACCAGCAGAAACAATCCCATAACCTGTGCGAACCGCATGGTTGTTTTCTCCTCGTTCCCCTTTTTTCCCCCCGACTACGCGGAATTGCGCCAGGCCGGGATCGACGATAGTATGTCGAAATGTTCAGAAAAATCCTTCCCCTGGAGCGGCTCTTCCGGAAGCCTTCCACTTCTCCTGAATATCTCCGCAAGTATGGGCGGAGGTGATCCGTTGTCAAAGGCGTTTTTCCAGGTCAACAGTCTGAGCGGCAAGCTGCTGCGGATTCATCTGTCCCTGACGGTGGCGGCCCTTCTCGCTCTGTTTCTGGTTCTGGAGCTGGATTTCTATCGCGGCGAACAGGTGCGCCTGGTCGAGGGCCTCAACCGTCTGGTCACCGTGCAGAGCGCCGCCATCGAGGCGGCGGTGTGGGAATTCGATCTCCAGCGGGTACGGGACCTGCTGGAGGAGCAGAGCCGGCTGCCGTTTTTTCAGGCGGCGGAGGTCCTCGGCAAGGGGAGGGAGGTGTTGGCCTTTGCCGGCCGCCCCCGGCAGGCGCCCCGCTCGCCGGAGTTGCGCCTGGAACATCCCCTGCTCCACAGGTTCGGATCCGGGGAAGAAGTCATCGGCCAATTGGTGGTCACCGTCCACGACGACGGCATCCGCACGGCCCTGCTGCAGCATCTCAAGATCAACGGCATGACCCTCCTGACCCTGCTGGCGGCCCTGGCCGGCGGTACGCTGTTCGGGGTCCGCCGGGTGATCGGGCAACCGTTGGAGGAGTTCCGGCAGGCTATCGAGCGTCCCCTGGATGCGCAGATCCAGAACCCGTTGCGTTGGGACCGCAACGACGAGCTGGGCAAGGTTCTCCAGGCCTACAATGCCATGCTGGAGGCGCGCAACAACGCCGAACGCGCCACCCGTCAGCGGGAGGAAGAGCTGCGGGAGGCCGCCCGGCAGGCCCGGGAGGCCAGTGTCGAGGCCACCCGTTTCAACCGCTTGGCCAGCGGCCGCGAACTGCGCATGCGGGAGCTGAAGGAACGGGTCAACGCGCTGTCCCGTGAGCTGGAGCGGCCCCTGCCGTTCTCCCTGGGGGACAATGCCCCCGGGCCGGAGGCGCAGCCAGCCGATGGCGCGGAAGACCTCGCTCTGGACAATCTCCTGGATATGGCGGAGTTGCAGTCGCTGTTCGAGAATTTTTGCTCCGCTGTGGGCGTGCCGGCGGCCATCATCGACCTGCAGGCCAAGGTGTTGGCCTCGTCCCGCTGGCAACGGGCCTGCACCGACTTTCATCGGGTCAATCCCACCACCTGCGACCGCTGCATCGAAAGCGATACCCAGTTGGCGCTCCACCTCCAGGAGGGCAAGGATTTTTCGATCTACCGCTGCAGGAACGGCCTGACCGATGCCGCTTCGCCCATCGTGGTCAACGGCCGGCATTTGGCCAACGTGTTCATCGGCCAGTTCCTGCTGGCGCCCCCGGACCTGGAATTTTTTTGGACCCAGGCCCGCGAGGTGGGATTCGACGAGCAGGCCTATCTGGCGGCCATCGCCGAAGTGCCGATCATGGCCGAGGAGCGGCTGCCGGCCATCCTGGGATTCCTGTCGCGCTTCGCCAAGCTGTTGGCCACCATGTCCCTGGAGCGGCTGCAATCCTCCCGTTCGGAGGACGCCCTGCGTCAGGGTCGGATGGCGGCCATGAACCTGGCCGAGGATGCCGAGCGGGCGCGACTGGATCTGGCCGAATACCAGAAGCAGTTGGAATATCTTGTGGAGGAACGCACCGCCGAAGTGCGCGCCGCCGAGGAGCGCAGCCGGTTGATCCTGGACTGCGCGGGGGAGGGCATCTTCGGCACCGACCGGGAGGGGCGGGTGCATTTCATCAATCCCGCGGCCCTGCGGATGCTGGAGCGCGAGGCCGGGGAGGTGATCGGTCAGCCATTCCACCCCATCGCCCATCACAGCCATCCGGACGGCACCCCTTACCCGGCGGAGGACTGTCCCATGTGGCGCGCCCAGGCCCAGGGCATCACGGCCCATGTGGACCATGAATTCCTGTGGCGCAAGGATGGCAGCAATTTCCCGACCGAATATTCGGCGGTGCCCATCTGGCGCGATGAAGTCGTGGAGGGGTCGGTGGTGACCTTCCGTGACATCACCAAGCGTCGCCAGGTCGAGGCCCAGGTGCTGGAAAAGATGGGGGAACTGGAACAATTCACCCGGGTGGCGGTGGGGCGCGAGCTGCGCATGATCGCCCTCAAGGAGGAAATCAATCGCCTGTCCGCCGAACTCGGCCGCCAGCCGCCCTACGAGATCGTCGAGTAGGCCGATGACCACGACTTCTCCCTTCGAGCAGGGCCGGCCGGGTCGCCTGGGATTGCGGGGCAAGACCCTGGTCTTCTTCGGGTTGGTGTTCCTGGGAGTGGGGTTCGTATCGGCCCTGGCGATGCATTGCCTCATCCCGGCCCGGGATGAACTGCTGTTCTGGTTGGCCCTGGGATTCTCCTTTCTGGTGGCGGCGCTGATCCTGGTCATGGGCCAGAACGTCCTGGTCATCCGGCCGCTGGAGCGGCTCACCCGGGGCGCCGAGGCCATGGCCCAGGGCCGATTCGATATTCGCCTGGAGGTGACCGGTCGTGACGAGTTGGGGACCCTCACCGGGGTCTTCAACGACATGGCCGCCATGGTGGGGGAGGTCACCCGCAGCCTGGCCGGCAAGGTCGAGGAGCGCACCGCGGAGCTGGCCCGCAAGGAGGCCCAGTTGCGCACCCTGGTGGACAGCATCCAGAGCTTCATCTTCGTGAAGGATCTCGACGGACGGTACCAGTTGGTCAACGCCCACCACCGGGTGGTCAGCGGGTTGGCCCCGGAGGACGTGCTGGGGCGGACCGATTTCGACCTTCTGCCACTGGAGGATGCCCGGAGTTTCGCCGCCTGTGATCACGAGGTCGTGACGGAGCGGATCACGAGAACCTTCGAAAACCGTGTGATCTCCCGTGTTGACGGCAGCGTGCGGAACTACCTGACCACCAAGGTGCCCCTGATCAACGAATCCGGAGCGGTCTATGGTCTGTGCGGCATCGCCACCGACATCACCGACCGCAAGACCGCCGTGGAAGAACTCAAGATCCGCCTGGCGGAACTCGATCAGACCCGCAAGGCCAGCCTCAACATGCTGCTGGATCTGGAAGAGGAACGAAAGGTCGCGGAGGAGCTGCGGGTCAAGGCCGAAGCGGCCACCCAGGCCAAGTCGGATTTCCTGGCCAACATGAGCCACGAGATCCGCACCCCCATGAACGCCATCATCGGCATGAGCCATCTGGCGTTGCAGACCGACCTGACCCCCAAACAGCGGGATTACATCCACAAGGCCCATAACGCAGCCACCTCGCTGCTGGGCATCATCAACGACATCCTGGACTTTTCCAAAATCGAGGCCGGCAAGCTGTCCATGGAGCAGGTGCCGTTTCAACTGGAAGAGGTGCTATCGGGGGTGGGCACGATCCTTGGACCCCGGGTGGGGGACAAGGGGCTGGAACTGCTGTTCGACGTGGGCCGTGACGTGCCGGCCACCCTGGTGGGCGATCCATTGCGGTTGAACCAGATCATGGTCAACCTGGGGGGGAATGCGGTCAAATTCACCGAACGGGGCGCCATTGCCTTGCGGGTGCGTCTGCTGGAACGGCAGGGCGCGAAGGTGAAGGTGCAGTTCTCCGTGGAGGATTCCGGCATCGGCATGACGCCGGAGCAGATGGGACGGTTGTTCAAGGCCTTTTCCCAGGCGGATTCCTCCACCACCCGCAAATACGGCGGCACCGGTCTGGGATTGTCCATTTCCCGGCGGCTGGTGGAGCTGATGGGGGGCAGCATCTGGGTGGAAAGCACCTCCGGGGTCGGCTCTCGGTTCCACTTCACCGCCTGGCTTGGGGTGGGGGAAGCCGTGGAGCATGTGCGGTTGCTGCCCAGCGAATTAAACAATCTGCGGGTGCTGGTGGTGGACGACAACCCGACGGCCCGGGAAATCCTGGCCGAGATGGTCTCCAGCCTGCGGCTGCGGGTGGATACTGCCGGCGGCGGCCTCGAGGCGGTGGAACGGGCGGTGGCGGAGTACCAGGGCTCGGACCCCTATGGCCTGGTGCTGATGGACTGGCGGATGCCGGACTGTGATGGCGTGGAGGCCACGCGCCGGCTGCGGGCCAGATTGGCGGATGCCGCTCCCAAGGTGGTGCTGGCCACGGCCTTCGACCGGGACAGCGGCCAGGCCGAGGCCGTGGAATCCGGGATCGAGGCCTTCCTGACCAAGCCGGTGAACGCCTCCATGCTGTTCGACACCCTGACCGGACTGTTTGGCCATCACGTCGAGAGCGGCCGGGGCGGTATCTCCCAGGCCCAGGCCGATCTTCGCGGTCTGCGGGCCCTGTTGGCCGAAGACAACGAGATCAACCAGCAGATCGCGGTGGAATTGATGGAGTCCGCCGGTGCCCGTGTGACCCTGGCCAACAATGGCCAGGCAGCCCTGGATATCCTGGAGCGGGAGGGACCTGCGGCCTTCGATGTGGTGCTGATGGATCTGCAGATGCCGGTGATGGACGGCCATGAGGCCACCCGGCGTCTGCGGGCCGATGCCCGGTACGAAAAGTTGCCCATCCTGGCCATGACCGCCCACGCCATGGCCGAAGAGCGCGAACGCTGCGCCGTCCTGGGCATGCAGGACCACATCACCAAGCCCATCGATCCCACGGCCCTGTATGCCATCCTGTCCCGCTACCGCCCTGCAGCGCCGGTGGGAACGATGGGGGAGGCGGCTTCCGCCGCCGCGAGCAGTCCCGCTCCTTCCGAAGCGGCCTTGCCGTCCATCGCCGGGGTGGACATGGCGTCGGGATTGGTGCGCACCGCTGGCAACGCGGGACTCTATCGCCGGCTGTTGAGCCAGTTTGCCCGCACCAAGGGCGATGCCGCCCAGCGCATTCGGGCATTGTTGGTGGCCGGTCAGCGGCAGGAGGCCGAACGGGAAGCCCATACGGTGAAGGGGGTGGCGGCCAACATGGGCGTGGGGGAGGTGCAGCGGGCCGCGGCCGAACTGGAAGTCGCCCTGCGCAGCGCCCCCCTGGCGGCGGCCGAACTGGAACCGAAGATCGATCTGTTGGCTGGGGCCTTGACGGTCGCCTGCGGGCGCATCCTCAAGGCCCTGGAACCGGCGGTGGCCGCAGACGCCGTGGCTCCGACCCCGGCGACGGTCTCCCCGGCGGCACGGGCGGCCCTGGAGGAAATGCTCCGTCTGCTGGAAGCCGACGACGCCCGGGCCGCCCAGGTTTACGAGACCCATGCCGCGGAGTGGGCGGGGCTGGGGCAGGCGGAAATCCTGGGACGTGTGGGACGGGCCGTGGCCGACTACGACTTCGAGCTGGCCGCGGAGGCCTGCCGCGAACTATTGCAGAGCAACACCTGAACCCCCAGCAGGAGATCGCCATCATGTCCGAGCAGACTCTCTCCTCCCGGCCCACGATCCTGGTGGTGGACGACACCCCGGACAATCTGACCCTGATGAGCAACCTGCTTCAGGATGGCTACAAGGTCAAGGTGGCCAACCGGGGGGCGCGGGCATTGCGCGTCGCCGCCGGTGCCGACCGGCCGGATCTGATTCTGCTGGACATCATGATGCCGGAAATGGACGGCTTCGAGGTGATGCGGCAGCTCCAGGCCGATCCCGTCACCCAGGGCATTCCGGTGATCTTCCTGACCGCCCGCACCGACAGCGAGGACGAGCGGCGGGGGTTGGACCTGGGGGCGGTGGACTACATCACCAAGCCCATCAGTCCGCCGATCCTGCTGTCCCGGGTGCGCAATCATCTGGCCCTGAAGACCACCCGGGACCGACTCCAGCGCTACCTGGACGTGGAGAAACGCAAGCTGCACAAGCTGGTGGAGATGGGCAAGGACCTGTCCGCCGAGCAGGACATGGACCGCCTGCTGGAGAAGATCCTGTTCGGCGGCAAGGAGCTGGCCCATGCCGACCTGGCCACCCTCTATCTGCGCACCGAGGACGACCATCTGCGCTTCGCCTATCGGTCCCATGGCGATGAGTTGCCTGCCCTGCGCCTGCCCCTGTTCGACCCCGCCACCGGCGCGGAGGTTCACCGCTTCGTCTCCACCCATGTGGCCCTGTCCGGGGAGACCGTTCTGCTGGAAGACGTGTACGGGGACGCGGGTCCGTTCGACGTGTCCGGCACCCTGAGCTTCGACCAGGCCAGTGGCTATCGCACCCATTCCATGCTGACGGTGGCCCTCAAACCCCGGGAGGGGCCGCCCCTGGGCGCATTGCAGTTGGTCAACGCCCAGGACCCCCAGACCGGCGCCATCGTGCCGTTCGACCCGGAGTGGATCGGCTTCGTGGAGGCGCTGGCGGTGCAGGGGGCCATCGCCCTGGACAACCTCAACCTGATGAAGGCCCAGGAACGCTTGTTCGAGTCCATCATCCAGGTGATCGCCAGCGCCATCGACGCCAAATCGCCCTATACCGGGGGGCATTGCGAGCGGGTGCCGCTGCTGGGCAAACTGTTGGCCCAGGCCGCCTGCGAGGCCGCCAGCGGTCCCTTCGCCGATTTTGCCATGTCCAGGGACGACTGGAAGGAATTCCACCTGGCGGGCTGGCTGCACGACTGCGGCAAGGTGGCCACCCCGGAGGCGGTGGTGGACAAGGCCACCAAGCTGGAATGCGTCCACAACCGCATCCATGAAATCCGCACCCGTTTCGAGGTGCTGTGGCGCGACGCCATCATCGCCCACCAGGCGGCCCGCCTGGCCGGGGACAACCCGGATCCGGAGGCCCTGACCCGCCGCCTGGCAGAACTGCGGGACGACTTCGCCTTCGTGGCCCAGAGCAATGTGGGGGGCGAATTCATGAGCAACGAGGCCATCGCCCGGCTGGAGTGCGTCGCCGGGGCCCGCTGGCAGCGCCATTTCGACGATCGCCTGGGTCTGTCCCATGTGGAGGAGGCGCGCCTGCAGGACGTTGCCGCGCCTGCCCTGCCGGCCTGGGAGACCCTGCTGGCGGACAAACCGGAACATATCGTCTCCCGACGGGAGACGCCGCTGTCGTATGACCCAGCGGCGCTGGGGGTCACCCTGGCGATTCCAACCCATCTCTACAATCAGGGGGAGCTGTACAACCTGCGCATTGCCCGGGGCACGTTGAACGCCGAGGAGCGCTTCAAGATCAACGAACATGTGATCCACACCCTGGTGATGCTCCAGAAATTGCCCTTCCCCAAGGGCATGCACCGGGTGCCGAGAATGGCCAGCACCCATCACGAGACCATGGTGGGGACCGGCTATCCCTGCGGATTGCGCCGGGAGGATCTGGACGTGCAGGCACGGATTCTGGCCATTGCCGACATCTTCGAGGCCCTGACGGCGGTGGATCGCCCCTACAAGAAGGCCAAGACCCTGAGCGAGGCCTTGAAGATCATGGGCTTCATGCGCAACGATCAGCACATCGACCGCGACCTGTTCGAGCTGTTTCTGCGCAGCGGGGTCTACCGCTGCTACGCCGAAACCCACCTGCGCCCGGACCAGATCGATGCGGTGGATATCGAGGCGCTGCTGAAGGAACCGCCACTCAGGCCACGGAAATAGATCTTTGGGGAGAAAGCAGGACGGTTCATGCCGCCAGCACTGCCACATGACCCTGGGAGGCGTAGTCCAGCATCCTTTGATCCCGGGTCAATAGAATGGCCTTCTCCACCCGGGCGGTGGCCAGAATCATCCGGTCAGCGGGATCTTTGTGGTTCAGATTCGGCAGGGCGACGCTGTCCATGGCGATGGTCGGGGTCAGCGGAGCCACGGTGATGCCGGGGGCGGTCAGGGCAGAATGAATCCATTGCAGGGGAGGGATGTTCAGGACCAGGTGGCCCCGTTGATGCAGCATGGCCACCTCCCAGAGAGAGATGGCTGCCACCTGCACCCTGTCCAGTCGGGCGGCTTCCCGGATGCGCTCCCGGACCGGTTCGGCCAGGGTTTCGTCACCCAGCATCATCCACAACCAGACGTGGGTGTCCAACAGCAGGGGGGCGGGGTCAGTCATGGGCTTCCCAGGGAACGTCCAGGGGGGCGAGGGCATCGCCTTTGATCGCCCCGGTGCCCTGCATGTAGCCGAAGCAGTCGGAAGACGCAGCCTGATCGACCGGAGCGATCCTGACCATGGGGCGTCCCCGTTTGGTCACGACCAGAGCGGTGCGGGACGTCGCCACCTGATCCATCAGCTTGAGGCAATGGGCTTTGAACTCTCCTGCCGGGATTTCCGGCAGCGGATCGGGAATGGTCATGGTTTGTCTCCATGGTCATGGGTTATGGTCATATTCTGTCTTCCATGCCTGGAAAAGGCAAGCGGCTGTCCGGTTTCCGAAGTTGGCCGACCGGATGGTATATTCGTCACATCCCCCATCCATCAAAGTTTGCAGCGCAGGAAGGAGAACCCATCGTCATGTCCAAATCCCTTACCATCCTGGTGACCGGCGGAGCCGGTTATCTGGGGTCCACCCTGGTGCCGGCCCTGTTGGCCTTGGGCCACCGGGTGACCGTGTTGGACAACTTCATGTTCGGCCAGAACAGCCTGGCCCATGTCTGCGCCGATCCCGGCTTTCAGGTGGTGCGGGGTGACGCCCGGGACGAGAAGCTGGTGCGGACGCTGGTGGCCAAGGCCGATGTGATCATCCCCCTGGCCGCCCTGGTGGGAGCGCCTCTCTGCGCCCGGGACGAGCTGGGCACCATTTCCACCAACCGGGATGCCGTGATCATGCTGTGCAAGATGCTGAGTGGCGATCAGCGGGTGCTGATGCCGGTGAGCAACTCCGGCTATGGCATCGGCGAGCAGGGCAAGTACTGTGACGAAACCTCCCCCCTGCGGCCCATTTCCCTCTACGGGCGGGTCAAGGTGGAGGCCGAGGCGGCCATGATGGCCCATGCCAATGCCATCAGCTTCCGCCTGGCCACGGTGTTCGGCATGTCGCCGCGCATGCGCATCGACCTGTTGGTCAACGACTTCGTCTACCGGGCGGTCCATGACCGGGCGGTGGTGCTGTTCGAATCCCACTTCAAGCGCAACTACATCCATGTGCGGGATGTCACCCGGGTGTTTCTCCATGCCCTGGCCAACTTCGGTGCCATGAAGGGGCAGATCTACAATGTGGGCCTGTCGGACGCCAACCTCTCCAAATGGGAACTGTGCGAGCGGATTCGGGCTCACCTGCCCAACTTCGTCTTCCTGGAGGCGCCCATCGGCGAGGATCCGGACAAGCGGGACTACATCGTCTCCAACGCCAAGGTGGAGGCCACCGGCTTCCGGCCGGCCCACGGTCTGGACGACGGCATTCCGGAGCTGATCAAGGGCTACACCATGTTGCGCAACTCCCGCTACAGCAACGTCTGAGACCGGTCATGACCCCTGTCCCCCCAGCCTCTCCGGACTGTTTGGCCCCGGTCGCCGTCGCCATCCTGGCTGGTGGCCTGGGCTCTCGCATCCGGGGAGTGCTGGGGGAGACCCCCAAGCTGCTGGCCCCCCTGGCCGGCCGTCCCTATTGGGACCACCTGCTGGCCTGGCTGGGGCGTTATGGGGCGCGGCGTCTGGTGCTGCTGCTGGGGCATCGGGCCGAGGCGATCACCGCCCATCTGGCGGCCCATCCGCTCCCCCCGTCCTGGGAGGTGCTGTACCGGGTGGAGCCCCACCCCCTGGGCAGCGCCGGGGCGATCCGCAACGCCTGCGATCTGCTGGGCCCGGGCCGGGTGCTGGTGATCAACGGCGATTCGTTCGTCGGCGCCGACCTCTGCGCCTACCTGGCCTGCCACCAGGCCTCCGGGGCCCTCTGCAGCCTGGTCTGCACCCGGGTGCCGGACATGAGCC
Organism: Magnetococcales bacterium DC0425bin3; assembly: GCA_002753665.1. GTDB lineage: Bacteria > Pseudomonadota > Magnetococcia > Magnetococcales > DC0425bin3 > DC0425bin3. Next base: position 36,852 of record PEAP01000013.1, read on the forward strand.
GCTATGGCGCCGTGGCGCTGGACGGCAACCAGCGCATTCTGCGCTTTGTCGAGAAGGATCCCCACAACCACGGGCCGGGGTACATCAACGCCGGGCTGTTTCTCATGGAGCCGGCCCTGGTGGAGCGCATCCGCACCACCGATGGCACCTCCCTGGAACGGGATTATCTCGCCACCCTGCCTCCCGGCAGTCTCCAGGCCCTGGCCGGGGATTTTCCGTTCATCGATTTTGGCACGCCGGAGAGCTTTACCCAGGCCCAGGAGTTCTTTCGGGAATTCGGGACGTCTCAGGCGGATTTGCGCCGATAATCCATCACCACGCCCAAGCTGATTCCGTTCGCGGTGGGCACGAACTGGCCGGTGCTGGATTGATAGGTCAGCGTCTGGGTGGTGCTTCCCGAGGAGAAAGTCAGGCAGGTCACCACCCCGGGGACGACCTGCACCACCGAGTTGGAGACCACCCCGGCCTGGAGCCAGAGGCACACGGTGTTGCTGGGGATCAGGGTGCCGGCGGTCTGATAGACGATGCCCTGGGCAGAGACGGCATTGGCGGTGGTTGCGGACTGATTGACCGTGGCATCCTGGTTGAGCCCGAAGGTGAGATAGCCCTTGTTGGAGCGGTTGTCGTATTGATCGAGGACCGCCACGCCCGCGGTCAGCCCGATATTCTGCGGGGGACCGAACATGCCGTTGGCCAGATAGGTGTACTGCCAGCCCATGGTCAGGGGTGCCGGATAGCGGGATAGGGTTTTCAGGACCGCCCCGGGGGTCACATCGACCCCCGAGGCGTAGAGGCCGTAGGCGGTACTCCAGGTGACGCTATTGCTTTCCAGGGGCTGGAACACTAGCCACGCCACATTGGGCCAAGTCAACCCCTGGACCGGGTTGGCCAGCACCAGGTTGGTGCCGGTGGCGTAGAAGCTTTTCAGATCCGTTGCACTGAACCCGATGATGAGGGTGTAGCTTGCCATGGCCCGTGTTGCCGAGAGGAAGGCCGCGGGGTCGGCGCGACCCCGCGGCCTGTTGTCCAGAACCAATTACAGCCTGGGCGCGATATGGTGGAGGATGGCCAGGGACTGCATGGGGCTCCCCGCCAGCATGGCCTCGTTGGCGGAGGTCTGGATGAAGCTGCCGCTCGAGGAATTGTATTGCATGTTGGCTGAGTAGACCCCGCCTCCGAAGGTGACTTGTGTGGTGGTGGAGGTGACGGTGGTGACCACGCTGTTGCTCTTCACCTGGGACTGCATCCACAGGTAGACCGTGGTGAAGGGGGTCATCACCGCCGTGTAGTTGGTGATCACCGGCACGGCGGAAATGGCGTTGCCGAGGATGCTGATGCTGTTGACATTGGCGTTCTGGTAGAGGCCGACCGTCATGTAGTTCTTGGGGCTCTGGTATTGATTCAACAGCGTGAACGAATTCGGACCGGCCGAATTGGGTTGCAGGTCGATGGTGCCGGCGGCGGACAGGTCGTAGAGCCGCCCCATCACCGCAGGGATGCCGGTGCTGGACATCTTGGTCAGGGTCGCGCCGTTGGACATGTCCGACGTGGAGGCATAGACCCCGTACTGCTCATCCCAGGTCACCTGGTTGGCCTGCATGGGCTGCACCACCAGCCAGGCCACGTTGGGGGTGCTGCCGCCCTGGGCGGGTTTGGCGATGATCAGGTTGGTGCCGGTGGCGTAGAACAGCTGCAGGTCCGCATTGGTGAAGCCGACGTTCAAGGTGTAGGTGGCCATGCTGTACTCCTCTCTTTGGGTTTTGAGTCTCCCGACCCATCGGGAGACTGGTTTTCACCCCTCGTGGGGGGGATTTGCACTACGCTAGCTGCAAGCCGTGGCGGCGCGCGGAGTGATCACTTCGACATTGATGAAGCTGACGTTGGGGTTGGTGCGGGCCATGAAGGCCAGGGTCACGGTGGCGCCCGACGGGATACTGGTCAGGCCAACCGTGACGCCGTCGGGCAGGGTGTAATTCTTGAAAGTCAGCAGATCGGTCACGGTGGCGGTGCCAGCTGACACCTGGGGCGCGCGGACCAGATAGACTGCTTTGCCGGCCGGCACGGTGAAGGTTTCACTGGTGCGTCCGGTCGCGTCGAACAGCAGAAGGTATGTCGCCATGCGTTTCTCCCTGGGTAACGGTTATTGTGCGTTTGTTCTGCCGGTCACGAGACGGCATTATCCATTATAATTGAATTTGATCTATCATTTCAGTCACCACAACATGTCGATGGCATTTGGATGCATTGAGCCTGAAAGAAATTCTTGTATCATCATTTCGAAGTCATACAGTAGAGAAATAAAAGACCATTGTCAAGCTGTTTTACAACAGATCTGGCCTGGGCGGCCTCAGAGGATAAAGAGTCCGGAAAATTGTTGATCTGCAAAGTTATTTTTAGCCCATTCGGCAGAAATGGCACAGAATTCGATCATGTTGGGGGACGAAACAGAAAAAAATTTTCACAAATTGTTTTTCAGAGGACCCGGATCACGCTGGATTGTCGACTTTCAGAAAAACAAGAAAATAATGATTGTCTTGCAGTTTGCTCTTTCAGTCAAACGGCTTCTCCCCGCCCGGCGGGATCGTCCTCGGCCATGGGCAGTTTCCAGCACGGCTCCGCTTCATCACCCCCGGAGGCATCGGTTTCCGCCTGGGTCCGGTCTCCGCAGCGGCCCCGACTCTCGCGCCAGGACATCAGCGCGTCCAGATCCGGTACGGTGATCCGGCGGGCGTCCATGACGATGACCCCCGCCTCGTCCATTTCCCGCAGCAGCCGGGAGAGGGTGGCGGGTTTGATGGACAGGTAGGAGGCCAGCAGGTGCTTGGGAACGTCCAGGTTCAGAGCGCCTCCCTGGCCATTGACGATCAGGTTTTCCAGCAGGTAGCCGATCAGCCGGCCCCGGGCGTTGCGCAGGCAGAGCCCGTCGATGATGGTGAGATGGCAGTTGATCTGGAGGCTCAGATGCCCCATGATCTGAAAGCAGGTTTCCGGCGATTCCCGCAGAATGGCCTTGAACCGCTCGGCGTTGATTTCCAGAATCTCGCTGGGCCGGATGGTGGCTGCGTCCACCAGGTACTGGTGCTTGTCCAGAAACAGCAGGGGCGTGGCGAAGGTTTCCCCTGGATGGATGAAACGCAGGACCTTCTCCTCGCCCTCGGCGGAGGTTCGGGCCAATTTGACCAGGCCTCTTTTCAGGAAATAAAAGCTGGTAAATGGTTGCTCTTGATTGAAAATAAAAGATTTTGCCGGCAGTTTCAGCCAGCGCAGGCCCGGTCGGAGCTGCTGCCACTGGAGGTCGGTCAGGTTGCCCAGGATGGACGATTGGCTGCCCTGCTGCAGCCCGGACAGGTCTACGGACTCTTTCTGTTCCTTGCTCATGGCATCCATGGTCCTGCTCTCCTGGTGTCGGTCGAGGTCGCTTAAGACAGCTTATTATAGATAAAAATAATTATTGAAAGTAGAGGCAATTTATTTAAAAAAATTGTCCTGGGTCAAGGAAACAAGGCCCGGACGGTGCTACACATTCAAACATTGGATTCCAGCGGTGCAAGCCCCCTGATCAGGCCGGGAGGCGACAGCCGCGCCATGATTTCTCATGACGACCGGGGGCAGGACCCAGGCAAGCCACCGCGCCACCGGTTCCTCAGGATGCGACACACTTCGACGGGAGGCAGACACAATGAGTTCCAGACAGAACCAAATGTCCCGGCGCCGATTTCTCCAGGTGGCTGGTGGAGCAGGCTTCGGGGCGATGGTCTTGCCGGGGGAGGTGATGGCGGGTTTTCGCTTTCTCTCCCCGACCCAGGTGGAGAACCCCCTGGCGGCCTATCCCAACCGGGGGTGGGAGCGGATCTATCGCGATATCTTCCGGCACGACAAGGCGTTCGTGTTCATGTGCTGCCCCAACGACACCCACAACTGCCTGCTCAACGCCTTTGTCAAGAACGACGTGGTGGTGAGGATCGAACCGACCTACGGCTATGGCAAGGCCCAGGACCTCTACGGCAACCAGGCATCCCACCGTTGGGATCCCCGTTGCTGCCAGAAGGGCCTGGTGTTGGCCCGTCGCTTCTACGGCGACCGCCGGGTCAACGGCGCCTTCCTGCGCAAGGGCTTCAAGGAATGGGTGGACAAGGGCTTCCCCCGGGACGCCAAAACCGGCGCCGCGCCCAAGGAACTCATGCGTCGCGGCTGGGACTCCTGGGTCAAGGTGAGCCACGAGGAGGCCGCCAAGTATCACGCCAAGGCCTTGTATAACGTCTCAAAAACCTACAGCGGCGATCAGGGCAAGAAATACCTGCTGGCCCAGGGCTACGATCCGGATATGGTGGAGGTCGTCGGCGGAGCCGGCACCCGGGTCACCAAGTTTCGCGGTGGCATGGCCAAGCAGGGAGCGATCCGCATCTTCGGCGCCTTTCGCATGGGCAACTCCATGGCTCTGTTGGACGCCCATCTGCGCAAGGTCTCCGAGGACGACGCCAAGGGTTCCGGCTCGTGGGACTCCTATTCGTTCCACACCGACCTGCCACCCGGCCACCCCATGGTCACCGGCGAGCAGACCAACGACTTCGAGCTGTTCGACACCGAGAACTCCGGCCTGGTGATCTCCTGGGGCATGAACTGGATTTCCACCAAGATGCCCGACGGTCACTGGCTCACCGAGGCGCGCCTCAAGGGTGCCAAGACCGTGGCCGTGACGGTGGAATATTCGTCCACAGCCAACAAGTGCGACGACGTGGTGGTCATCCGCCCGGGCACGGATCCGGCCTTTGCCCTGGGGCTGGCCCAGGTCATCATTGCCGAGAAACTCTACGACGCCGATTTCGTCAAGCGCAACACCGACCTGCCGTCCCTGGTGCGGATGGACACCCTGGAGCGTCTGCCGGCCACGGCGGTCTTCCCTGGCCACCAGAACTCGGCCCTGCAGAACTGGACCCAGGTGATCCCCCCCGGCGAGAAGGCCGGTCCCACCCTGATGCAGAAGGGCGTGCAGATTCCTTCGGCCCTGACCGGCGAATTCGCCGACTTCGTCATGTGGGACGCCAATGCCAACAAGCCCGTGGTCGTCACCCACGATCAACTGGGCAGCCACTTCGAGAAGTTGGGCATCGATCCGGCCCTGACCGGCTCCTTCCAGGTGACCCTGGCCGATGGCAAGACCGTGACTTGCCGCACGGTCATGGATTTGACCCGGGAATACCTGGACACCAACATGACCCCGGCCCAGGTTCGCAAGGTCACCTGGGCGCCGGAGGAGGCGGTCACCTCCCTGGCCCGGGACATCGGCAAGAACCGCGGCAAGACCCTGTTCGCCTGCGGCATGGGTCCCAACCAGTTCTGGAACAACGATAACAAGGACCGCGCCATCCTGCTGGTGGCCGGCCTGACCGGCAACCTGGGACAGCATGGCGGCAACGTCGGCAGCTACGCTGGCACTTACAAGAACACCCTGTTCTCCGGCATGCCGCGGTTCGTGCTGGAGAATCCCTTCCATCCCCAGCTCGACCCGGATGGCCAGATCAAACCCCAGCTGTATTTGCGACCGGAGTCCATGCATTACTGGGCCAATGGCGAACGCCTGATGAAGGCCGGCAACAAGAAGATCACCACCGGCGCCCATGTGCCCACGCCCACCAAGGCCATCTGGCAGGTGAACTCCAACTCCAGCCTGGGCAACCAGAAGGGCCATTTCGACGTGGTGTTCAACACCCTGCCCAAGTCTGAACTGGTGGTCTACAACGAATGGTGGTGGACGGCTTCCTGCGAGTATTCGGATATCGTCTATGGCGTCGATTCCTGGATGGAATTCAAGTATCCGGACTTCACCGCCTCCAACACCAATCCGTTTCTCCAGGTTTATCCGACCACCCCCATCAAGCGCAACTACCAGACCGTCTCCGACAACGAGACCTATCTGTTGGTGGCCCGGCAGCTCGCCAAGCTCACCGGCGACGAGCGCTTCGAGCAGATGTGGAAGTTCATCGCCGACAACCGGCCGGATGTGTATCTGCAGCGCATCATCGACGGCTCCACTCCATTGCGTGGCTATCGCTTCAGGGACCTGGAAACCCTGGCCAAGCAGGGCATTCCGGCCCTGATGAACACCCGCACCTATCCTCGCATCAACAGCTACGAACAGGTGCATGAATCCAAGCCCTGGTACACCAAGACCGGACGCCTGGAATACTATCGTCCCGAAGCGGAATTCATTGATGCCGGCGAGAACCTGATCGTTTTCCGCGAGCCGTCGGACGCCACCTTCCACGATCCCTGCGCCATCGCCGCGGCGGCTCATCCGGCCATCCGGCCCAAGAAGCCGGCCGACTGGGGCATCCCGGAGGATGATCGCAGCCATACCACCCGCCAGATGCGCAATACCACCTACACGGTGGACCAGCTGGTCGCCTCCCGGCATCCGCTGCATGCCCAGGGCTGGGACCATGTGTTCCACACCCCAAAGTATCGCCACGGCGCCCACACCATGCCCATCGACACGGACTTCATGGCCACCCTGTTCGGTCCGTTCGGCGACATGTACCGGCGCGACAAGCGCATGCCCGGCGTGGGCGAAATGTATGTGGACATCAATCCCGCCGACGCCCGCTCCATGGGCATCGAGGATGGTGACTACGTCTATGTGGACGGCGATCCCAACGACTTGCCGTTCCGGGGCTGGAACGACCCCAAGCGCAAGGACGAGTACAAGGTGGCCCGTCTGCTGTGCCGGGCGCGGTACTATCCCGGCACGCCGGCGGGCATCACCCGGATGTGGTTCAACGGCTACATGGCCACCCCCGGCTCGGTGAAGGCCCACGAAACCCGCATCGACGGGCTGGCCAAGAATGCCGAGACCAACTACCAGGCCCTGTTCCGCTACGGTGGTCACCAGAGTCTGACCCGGTCGTGGCTCAAACCCACCCACCAGACCGCCACCCTCATCACGCGCAAGTCGTGGACCAACGAGGTGACCAAGGGCTTCAACGTGGACGTGCATTGCGTGACCAACGCCCCGCGGGAATCCATCGCCAAGTTCACCAAGGCGGAGGATGGCGGGCTGGGGGGCCATGGCAAGTGGCGTCCGGTGGCCCTGGGACTGCGCCCGGGCAACGAGGGATTGGCTCTCAAGAAGTACCTTGAGGGCGGTTATGTGCAGATCACCAAGGCCTGAGCCCATTCGAGTGGAGGAGTTTGAATCATGACGACGGTCTACAACTGGCAGATCGGCCGCGAGATGGAGTACCCCTTCGCCGAAGCCCGGCCCAAGAAACAGTTCGCGATGATCATGGACACCAACAAGTGCATCGCGTGCCAAACCTGCACCGTGGCCTGCAAGACCACCTGGACCTCCGGCCGCGGCCAGGAATACATGTTCTGGAACAATGTGGAAACCAAGCCCTACGGCTACTATCCCCTGGGCTGGGACGTGAAGATCCTGGACAAGCTGGGCATCCAGGACGTGGGCCCCGGTCCCTACCAGGGCAAGACGCTGTTCGAGGCCGCACCGGAAGGCGAGAAGGTGCTGGGCTACCTCCCGGCGGACCTGGATTATGCCCATCCCAACATCTCCGAGGACGATTCCACCGGCAGCATGACCAGGGGGGCGTTCATCACCATGCCCCACATGCAGTGGATGCATTATCTGCCCCGCATCTGCAACCATTGCACCTATCCGGCCTGTGTGGGGGCCTGTCCCCGGCAGTCGGCCTACAAGCGTCCGGAAGACGGCATCGTGCTGGTGGACCAGATGCGCTGCCGCGGCTATCGGGAATGCGTGCGCGGCTGTCCCTACAAGAAGCCGTTCTTCAATTCCATCACCCGCACCTCGGAGAAATGCGTGGGTTGCTATCCGGCCGTGGAAAGCGGGCGGCAGACCCAATGCACCATCACCTGCATCGGCAAGATCCGCCTGCAGGGTTTCATCTCCACCCCGGACAAGGCCAACCCGGACAATCCCCTGGACTATCTGATCCACGGCCTGCAACTGGCCAAGCCGCTGTATCCGCAGTTGGGGCTGGAGCCCAATGTCTATTACATCCCGCCCATCCATGTGCCCGGAACCTATCTCCGGCAGATGTTCGGTGCCGGCGCCGAGCAGGCCACGGCGCTGTACCGCACGGCCGTTGACGACAAGAAGCTGTTGGGTGCGTTGCTGCTGTTCGGCGCCACGCCGATGATCATCGAGCGCTTCAAGGTCGATGGCGATACCGCCTATGGCTACAACGAGAAGGGCGAAGAGTTGGTTCGGGTGCCGTTGCGCGAGCCGGTCTTCATGCGCGTGGCCTTCGACGAGACCTTCAAGACCCATCGCAGCAACATCACCTGACGGGGGAGAGGATATGAACAGAAAGAACAGCACCCTTGCATTGGTGACCCTGATCGCCGGATTGACTGGCTGCAATGCCACCGCGTCCTCTCAGGTCGGCGTGGCGGACCCGGAGACCGCTCCGGCCGCCCGGTCGGCCGCTCCGGCCGTGGAGGCACCCAAGACGGCCGCCGTCCATTATGCCGCCAAACCCGCCACCCCGGCCCCGGCCCCCGCCGATGCCCTGGAAGCGGTGCGGGTGGCCCACGATGGGGCGGTGATCGACCCGGCGGACCAGGCCTGGCAGTCCAGCAAGCCCCGCACGGTGACCCTGCAACCCCAGAACGTCACCACGCCCAACAACCTCAGCCCGGCCGTGACCGAAATGACCGTGCGTTCGGTGCATAACGGCCAATGGCTGTCGATCCTGCTGGAATGGAACGATCCCACCAAGAGCGACCGGCTGGTGGTGGACCAGTTCGGCGACCAGGTGGCGGTGCAGCTGCCGTTGCGGTTCCGCGCCGATGCTCCCTACAATCCCATGATGGGTGCCCCGGACGAACGGGTGAACATCATCCAGTGGCGGGCGGCGTTCCAGGCCGATCTGGACCGCAAGCGCAGCCTGGAAGTGCGGGATCTTTATCCTCACGCCCATTCCGACCTGTATCCGGACAAGGTGTTGAACGCCATCGACCTGCGGGCCTACCTGGGCGCCGCCGGGGTGGACAATCCGGTGGCGGCCCACCGCGCCAGCCCGGTCCTCGACCAAGTGGCCGAGGGCTTCGGCTCCCTGACCGTCAAGCAGCATCAGGAAGCTGACGGCCAGGGGACCTGGTCCAACGGCCAATGGCATGTGGTGATCACCCTGCCCATGGCTCCGGAAGGCACCAACGCCCCGAACCTGACCGGCGGGGACCAATCCACCGTGGCCTTCGCGGTCTGGGAAGGCGGCAACCAGGAGGTCGGGTCCCGCAAGGCCTGGTCCGACTGGGTCCCATTGACCCTGGCCAAGTGAGGCACATGCGATGATGAGCGGCGCGGTTGATCAGCAACGCGCCTGCGACGGCACGGAAGAACGGCTGCGGGAGCTCTTGGCCACCGCAGCCCTCTTCCGTTGGCTGGCGCGGGGCATGATGTATCCCTATCCGGGTGCGCGTGGGACCCTGCTGGCCGAGGCCAGGCAACTGCTTCTGCTGCTGCCGGCCTGGTCTCGGATGCAGGACGCCCTGTCGAACACGGACGAGGGGCTGCTGGAAGCCGAATATTGCCGTCTGTTCATGGGCCGGGGGGTGTGTTCCCTGCATGAAACCGCCTATGGCGACGGCCAGCGCATGGGTGGGCAGGTGGTGGAACTGGCCGACATCAGCGGTTTTTACCGGGCGTTCGGAGTGGAACCATCACCCACCCAGCCCGATCTGCCCGATCATCTGTGCAGCGAGCTGGAGTTCTACAGCCTGCTGTTGATCAAGGAAGCCTATGCCCTGGATGAAGCCTGGACCGAGCAGGCCCAGGTGGCCGAGGAGGCTGGGCAGACGTTCCTGAGCCATCATCTGGGCCGCTGGATCGTCCCCCTGGCCGAGGGGGTGCGGGACCATGCCGGGGCCGATACTTTCTATGGGACACTGGCCACGGTGCTGCAGGAAGTCGTCGCGCAGGAATGTCGGCGGCGCGGTGTCACGCCCCAGCCTTTTTCGGGACGGTTGACGCCGGATGAAGGCCTGCAGGGCGATGCGTTCATCTGTCCCCGGGAACAGGTGCCATCGGCGAATTGATTGAAGGGGGGGGGCGTGTCGGATCCTGTGATGCCGAACGCGGACTTGATTCGCGTTCGGCATCACTGTTTGTTTCCACGGGGCAGCCTGGCCAGGCGGAACCCCAGCAGGTTGCGGTGGTAGTTTGGGGCGCTCCAGTAGCGGTTGGCCGCACGGACGTAGGATGGCAGGATATGCCAACTGCCCCCCCGGGCCGCCCGGCGTGGCCCCCCCCCATCGGCGCAGCGGGTTTCCGCGCCGTTGTAGGACGACTCGTAGGACGAACAGGTCCATTCCAGCACATTGCCCAGCATGTCGTGCAGCCCGAAGGGGTTGGCGATGAACCGGCCCACCGGCGCGGTCACCATGAACCCATCCGCGCAATAATAATCATCCCAGGGCCAGGCATAACCCTTCTGGGAGGTGGGATTGAAGACATTGGCGTAGCGGCAGGCCTCTTCCTCGTCGTCCCCCCAATAGCGCGAGTCCGTGGTGCCGCCCCTGGCGGCGTATTCCCACTCCGCCTCGGTGAGCAGGCGGAAGGTCCCGTGTCCGGACTTGGACAGCCATTGGGCATAGGCAGTGGCCTCGTCCCAGCTCACCTCCACCACCGGCTGATCGTCCTGGTCCAGGGACTGCCCCGACCGCTCGCCGCTGGAATGGCTCGGCTTCCACAGGCGATATTGGCCGTTGGTCACCTCGTGGCGACCCACCCACAGGTCAGTCACGCACACCTGATGTCGGGTTTCATCCGGGTCGCGTTTGGCTTCGGATTCGGGGGAGCCCATCTCGCAGCAGCCCCCTGTCACCCAGACGAACTCCATCCCCGTGGCGGGCTCCCACCAGGTTTTGCGGTGGCTGTCGCCGGTTGGGTCGGTCGCGGTCGGGGGAGGTTCCCGGGATGCCCGAACCCACAGGATCGTTCCCCCCAGCACCACGGCCAGGGCCAGCAGGGCCAGGTTGCGCGCAGGCGGCATGCCATGTCTTTCGGAACAAACTTTGTTTGATGGAGGGGGAAGCCTTCCTCCACCCTCCACCGATGGAAGCCGGTTTCCGGCTTCCACGGTAAAGGATTCAGGGAGCCTCAGACTACAGGAAGGCATAGTTCTGGGCAAGGTCGCGATGGGTGACCGGCATGGCCCGGAGGCCGGTGGCGGAATGGCTTGGAAAAGCCATTCCGCCAAGTTCAGAGCGAGGGCAGGACCGGCCGGGAGGATCAGGCCGCCCGGGGGGTGTTGCGCCGTCGCCGGTTACCGCCGGGGGCGACCTGGGAGCGACTGGGGACGGCCTGGGAGCGGCCGGCGGCCTGGGAGCGTGCGGGAGCGGCCTGGGAGCGAGCGGTGGCTTGGGACCGGGCAGGGACGGCCTGGGAGCGGCCGGCGGTCTGGCCCGGGCTGCGGCTCCGGTCGCCGCTCG
>PEAP01000134.1 GCA_002753665.1 Magnetococcales bacterium DC0425bin3
CAGGAACGGTTCCAGGCGCTCCCCAACCCCCACCGGCCCGGCCCCGGGACCGCCGCCGCCATGGGGCGTGGCGAAGGTCTTGTGGACGTTGAGATGGACCGCGTCAAACCCCATCTCCCCGGGCCGGGCCAGGCCGCAGATGGCGTTGAGGTTGGCGCCGTCATAATAGAGCAGCCCGCCGGCCCCGTGGACCACATCGGCCATCTCCCGCACCCGGCGTTCGAACACCCCCAGGGTGGAGGGATTGGTCAGCATCAACCCGGCGGTCCGGGGGCCCACCGCCGCCCGCAGCAGCTCCAGATTCACGTCGCCTTCGGGAGTGGTGGGAATCTCCCGCACCTTGAATCCGCACATGGTGGCGGTGGCCGGATTGGTGCCATGGGCGGCGTCAGGCACCAGGATCTCGGTGCGGTCCAGATCCCCCCGGTGCCGATGGTAGGCGCGGATCATGGCGACCCCGGCGAACTCGCCCTGGGCGCCGGCCATGGGGGCCAGGCTCGCCCCGCGCATCCCGGTGATCTCCTTGAGGTATTCCTGCAACTCGTGCAGACAGGCCAGCGCCCCCTGCCCGGCCTCCGGGTCACCCAGGGGATGACGGGCCAGGAAGCCCGGCAGCATGGCCAGGGTCTTGCAACCCCGGGGATTGTACTTCATGGTGCAGCTGCCCAGGGGATAGAAGTGGGTGTCGATGGAATAGTTCTTCTGGGACAGCCGGGTGTAATGCCGCACGGTCTCCAGTTCCGACAGTTCGGGCAGGGGGGGCGGATCGCGGCGCAGGCAATGCTCCGGAATCTCCCCGGACCCGGCAGCGGCAGCGGTGGCGGTGGCGGTGGCGGGCATCTGGGCCCGGTTGCAGCGCCCGGGCTGGCTGCGTTCGAAAATGATCATTCTTCCCCCCTCAGAATCCGTGCCATGGCCTGGACGTAGTGATCCATCTCCCGGCTGGTGCGGCATTCGGTGGCGCAGACCAGCAGGCCCCCGGCCAAACCGGGAACGCGCGCTTCCAGATCCACCCCGCCGATGATCCCCTGCCGGGCCAGAACCCGCAACACCCGCGCCACCGGCACCGGCAGCTTCAGGACCGCCTCGTGGAAACGGGGTCCCCTGAAATACGGCTCCACCCCCGGCAAGGTGGTTAGCCGCGCCACCAGCTCCCGGGTATTGGCATGGCAGGCGGCGGCGGTGCGGCGCAGGCCCTCGGGCCCCAACAGGCTCATGTGGACGGCCGCGGCCACGGTCAACAGCCCCTGATTGGTGCAGATGTTGGAGGTGGCCCGGCTGCGGCGGATATGCTGCTCCCGAGCCTGGAGGGTGAGTACGAATCCCTCCCGGCCCTCCCGGTCCAAGGTGCGTCCCACCACCCGGCCCGGCATCTGCCGCAGGAAGGCGGTCCGGCAGCAGAGAAAACCGAAATAGGGGCCGCCGGAACTCAGGGGCGCTCCCAGGGGTTGGCCATCCCCACAGGCGATGTCGGCCCCGGTCTGGCCCCACTGCCCGGGCGGCTGCAACAGCGCCATGGCCAGCGGATTGACCACCGCCACCGCCAGGGCGCCCCGTTCGTGGGCCCAATCGGTAAGCTGGTCCACCTTCTCCAGCATGCCGAAGAAGTTGGGCTGGGGAATCACCACCGCCGCCAGGATATCTCCGGACAGGGAGGCCAAGTGGGGCAGGAAGGTGCCACCAGTGGCGGAGCAGAACGGTAGGTCCACCAGCTCGATCCCCTGGGGACCGACCATGGTCTCCACCACCTCCCGGTAGGCGGGATGCACCGTGGCGGGCATCAACACCCGGCGGCTGCCGTTGGCATTGGCCCGCACCGCCATCAGCACCGCCTCGGCCAGGGCCGAGGCGCCGTCGTAGAGGCTGGCATTGGACAGGTCCATCCCCATCAGCCCGGCCATCATGGACTGGTATTCGTAGAGGACCTGCAGGGTGCCCTGGCTGGCCTCGGGTTGATAGGGGGTATAGGCGGTGTAGAACTCCCCGCGGGAGGCGATTTCCCATACCGCCGCCGGGATGTGATGGTCGTAGGCGCCACCACCGGCGAAACAGATGGGCTCCCCGTCCTGGGCCGCCCGCTCCCGCATCAGGCGACCGGTTTCCTGTTCGTTGAGCGGCTCCGGCAGCCGCAGCGGTTCCCGGCAGCGCAACTCTTCGGGAATCTCCTCGAACAGCCGCTCGATCCCATCGACGCCGATGGCCGCCAGCATGTCCCGTTCATCCGTTTCGGTATGGGGTATGAAGGGCATCCCCGGATCCTCCCTGTCGAACTCTAATGGATGGGGGAGGCCTCCCTCCACCCTCCACCGATAAAAATCGCTTCGCGACTTTTATCGGTAACCTCGTATGGATGGGGGAGGCCTCCCTCCACCCTCCACCGATAAAAATCGCTCCAAACCCTCACTCATCCCGCCAGGCCCGCTGGCCGTTGCGCACGAAGGGCGGGCGCACCACCCGCACCGGGTGGTGCCGCCCCCGGATCTCCACCGTCCAAGCCCCGCCCGCCGGGACGGACTCGGATACCCGGGCCAGGGCGATGCCCTGTTCCAGGGTAGGAGAGTAACTGCCGCTGGTGATGGCGCCGACGGTCCGACCCTCCAGAGACACCGTTTGTCCGTCCCGCAGCACGCCCTTGCCCTCCAGCAACAGGCCGATGCGCCGCACTCCCGCGGCAGCACCGCGCCGGGCCTCCAGTGCGGCCCGACCGACGAAGTCCCGCTCCGGAGGATCCCAGGCAATCGTCCAGCCCAGGCCACAGTCCAGGGGATTGTGGCCATCGTCCAGATCCGATCCATAGAGGGACATGCCGGCCTCCAGGCGCAACGTATCCCGCGCCCCCAACCCGGCCGGCTGGGCCCCCTCCCCGGTCAGCTGCCGCCAGAGAGCGGCCACTCCGGCTGCGGGCAGCTGGATCTCCAGGCCGTCCTCGCCGGTGTAACCGGTGCGGGAGACCATCCAGCCACCCTCCTCCAGGGCATGGAACGGTCGCAAGGCGCCGACCCGGGGCCGCGCCGCCAGGGGCAATACCCGGTCCGTCACCGCCAGGGCTCCCGGCCCCTGGATGGCCACCATGGCCAGATCGGGCCGCGGGGTGAAATCGACCCGGAACGACGGCCGCCAGCGCTCCTGCCAAGCCAGCACCTTGTCCCGGGTGGCGGAGTTGGACACCACCCGGAACCGCTCCCCGCCCAGACGGGTGACGATGATGTCGTCCACCACCCCGCCCTGCTCGTTGCACAGCACCCCGTACTGACACTGGCCGTCGCGCAGGCGGGCTGGGTCGTTGGCAGTGAGGTGGCGCAGGAAATCCAAGGTCCCGGCGCCAGCCAGATCGACGATGCACATGTGGCTGACATCGAACAGGCCACAAGCACGTCGCACGGCGTGGTGTTCCTGTACCTGGGAACCGTAATGCAGGGGCATTTCCCAGCCATGGAAGGGAACCATCTTGGCTCCCTGTTCCCGGTGGAGTTCGAATAATGGCGTTCGCTGGAGCATGTCGATTCCCTTCGGAAGATCAATGAACCTTGACCACCTCGTCCAGACGTTTCAGGTCGCGCAGCAGGCCTTCCAGCCGGTCGAAGGGGATCATGTTGGGGCCGGCGCAGGGGGCGTGGTCCGGGTCGGGATGGGTTTCCAGGAATACCGCCGCCACCCCCGCCGCCACCGCCGCCCGGGCCAACACCGGCACGAAGCGCCGCTCGCCCCCGGAACTGCCGCCCAGGCCCCCGGGCAACTGCACCGAGTGGGTGGCGTCGAACACCACGGGATAACCGGTGCGAGCCATGATCTCCAGACCGCGCATGTCCACCACCAGGTTGCCGTAGCCGAAGGCATAGCCCCGTTCGCACAGCAGCAGGTCGCGGTTGCCGGTTGCCGCCGCCTTGTCCGCCACCCGGACCATGGCCTCCGGGGCCAGGAACTGCCCCTTCTTGAGGTTGACCGGTTTGCCGGTCGCCGCCACCGCCTGGATGAAATCGGTCTGCCGGCAGAGAAAAGCCGGAGTTTGCAGCAGATCCACGACCGCCGCCGCCGGGGCCGCCTGGGCGATTTCATGCACGTCGGTCACCACCGGCACGCCGATCTCCCGGCGCACCTGCGCCAGAATGGCCAACCCCTCCTCGATCCCCGGCCCACGGAAGCCGGCCAGGGAGGTGCGGTTGGCCTTGTCGAAACTGGACTTGTAGACCAGGGGCAGACCCAGGCGGGCGGTCATGTCCCGCAGGACGGTGGCGGTGGCCAGGGCGCTGTCCCGGGATTCGATGACACAGGGGCCGGCGATCACCGCCAGGGGCCGGTGGTTGCCGAAAGTCACCGGCCCCACCCGCACCGTGCGGTGCGGCGCGTCAGTGGTCACTCTTGAACTCCAGGCCGGCCTTGACGAAGGCGGCGAACAGAGGATGGGGCTGGCGCGGATAACTGCGGAACTCCGGATGAAACTGGCAGGCGACGAAAAAAGGATGGTCGTGCAACTCCACGATCTCCACCAGATCCCCTTCGGGGTTGGTGCCGCTGACGGTCATTCCGGCTTCTTCCAGGCGCTGCCAATAGGTATTGTTGAACTCGTAGCGATGGCGGTGCCGTTCCGCGATCCGGTTGACCCCATAGGCCCAAGCCGCATGGCTGCCGTCCTTCAGCACGCAGGGGTAGGATCCCAGCCGCATGGTGCCGCCCTTGTCGCCCTCGCGTTCCCGCCGCACCACCTGTTCGCCGTCCACCCACTCGGTCAGCAGGGCGATGACCGGATCGGGACAGTCGGGCTCGAACTCGGTGCTGTTGGCGCCGGGCAGGCCTGCCACATGGCGGGCGAACTCCACCACCGCCATCTGCATCCCCAGGCAGATCCCCAGATAGGGAATCTTATGTTCCCTGGCGAACTGCACCGCGTTGATCTTGCCGTCGATGCCCCGGTTGCCGAACCCGCCCGGCACCAGGATGCCGTCCACCCCCCGCAAGTGGGCCTCGGCATCGCCCTGGCCGATGGATTCCGCATCCACCCAGCGCAGGTTGACCCGGCAGTCGTTGGCGATGCCGCCATGGGCCAGGGCCTCGTTGATGGACTTGTAGGCCTCCTTGAGTCCCACATATTTGCCGACGATGCCGATGGTGCATTTGCGGGAAGGATTGGTCACCTTCTCCAACACCCGCTCCCAATCGGTCAGATCCGGCTCCCGGACCTCCATGTTGAGCAGGCTCAGCACCTTCTTGGCGAACCGCTCCCGGTAGAGGGCGAAGGGCACCCGGTAGATGGAATCCTGGTCCACCGCCGAAATCACCGCATCCAGCTGCACGTTGCAGAACAGGGCGATTTTCTTCTTCTCGGACTGGGGAATATCCCGGTCGCTGCGGCACAGCAGGATGTCCGGCTGGATGCCGATGGCCAGGAGGTCCTTCACCGAATGCTGGGTGGGCTTGGTCTTGTGTTCCCCGGCAGTGTGGATGAAGGGTACCAGGGTGAGATGCACGAACAGGGTCCGCTCCCGGCCCAGATCGACCCGCAACTGGCGGATCGCCTCCAGGAACGGCAGAGATTCGATATCCCCCACCGTGCCGCCGACCTCGATGATGGCCAGGTCGCTGTCCCCCTCCACGCTGCAGATCGCCTCTTTGATGGCGTCGGTGATGTGGGGGATCACCTGCACCGTGGAGCCCAGATAATCCCCCCGGCGCTCCCGGTTGATCACGTTGAGGTAGATGCGGCCGGCGGTGTGGTTGTTGCTCCGGCCCATGGGAATGCCGAGGAACCGCTCGTAGTGCCCCAGGTCCAGGTCGGTCTCCGCCCCGTCGTCGGTGACGAACACCTCCCCATGCTGATAGGGGCTCATGGTGCCGGGATCCACGTTCATGTAAGGATCCAGCTTTTGGATGGTGACCTTGTAACCCCTGGCCTGCAACAGACAGCCCAGGGAGGCCGATGCCAGTCCCTTGCCCAGGGACGACATCACCCCACCGGTAACGAACACGAATTTGGCCATGTTTCCTCGCAGCTCGATGGGATCCGGAGATCACCTGCCCACCGGTCACAGAGTTTAACAGATCGTGCGGCGGGGGGCCAATGGTGGATTCGAGTTCGATGGATGGGGGAAGCCGCGACTTTCACGGTCACCGATTCGATGGATGGGGGAGCCTCCCTCCACCCTCCTCTGTGGAAATCGCAACGCGATTTCCACGGTCACCGACTGGACGGTCCCGGAGGCGCGGGGCGGGGGGCGCCCTTCAAGGTCATGCGGTTGCCCGGCGAACGGCTTTCCCCCACCGAGGTGACCCGGATGGCGGCGCGGTCGGCCACCGGGCATTTGTTTTCGCAGATGCCGCAGCCGATGCAGAGGGTGGGGTCCACGAACGGCTGCTTGACCCGCACCGCCTGACCCTCCCGGGGCGGGACCGTCACCTCCCGATACCAGATGGCCTTGGGGCTGGTGGGACACATCTCCTCGCAGACGATACAGGGAATCTGCATGGCCCAGGGCAGGCAGCGACCCTGGTCGAAAAAGGCCGTCCCCAGCTTCAAGGGCGCGGTGAAGGGTTTCTCTCCCACCTTCTCGGCCACGCCGATGGGCCGGATGGCGGCGGTGGGGCAGACCTGGCCGCACAGCACACAGTGGTGTTCGCAATAGCCCAGACGGTTGATCAGGATGGGGGTCCAGAGTCCTTCCAGACCGCCCTCCAACAGGGCCGGTTGCAGCACATTGGTGGGGCAGACCCGCATGCAGGCGGCGCATTTGATGCAGCGGGACAGGAACTCCGCCTCGGGCAGCGCCCCGGGCGGACGGATCACTTCCGGCGTCGGCGTGGTGTTGGCCGACACCGAACTGCGCAGCATGGGCAGCCCCACCACCGCCAGGACCGTGGTTTCCACTAGGCGCCGCCGGCCCAGATCCAGGGGCTGGTGGATCGAACTGGCGGCGCCGGCCAGGCCGTAATGCAACGCCCCCTCGGGGCAACTGGCCACACAGTTCATGCAGACATGACATTCGCTGACCCGCAGTTCCCCATGGGGATCACAGCCGCCCTGGCAGAATTGCAGGCATTTGCGACAGCCGGAGCATCGTTCCACATCGCGCCGGATGCGCAGGGTGGCCCGCCCGGAACACACCCCCAGCAGCGCCCCCAGGGGACAGAGGACCCGGCACCAGAAACGGGTCAGGAAGCGATTGGCCAGCAGCAGGGCCAGGAACAGGCCCGCCACCAGCACCCCCCCATGGAACAGGGGCTGATTGAGATGCACCCCCACCCCCGCCTGGTGCAGGGCCGGAAACAAGACCACGGTCAGCGAACGGGTCAGCAGAGCGATCGGGTCCAACAACCCGGTCTGCAGCACCCCGCCGGCGGCCAGGATCAACAGGGCGGCCAGCAGGTAATACTTGACCCGATACAGGGGACGGTACGCATTGACCTGGCAGGCCTCCACCGGCCGCCGCCGGTTGGCGAAATGGCTGAGCCATTGGTTCAGGATGCCCAGGGGGCAGATCCAGGAGCAGAAGAAACGCCCCAGGAACAGGGTGGAAATCAGGATCGCCAGGGACCAGGCCAGGCCTTGGTAGAGCGTGCCGCTGGTCAGCAGGCCGGCCAGGGCCGTCAGGGGATCGATCTCCAGGAACAGGCCGGTCTCGTAGCCGCGCAGAGATCGGAAGA
>PEAP01000135.1 GCA_002753665.1 Magnetococcales bacterium DC0425bin3
AGCCAGGGCAGATCGTAGAGGACGGCCTCCACCCACAGGTGGGCGGGATCGATGATTTCCACCAGCACGCTATTCTCGGTCACCACCTCACCGGGCACGATATGCACGTCGGTCAACTGGCCGTCGATGGGGGCCTGGACCATCTCCCGCGTCACCAGGGTATCGCCGCGTTCCCCCCGGGCCAGGGTCAGGCGTTGCCCGGCCCGGTCCAGGGGTGACAGAATGGGATCGAGTACGGCCAGGGTTTCGCCGTGTTTCACCCGCTGGCCGGAGCGGGGGGGCGGAAAATCCGGATCGTGGACCACCCGGGCGGAACCCTGGGGATGGACCCGGGCGTGGAAGGCCGGATCCGGAATGACCCGGCCCACCAGCCGGAGGCTGTCCGTCACTCCGCGGCCGGCGGCCGCCGTGGTGCGCAGGTCCAGCAGGAACTGGCTGGCCTTGGGCAGGGCCACCGTGCGGACGGCTGGCCCTCCGGGCGTCGGGGCGGCAAGGTCGGCCTTGACCGCCGCCATCGGCTGGGTCACGGCAGCGGGGACCTGGAGCAGGATCAGATCGGCCTGGCCGGCGGCGGTGACCGTGAGGGTCAGATCGGCCGCGGTCGCTGTCGGCGGCTGCCAGGCCAGCCGATAGACCCCCGGCGTCGGGGTGGCCTCGCCCGGGCCGGTCCAGGGGGGGGAGGTGGCGCTTTCGGCTTCGATGGTGGCGTCGGCCAGGGGGCGGTTGTCGGCCAGGTCGGCGAGAGACAGCCGCAGGGAGCCGTCCGGGTTGGGGGTGACCACCGCCTCGAACCGATCGCCGGCCGCCCCGGCGCCCAGGCTGGCCAGGAGCGGCTGGCCGGAGCCGGCGTCGGCGCCGTGATCCTCGCCGCCATGGGCCCAGGCCGGTCCGGCCTGCAGGCAGAATGACAATCCGATGGCCAACAGCGTGAGGGCCCGTGACATTGCCTCGATCCTCGAACGTTGCACATGATCCCGGAGAACTGAGGAGCCATCCCTGTCGTTCCCGCCGGCGCTCCTGCCCTTTGGGCCGGAACACGAGGTTATGGTATCGGGACCCTGTCACCGGGGCATGGCACATCAGTCACAAAAGTCTGACAACCTGGCAGCAGGGATCCATGAACAAAAAGTTATGCGTTCTCGTGGTGGAAGACAATCGGGAAATCCGGGAGCTGGTGGTGCGCTACCTGGGGGAACACGGCATCGAGGCGCTGGGGGTGGCCGACGGCCGGGCCATGGACGCTGCCCTGGAGCGACGCACCGT
This sequence comes from Magnetococcales bacterium DC0425bin3, assembly GCA_002753665.1. Lineage (GTDB taxonomy): Bacteria > Pseudomonadota > Magnetococcia > Magnetococcales > DC0425bin3 > DC0425bin3. The sequence goes on from PEAP01000135.1 coordinate 1,264, forward strand.
GGATCTGGTGATCCTGGATGTGATGCTGCCGGGGGAGGACGGCCTGACCCTGTGCCGCCGGCTGCGGGAGCGGGGCGGGCTGCCCATCATCATGCTCACCGCCCTGGGGGATCACGGCGATCGGGTGGTGGGGTTGGAAATGGGGGCGGACGACTATGTCACCAAGCCGTTCGATCCCCGGGAGCTGCTGGCCCGCATCAAGGCGGTGCTGCGGCGCTGCGACGGGCGGCATGAGGCGCCGCGGCCGGCCCGGGACGGCCCGGTGCGGTTCGCCGGCTGGACCCTGCACCCGGCCCGCCGGGAGCTGGTGGCCGCCGACGGCCTGGTGGAGCCCCTGAGCGCCGGCGAATTCGATCTGTTGCTGGCCTTCATCCACCATCCCCGGCAGGTGTTGAGCCGGGAGCGGCTGCTGGATCTGGCCCATGGCAAGTCGGCGGAGCTGTACGACCGCAGCATCGATACCCAGGTGATGCGTTTGCGGCGCAAGATCGAGGCCGACTCCAGGAATCCGCAGCTCATCAAGACCGTGTGGGGCGACGGCTACATGTTCACCCCGGAGATCAACCAGCCATGAGATCCCTGTTGCCGGTCAGTCTGGCCGGGCGCACCCAGGCGATTCTGTTTGTCGGGCTCACCCTGTCCCACATTCTCAGCATCCTGGTGTTCACCAGCGAGAAGCTGGAGGTTGGGGTGGTCACCAGCGAACGCCAGGTGCTGGAGCGCATGGCCGCCATCACCCGCCTGTTGCTGGAGATCCCGGCGGCCCTCCACGAACCGGTGCTGGCCGCCATGAACCGCAGCGGTCTGCATGTCGAGGTGCAGCATCAGGCAGCGGGCGGGCCACCGCCGGTGCCGGTCGCCAGCGAGGAACCCCTGCGGCGCAGCCTGGAACGGAGCATCGGTCCGGGCCGGGCCCGGGTGGTGGGGGTCGGTCTGGCGGAACCCGACTGGGACCACCGGTACGGCAGCCTGCATCGGCTGCTGTTCGCGGTGGAGATGGGCATCATCCGGCTGATGCACCATCAGGTCCTGGACCGGGAGCTGCGGGCCTGGGTGGAGCTGCCCGTGGGTCATCGCATCTTCCTGACCACCCGGCCGGCGGACAACCATGTGCCCCTGTTCCGTCACGCCACCCTGTCGGTCATCATCATGACCGTGGCGATCTTCCTGTTCGCGCTGCTCATCGCCCGGCACATGACCGTGCCCCTGGGGCGGATCGTCCAGGCGGCGGAGGCCATCGGCCAGGATGTCCATGCCGCCCCGCTGCCGGAGACGGGTCCCACCGAGATCGTCGCCGTGGCCCGGGCCTTCAACCGCATGAACCGCGGCCATCGCGACTTCGTGGCGGAGCGCCTGCGGCTGATCGCCGCCATTTCCCACGATCTGCGCACGCCGCTGACCCAGTTGAAACTCATGGTGGAGTTCGCCGGCGAGGCCGCCACCCGGCAGCGCATGGCGGCCATCCTGGACGAGATGGCGTCCATGCTGACCACCACCCTGGAGTTCGCCCGGGACGCCAGCGCCGGCGAGGCCCGGCAGCGGGTCAATCTCGGCGGGCTGGTGTCGGCCATCTGCGCCGACCTGGGCGACATCGGCCAGGCGGTGGTGTGCGCGGAATCCGACCGGCTGCCCTGCACCTGCCGTCCCCTGGCCATGAAGCGCGCCCTGACCAACCTGATCCACAATGCCGTCAAGTACGGCGGCGCCGCCCGGGTGTCCCTGGCCCGGGCCGGGGAACGGATCGCCATCACCATCCACGACCCCGGCCCCGGCATTCCCCCGAGCGCGTGGGACACCGTCTTCGAACCCTTCCAACGCCTGGAATCCTCCGGCGGTTCCGACAGTGGCGGGGTGGGCCTGGGCCTGTCCATCGCCGCATCGGTGATCCGCGACCACGGCGGCACCATCCACTTCGCCCACCCCCCGGAGGGCGGCTTCGCCACCCGGGTGGAACTGCCCGGGGCGCCGGTGGCTTGAAGTCGAATGACTGTTGGAAGATGGGGATTCGGACCCAGGCTTTCAGTAGAAGGCCCGTGACCGGAGCAGATCCCGGACGCCCAGGGTGACGAGGGACAGGCGTTGCTCCACGGGGAAAAGTCCTCGCGTAATATAATCGTGGAAGCCGGGAAGCGGTTTTCATCGGTGGAGGGTGGAGGAAGGAAGACCGTTCCTCGGACCGCCAGCGGTCCGAGGAACGGCCAGGTCCGGAGATCAGGGAGCAGGGGCGGGCGCCCCTTCCGGCTCCCGGCGTTCCACCCACAGCACCGTGGCCCCCGCCACCGCCGCCGGCATGGCGACCAGGTTGAGCAGCGGCACGGCGGTCATCAGCAGCACCGTGGCGCCGAACGCCAGGCTGGCCAGGCGCCGTTCGGCCAGGAAGCGCCGGATCTCCACCCCCGACCGGTCATGGTTGCCCAGGGGAAAGTCGGCATATTCGATGGCCAGCAACCAGGCGGTGATCAGAGTCCAGAGTACCGGGGCCGCCAGGTTGAAGCCGGGAATCAGCAACAGCAGCAGGGCGGGAATCGTCAGCTTGATGGCGTGGAGCAGCTTGCCGAGTTCCCCGGCCATGGCCGGAATGGCTCCGACCAGGACCCGCTTCCAGCTGGTCCGGGTGGCGGGCAGGGGCCGGCCGGTGAGGTGGGCCTCCACGCATTCGGCCAGCAGGCCGTTGAACGGCGCCCCGACCAGGTTGGCCACCAGGGTGAACCCGAAGAAGATCACCAGCGCGGTGGTGATAATCAGCACCGGGATGAACAGCCATTCCAGCCAATGGAGCCAAGTGGGCAGAAAGGCCTTCACCCAGATCCACAGCGATTCGTAACGATCGATCAGCAGCCAAGTGGCGCTGCCGAACAGCAGCGTGTTGATGAGAACCGGCACCAGGGCGAACAGGCGCAGGCCGGGTTTGAAGATCAGGGCCAGCCCCTTCCAGGCGCAGGCGGCCCCGCCCAGCGGTTGCATGATCATGTCAGCACTGTACCCATGGCAGTCCGCGAAAACGCCAGCCGTTGACGGTGGACCGATGGTGATGTTCGTCCCGATCCCCCTCGAAGCCTTCCAACACGTTGTAGACCGATTCGAAGCCCCGTTCCAAGAGAAAATTGCCGGCATCGATGGAGCGGTGCCCGGAGCGACAGATCAGGACGACCGTCTGGTCCTTGCGGGCGACGTTGCCGACCTCCTTCAGGAAATCCGGGTTGAGTTCGAAATCCGGTGCATCCTGCCAGGGAATGTTGATCGCCCCTGGCGGGTTGCCGACGAAGAAATGTTCCACCTCGGCGCGGATGTCGATGAACACCACCCCGCCTTTCTGGACCATCTCCCAGGCCTCCGGCGGCGTGAGGTGACCCAGTTTGGGATGACAGGGACTGTGTGGAGCGGAGGGCATCATGGCGGTTCTCCCTGGGCCGGAGGGTCGGAAGACCCCTGGCCGGTGGTCAGACGGTTGACGATCAGTCCAAAAAAATGGTCTCCTCCCGGTCCCTGGTAATGCCAGCCCAGGTGCTGCCCGCAGCCCACGCAATGGGCATAGCACCACTGGTAACCGGCAAACCAGCTGAATTCCGCCGTGACGGAGCCCAGCGACAGACAGCCCGGGGCATTGCCGAAGCAGCGGATCAGGAACAGAATCCCCCGGGGATTGAAAAAGACATGCCGGTGCTGCCCCTGCCGGCGCACGCCCTGCTCCCCCCGCACGATGCGATGTCGGCAACGGCGGCAGCGCAGCCAACCCCAGTCGGACCGGGAGCGGGACCCGGCCGGAGCGGAACCGGCGCCGGGCGACCGCCGGGGCAGGGGAATGCGCCGCAGCCCATATCGGTCATACACAGGAACGATTGACGTTCCCGCGCGCCCATCTGCTACTATCATCGGTCTGCGGCTCTGGCACATGGTCACGGCATTCTACCGTGAAAGTCGTGGCGCGGCTTTCATGGTTGGAAGGTGATTCGGCATTATTGGCAAGAATCTTGCAACCAAATCGGAATTCAGGAACGAGTGTACCATTATGGCCATTGGAAAGGCCATTCCGTTCCAAGGAATCGTCAAGGTATTGCCAGGGAGGGCACCATGAGTACCGTCAGACGAGAGAGGATCAGCCGGCCGGCTTCGATGCGGGATTCCCTGCTGGCCAATCAGAGGGTTTCCCGGCGCAACCGACCGGTTCCCCAGCGGGTGCGGGCCAGCAGCGGCAGTTCGGGTCGCGCCGTCGCTCTTGTGCGTATGCCGCAATGGTCGATCCGGCTGCCTTTCGACCGGGGGGATACCGTTCGGGCCCTGGGCGCGGTGGGCGCCGGCGCCAATTCCGCCGTCAAGGGGGGGCTGTTCCTCCTGGCCGGCGCGGGAGCCGGCCTGGGTTGGGCGCTGCGCCGTGGCGGAAACAGCCTGTGGTGGGCGTTGCAGAACGGCTACGCCGGCCTGCTGTGGGCGCTGGTGAACGGGTATGGCGCCCTGGGCTGGGCCTTCCGCAATGGCTATGCCGGCCTGTGGTGGACCCTGCGCACCCTTTACGGCGGCCTGTGGTGGACCCTGCGCAGCACCTACAGAGTTCTGGTGATGGGGGTGATGGGGATTGTCGGGTTTCTGACGGACCTGATCCAGGGCGCTTTCTTCTTCTCCGACTCCGCCAACCGGGAGGAGCGGGAAGACGACGAAGACCAGGACATGAACTGGGACGGCCAGGCCCTGGTGGGGGCCGACGGCACGGCCACCTGGTCCGATGCCCGCATCGAACCGGATCTGGAAGGCACGGGGAACGTCGGTGTGGCCGAGGCGGCCGCCCGGGATCCCCGCTGGGATCCCAACATCGAGATCGCCAAGGTGGCCTCCCTGGACATGGAAGAACAGGATCTGGCCGAAGAAGTGCTGGGCGATCAGGCCGGCGCCCTGCGCCTGCGGCTGCGGTCCGATCCTTGACCGCGGCGCCGGCCCCTGAATCCCCTTGATTTTTGTGATGAACCCTTCAAAAATGATCGGATCGGTACTGCTTTTGCATGGATCCGGAACGAAGAAATCGTGTAACTGATTGAATCCATGAGGGAGGAGGCCGAAGGTTCCCGCCTCCCGACCGGCGGAGTGGTCTGGACGGCCACTCCGGGACAGGCTCTGAGGAGGGCGGAAACCCCTGTTCGCGTTCCGACTCGACGGATGGCCAGGGACGGTCCATCGTTGGAAAAAGCTTCAAGGGGCTGATCGAGTTTTCATGACTGCAAAAAAAATAAAGGATGCCCTGCCCAAAGGCGCCACGCTGCTCTGGTACGAGATTCTGGACGTTCTCGGCAAGGGGGGCTTCGGCATCACCTACCTGGCCAGGGACACCAATCTGGACCAGCTGGTGGCCATCAAGGAATACCTGCCCGTGGGCTTCGCGGTGCGGGATCAGAGCCACTCGGTGCGTCCGAATTCTCCCAACGACACCAAGACGTTCGACTGGGGCCTGGAACGCTTTCTCCAGGAGGCCCAGACCCTGGCCAAGTTCAAGCACCGGGCCATCGTGCGGGTGGTGAGCTTCTTCCGCAACGCCAACACCGCCTACATGGTGATGGAGTACGAGGAGGGCGACAGCCTGGAGGCCGTGCTGCGCCGCAAGGGGCAGATGACCGAGCAGGATGTCATGGTGTTTCTCCCGCCCCTGCTGGAGGGGTTGGAGGAACTGCACCGCAACCAGTTCATCCATCGGGACATCAAACCCGCCAACATCCTGATCCGCAAGGACGGCTCCCCGGTGATCCTCGACTTCGGCTCGGCCCGTCAGGCCCTGGGCAACGCCGGGGATCAGATGACCAGCCTGTTGAGCATGGGCTATTCCCCCTTCGAACAGTACGATTCCAGCGGCAACCGTCAGGGTCCCTGGTCCGACATCTACGCCATGGGGGGGGTCCTCTATCGCTGCATCAGCGGCGGCAAACCCCCCGATGCCGCCCTGCGCATCAACGCCCGCCTGCGCAACAGTCCCGATCCCATGAAACCGGCCCTGGAAGTGGGCCGGGGGCGCTTTTCCGACCGTTTTCTGATCGCGGTGGACAAGGCCCTGGAGTCCATCGAAACCGATCGCCCCCAAAGCGTGGCCGCCTGGCGTCCCCTGTTGCTGGGCGCGCCGGAAAGAACGGTCGCTGCTCCCGCCGCATCCGCGGCGCCGGCCCCTGCCGGGATGGATTCCGGCGCCGCCCGGGCCGCGGTGCAGGAGGCCGCCGCCATGACCCGGGCCGGCGGTCGGAAGGAGGATACCAGCGGCGGCACCCGCAAACACAAGGTGCAGAAGAATTCCTGGCGCAGCTTCATTGCCTCCATGAACGAATTCGGCAGCGCCACCCGCCGGGATGGCACCCGTCTGAAGCCGTCATCCCCGCCGGCGACCCGGAC
>PEAP01000136.1 GCA_002753665.1 Magnetococcales bacterium DC0425bin3
TGCGGCCGCCCAGCCCGGGGGGGGACATCACCGTGCTGGCCATGGAACGGGAAAACCGGCGCCTGAAATTCTCCCGGGACATGACCCGGGAATTCGTGCGCAGCTCCGGCTCCATGAAGAAGGTGATGGAGGTGATCTTTTCCCGGGTGGTGGACGTGCTGGAGGCCGAGGCCGGCTCCCTGTGGCTCTACGACCCGCGCAGCGATCAGAACATTTGCCACCTGGCGGAGGGGCCGGCGAAGAAGCAGATCGTCGGCCTGCGCCTGCCCAAGGGCAAAGGTATCGTCGGCCAGGTGATCGACAGCAACGCCCCCGACGTGGTGCTGGATTGCAGCCACGATCCGCGCTTCGCCTCCACGGTGGACCAGCGCTCCGGCTTCACCACCCAGTCCATGTTGTGCGTGCCGTTGTCCGACGGCCCCGAGGCCTTCGGCGCCATCCAGATCATCAACAAGCGCAGCGGCTTCGAGAAGCAGTTCACCGAGGACGACCGCATGCTGGTGGAGGATCTGTCCCTGTCCGCCTCCATCGCGGTGCGCAACGCGCGGCTGATGGAGACCGAAAGCCGGGTCAAGGAGATGAACATCCTGATGGAGATCTCCCGGCAGGTCTCCGCCAGTCTGGACCTGGACAGCGTGCTGGGCATGGTGGTCAACATGGCCGGCGACCTGGTGGAAACCAGCGGCGTGGCCATCGCCCTGCTCAACGAGGAGAAGAACACCTTGTTCCTGGCCATGCTGTCCGGCGGCCGCAAGGTGAAGGAGGACTCCCCCGAGCATCAGGAACTGGTGAAGCTGATGGAGGCGGTGCGCAGCGGCGAGCGCATCACCTATATCCCCAACGTGGCCGAGTCCCGCAAGAAGAGCGGGGAGGCCGAGAATCCCTGGGCCGATTATCTGGAAAAGAATGGCCTGGTCAGCCTGTGGGGGACCGCCCTGAAGGACGAGGAGGGCATTCTGGGGGTGCTGTGGCTGGAGGGCACGGTGGCCGATTTCGCCAGGGGCAACAAGTCCGACACCCTGGTGATCCTGGCCTCTCAGGTGTCGGTGTCCCTGCGCAACGCCAGCCTGTTCCGACGCATTCCGTTCGCCGACGTGTTGGGCAAGGTGGGCAAGAAGGGCCAGAGCTGGATGAGCGGCTGGCGGCGCACGGTGCTGATCGGCTGTGCCGTGGTCGGCCTGGGGGCGATACTGCATTTCGTGCCCTGGTTCCGGGTGGTGACCGGCAACGCGGTGGTGGAGGCGCGCTTCGGCCGCGGGGTCTATCTCCCGGTGGCCGGCCGGGTGGACGAGACCTTCGTCCAGGAAGGCGACATGGTCAAGCAGGGCGATCGGCTCCTGCAGCTGGACGACACCCCCATCCGCCTGCGCATGGTCCAGGCCGAATCCAAACTGGGGCTGCTGGAACGGCAGATCGTCGAGGCCAAGGCCGCCGCGGACATGGCGGCCCTGAGCAAGGCCACCATTGAGCGCATCGCCGCCCAGGCCGAACTGGTCCAGGCCCGGGACGAATTGGGCAAGGTGACGCTGCGGGCCCCCGGCGATGGCCTGGTGCTGACCGCCCGGCCCCAGGAACTGATCGGCCGGGACTTCGCCCTGGGCGACGAGGTGCTGCGCCTGGCCGATCCCAGCCGCTTCACGGTGGTGGTGGAGGTTCCGGAAACCGACGTGCTGGACGTGGTCCCCGGCCTGACGGTGCGCGGCGTGCTGCGCTCCCGGCCGGGCAAGGGCTTCCGCGGCGCGGTGATCCATGTGGGGCGGGCCTTCGCCGTGCCCGCCGAGGCCCTGGAGGAGGGGGTGGTGGATCCCGAGCCGCCCGAAGGCTTCGTCGCCGAGGTGCGGGTGGACGACAGCGACGTGCCGCTGCGGCCGGGCATGACCGGCCAGGCGGCCATCTCCACCCCCGGGCTGTCGCCCCTGGTGCGCATCTGGCGGCGGGTGGTCAACGCGACCACCTTCTGGCTGGGCCTGTAGACCCCGGGGAGGCCGGCGACCATGAGCGACGTTGCGCCGCCGCCGCTGCGGGAGGACCTCCGGATCCGCAAGAGCATCCACCAGGGGGAGGTCACCTACATCCTCAAGGATCCCGACGAGGGCGCCTATTACCGGTTCGACGCCGCCCAGCACCTGATGCTGACCCTGTTCGACGGCAAGCGCACCCCGGAGGAGCTGGTGGAGCGGTTCAATGCCACCAGCGCGGAGTTCGAATTCGATCTGGAGGCCGTGCAGGACCTGATCGACTCGGCCCGGGAGAACAAGCTGCTGAAGCGCAACCGCAAGGAGGAGAACGCCGCCCTGGTGGAAAAGCTGAAGGCCGAGCGCAAGGGGCGGTTTCTCCAGGCCAAGGGCTCGCTGCTGATGGTACGGTTCCATCTGGTGGATCCCAACCAGGCCTTTGAGCGCATCATCCACCGGATCCGCTGGATCTGGACCCCGGCCGGGGTGAAGGCCAGCTTCGTGCTGATCGGCATCGCCGTGCTGGCGGCCCTGTCCCAGGGCACGCGCTTCATCGACGATTTCGAGCGGGTGTTCCACTTCCAGACCGAAGGGGGCATGAACTTCTTCAAGATCTGGCTGGTGGCCCTGGGGGCCATCGCCTTCCACGAGCTGGCCCATGGCCTGACCTGCAAGAACTACGGCGGCGACGTGAACGACATGGGCTTCCTGCTGCTGGCCTTCCAGCCCTGCCTGTACTGCAACGTCAACGACGCCTGGATGTTCGAGAACAACCGCCACAAGATCTACACCGCCCTGTCCGGGGTGTGGATCGAGCTGGTGCTGTCGGCGTTCGCGGTGTTCGTGTGGCTGATGACCGATGTGGACAATCCGGTGGGGCGCACCGCTTTCGTGTTGATCACCATCAGCACCGCTTCCTCGCTGTTTCTCAATCTCAATCCATTGATGAAGTACGACGGCTATTACATCCTGAGCGACCTGCTCCAGGTGCCCAACCTGCGCCAGAACGCCATCGACTGGTTTTCCCACATCCTCAAGACCCGGGTCCTGAGGATCGAGGATGAGGCGCCCCTGCACCCCACCCGGCGGGAGCGGCGGACCTACCTCCTCTATGGCGGACTCACGGTCGGCTATCTGACCCTGATGATGTCCACCCTGGGGTTCATGGTCTATGGCATGGTGGCCGACAGCTACGGGACCCTGGGCATCGTGCTGTTCCTGACCCTGGCGTTGAAGCTGGCGCGGATGATGACCGGCACCTGGGGCAAGACCATGAAGGAATGGAGCGCGGCACTCATGTTCGGTTCGCAACGGCGCAAGATCATCACCGGCCTGGCGGCGCTGCCCATTCTGGCGCTCCTGGTGTTCTGGCATCCCCGGGTGAGCATCGTCACCGAGGGCCAAGTGGATGCGGAACTTCTGAAGGTGCATGCGCCGGAGAGCGGCTTTCTCGACCAGGTGGGGTATCGGCCGGACCGCACCCTGACCGGAGGACCCGGGGCGCTGCTGGCGCGACTGCGCTCGCCAGAGCTGGAGCTGGAGCTGGTCCGGATGGAATCCCGGCGCCAGGGGCTCGGGGTGGACCGCACCCTGGCGGCCAGCACCGGGGACCGCAGCCTGATGCAGCGCAACCAGTTGGAGAGCCATGCGGTGGAGGAGGAACTGGCCAGCCTGCACAAGCGCATGCAGCGCCTGGAGCTGCGGGTGCCCCCGGGGTCCTGGCGGGTGAACGGTCCGCCGCCGGTGAACCTGGAAGGGCGCCACTTCGGCGCCGGGCAGGAGATCCTGACCCTGGCGCCCACCCGGCAGCGCCATGTCAACGTGGAGCTGGCCCAGTCGGACCTGGACCTGGTGGAACAGGGCAACCGGGCGCTGATCCGCATGACCGGCTCGGCGCCCCGGGTCTTCGAAGGCGAGGTGATCCGCATCACCCCGGTGGCCAAGGTGGAGGGGCCCAACCGGCTGTTCCAGGTGCGGGTGCGCATGGTGATCCCGGAGGATCTGCCGCCGCCGCCCCTGGAGGCCACGGCCGAGGTGAAGATCTTCGGGGACGAGGCGCCCCTGTGGGAGCATCTGATTCTGCGGCCCATCCGTCACAGCCTGCGGGTGGATCTGTGGATTTGACGGGACAACCACCGGGCGGTTGCCCGGGAGGGAGGGTTTTCATGCAACACGAGCATCGACTGGGGCGCTGGGTTCTGGCCTGCCTGATCGGCCTGCTGACGGCGGGTCCGGCCTGGGCCGGGGAGGGGGATCCGGCCGATCCTTCCATTTACCTGCGCGGGGTGGCCATGGCCATCCAGAAGTCCAAGCTGGGGTTCGAGCAGTCCGGGGTGATCCTGGAGATGCCCCGGGAGGGGGCGCGGGTCAAGAAGGGCCAGGTGATCGCCCGCATCAACGCCGATGCCTTTCGGGTGGCCCAGGACAAGGCCCAGGCCAACCTGGCCAATGCCCAGTTGACCCTGGAGCAGGCGGTCCACGAACGGGACAAGACCAATCGCCTGAAGGGCGAGAAGATCGTCTCGGACATGGCGGTGAAGGAGGCGGAATTCGCCGTGCGCCAGGGCGAGTCCCAGGTGCAGGTGTCCCGCGCCGATCTGGACGCGGCCCGGTTGAAGGTGCAGGGCTGCCGCATCGAGGCGCCCTTCGACGGGGTGGTGCTGGGCCTGGAATCCCATGTGGGGGAATATGTCGGGGCCGGCACCCCGGTGCTGGAGCTGGCCAACATCGGCGCCCTGGGTCTCAGCATGGACGTGCCGCCGGATCTGGTCGCCAACCTGGCGGAGGGCACCCGCACCGCGGTGCTGGACGAGCGTGGCCGGGAGGTGGGGGCCGCCGTGGTGCGTTCGGTGATGCCGTTCATCGACGGCGCCAGCGGCCTGCGCCGGGTGATCTGGGATCTGGAACCCCGGCCGGGGGAGGTGCTGGCCGGGCGTTATCTCACCTTGCGCCATTGGGACGAGCAATGAACGCGCCCGTTTTGCGGACCCTGGGGCTGGCGGTTCTGATGCTGCCTGTTCTGGCTCGGGCCGGGGACGAACCGCCAGTCCCGCCGCTGCCCGCGCCGCTGGCCCGGGAGGAAGGCGGGCCAGCGATGGCTCCCAGCCCCGCGCCGCTGGCCCGGACGGAGGAGGGCCAACCGGCCGAACCCGCGATCGCCCCGGCCGTGCCCGCAACCGAAAAACTTCGATGGATGGGGGATGCCTCCCTCCACCCTCCACCGATGGAAGTCGCAACGCGACTTCCACGGCAATTCACCCTGAAGGACGCCCTGGTGATCGCCCTGCGGGAGAACCTGACCCTGGCCACCCGCAAAACCAGCCTGGTCAGCGCCGAGAAGACCCGGGATTCCGCCTTCAAGGACATGTTGCCGTCGTTCTCGGTCACCACCTACCGGGCCGATGTGCTGTTCAACGAGTCCCTGACCGGTGCGCGGGCCGAGACCTACAACACCACCCTGACCGCCAGCCAGACCCTCTACAACGGCCAGGCCCTGTTCGGGGCCTGGAAGAAGGACCAGTTGGCGGTGCGTCAGGCGGAGCTGGACATCATCCGCCAGAAGCAGTCCACCATCCAGGAGGTGAAGGCGGCCTGGTTCTCCCTGCTGGAGGCGGACCACCGCTACCGGGAGGCCCAGGAGTCCCTGGAGCGGTTGCGGCAGCATGAAAGGAACGCCCAGGCGTTCTATGCCGAGGGACGCTATTGGCGCAACGAGGTGCTGCAGGCCCAAGTCGAGGTGGCCCGGGGCGAGCAGCGGCTGGTGGAGGCCGACAACACCCTGAAGCTGGCCAAATCCACCCTCAATCGGCTGATGCGCCGGCCGTTGGATGCCCCGTTGGACTTCCAGGGCGAGCTGGCCTGGGAAAAGCTGCCTTGGACCCTGGAGGCGGCCTTCGCCCATGCCCGGTCGCACCGGCCGGATCTGGAGAACACCCGCCTCGACCAGGAAGTCGGGGACTGGAGCCGCAAGGTGGCCAAGGCCGACATGCTGCCGGAAGTGACCCTGAAAGGCGATTACAGCATGGACGGCACCCAGGGGGCCTACCAGGAAAACGACACCAAGTTCACCGCCACCGTGACCCTGACCTGGCCCTTCTGGAGCTGGGGGGGCACCCGGGACCTGGTGGAGGCCCAGGACGCCACCAACCAGGGCTATGCCCTGACCTATGCCGACGAGCTGGACAGCGTCATGCTGGAGGTGCAGAAGGCCTATCTCAAGGCCGACGAGGCCGAGCGCAAGGTCCATGTGCTGAAGAAAGCCCTGGAGCAGTCCCTGGAGAACTTCCGGGTCAACCAGGTGCGCTATCGGGAACAGCTGGGCACGGCGGCGGACGTGCTGGACGCCCAGGATCTCCTGACCCAGACCCGCAACGACTATATTTCCTCCCTGGCGGCCTACCTCACCGCCCTGGCCACCCTGGACCTGGCCACCGGACTGGAGGTGTTCGACCGTTTCGGTCCCCAGTCCGACCAGTGACCCTGGATCCGTCGCCGACCTGCGGGGGCCATGTTCCCTCGCCCGGAGAACTGTGCCATAATCCCCACCGGCGTGGGAGTCCGGTTGCGGGTTCCTTGCCGAAGGTATGATAATTGCATTTCCTCCGAGTCGGAACTCTCGTTCCGGGCGTACCGGTGATAGCGGAGGGGTGACGGGCATGACCGAGCAGCAGAACGATATCTTGTTGAAGTTCATCGCGGACTTCGATGCCCGCATCACCAAGCTCCAGGAGGATGTGTTGGCCCTGGGGACCCGGGTGGAGGAACTCGCCACCGGCAGCGCCAATTCGGAAGAGGCCAAGAAAAAGGCCAAGGCATTGGAGGATCTGCAGACCGGTTTGCGGGACATGCAGGAAAAGCACATCCGCTCCGGCCAGCATCTGAGCCAGATCGAGCGACGGGTGGAGGCGGTCAAGAGCGAAAGCAGCTTCGGGGTCGTCACCAGTATCGTCATCTTTGCCATTTTGTTCATTGTTTCCCTGGTCATCCGGGACTAGATGCAACTGCTCACCTTCAAATTGCAGTCGGAAACCTGTGGGTTCCCCCTCGGCCAAGTGCGGGAGGTGCTGGAACATCGTCCGCTGGCCGCCATCCCCGGCGCCCAGGCCTTCGTGCTGGGGGTGATCAATCTGCGGGGCGCGGTGGTGCCGGTGCTGGACCTGCGTGCCCGCCTGGGGCACCCGCCGGTGGCGGTGAGCCGGGACAGCGCCATCATCATCCTGGAAATTCCCCGGGGCGGGCAGGCCCAGCTCCTGGGCTGTCTGGTCGATGGGGTGGACGAGGTCCTGGGCCTGGATCCCCAGGCCATCCTGCCCCCGCCCCGAACCAACGCCGCCGGTCCGGTGGATGCCTTGCTGGGCATGGCCAGGGGCCGGGAGCGGTTCATCCTGATCCTGGATCCTCTGAAGCTGCTGCCCCCGGAAGCAGCCGCTCCGGAACCCCGGCCGGCGCCGGACCCGGTTCGATCGGCCCCGTCCCAACCCGCCCCATCCCGGGAGGTCCCCCGGGCGCCTCGACCCCGGCGGACGGTGGCCGCCCCGCCTCCAGAACCGGTCGTGGATCCGGCCGCTCCTCGCGAAAAACCGGCGCTGGAGCCGGCGGAAGAGCCGATCACCGCACTCCCCCCCCCCCGAAGAACCGGCGCCGGAGCCGACGGCGG
>PEAP01000137.1 GCA_002753665.1 Magnetococcales bacterium DC0425bin3
CCGTCCGGCACCCCTTGGCCCTGGATGGGCCTGGCGGCGCGGGTCGCCGTGGAACGCCTGCAGGTGGCCTCCCTGACCCTGGGCGATGGCCAGCCGTCCCAGAGCGCCACCTTGACCCTCGACGGCTTCGTCCGGCCGTCCGGCGCCGGCCCCGATTCCCGCCAGCGGATCCATCTGGCGGCCCGAGAGATTTCCCAACCAGGCCTCGCCCTGGATCTGGACGGCACCGCGCCCCTGGCCACCCCCCTGGCCATGGAGCTGCAACTGACCGTCCGGGATGCCGCCGGCCGGCTCGGCCGGTTCCTGGATCACCCGGTTTTGGGTCCGCTGACCCTGACCCTGGAGGGCCGGGGGGATCCGACCGCGTGGCAGGGGCGTCTGGTGGCCACCGCCCCGCGCCTGGCGGTCGTGGCGGCCGCCATCCGGCTGCAGAAAGCCGGGGAGGAATTGACGATCGATGGACAGGCCACGGCCGACCTTCCCGATCTGACCCGTTTCCAGCCCCCCCGGCACCCACCCCGGCTGACCGGCTCCGCCACCGCCCGCCTCACCCTGTCCGGAGACCCGATGAACCCCGACCTGGAGGCCACCATCACCCTGGGCCGACCGGCCATCGAGGGCCGACGTTTCGACCGGGGCACGGTGGCGCTGCAGGCCCGCAACCCGGCGGGCGCCCCGGCCGGCACGCTCCAGGCCACCCTGGTCTCGGGACCCGACCGGCTGCGGCTGACCACCCCGTGGCGCACCGACCCGGAGGGCCGGATCCATCTGGATCCGGCCGCGCTGCAGTTCCCCGGCGGCCAGCTCCAGGGACCGCTGGTGCTGCAGCCCGCCACGGGCCAGATCCGGGGCCGGATCGGCGGCCGTTCCATCCAGCTCGCCGCCCTGAGCCGCCTGCTGGGCATGGCCAGCAACGGTGTCCTGGCGGTCGATCTGGGCCTGACCCCCGGAGCGGCGCCCGGCGCCCAGGGGGTGGAGGTCGCCATCGAGGGCCGGGATCTGGCCGTCCCGGGGGTTGTGGTCGGCAGCCTGGCGCTGCGCGGCAGCGTGGCGGATGTGACGGCCGCCACCCCCAGCCTGGGACTCCAGGCCCACCTGGAGGAGGTCAGCGCCGGCGAACTGCAGTTGGCCACGGCCCGGGTGGCGGCCAACGGTCCCCTGGCCACCGGCCTCGACCTGACCGCCGAGGGTCGTGGCAGCTACCGGCGCCCTTTCGCCGTGCAGGCCCGGGCGGGGGTCCGCTGGCGCCAGGAAACGCTGGCCGTGACGCTCCAGGGTTTGGACGGCCATCTGGATGGGCGCCCCCTGGGCCTGGACGGCACCCCCGGTCTGATCCTGGGCCCCGACCGGATGGCGCTGACGCCGCTGGCGCTGCACTGGGGCGACGCCACCCTGCGGGCCGTGGCCGACCTGGCCGGCCAGCGCCTGACCGGCAGCCTGCACCTCGACCTGCCCCTGACGGACCCCTGGCCGGGGCACCTGGGGCTGGCGGCCAACCTGGATGGTTCGGCCGCCAAGCCGGTGCTGCAGGCCGACCTGACCATCGACCGTCTGCGCTGGGCCGCGGCCGGGCTGGATCAGACCGCCACCGGTCAGGTCAGCGCCCATGCCGACTGGCGGGACGGCCGGGTGACCGCCACCGGCACCCTGGCGGGACCGGGGGACGCCACGGCGCGGTTTACGGCGGCGTTGCCCCTGGCGTTCTCCGCACATCCCTTTCTGATCGGCGCGCCGTCTTGGCGGGAGCTGACCGCGCAACTCCAGGCCAGCGCCCGGCTGGAAAGCCTGGCGGCCCTGTGGCCCCTGGATCAGCAGCAGCTCACCGGTCGGGTCCGGGCCGACCTGCGCCTGACCGGCGCGTCGCCCGCGCCCGGCCTCCGGGGAACCCTGACCTTCGATGGCATCGATTACGAACACGGCGTCTACGGATTGGTGTTGCGCAACGGGCGGATGGACTGGCAGGCCCGGGGGGATCGGCTGGCGTTGACGGACCTGGAGTTCACCGATGGGGAAAAGGGACGGATTTCCGGGTCCGGACGGCTTGAGCTGCAGCAGGGCCTGCCCTGGACCCTGGCCCTGGGGCTGGCGGACGCCACCCTCCTGCGCCGCGACGACCTGACCGCCCAGCTGTCCGGCCGGCTCGCCCTGACCGGCACCCGGGAGCAGGCCGCCCTCCGGGGGGCATTGACCACCCGCCGGGTGGAGTACTTCCTGCCCGAGGCGTTTCGCACGGGCATCGACCGGATCGCGGTGCGGGACGCCCGGCCGAGCCGGGGCATCACCGCCGCGCCGGACTCCGGTCCGGAGCGGGCCTTTCGCACCGATCTCGATGTGGACATCCTGCTGCCAGGTCAGGTATTCGTGCGCGGCAAGGGGCTGGACTCCGAATGGCGCGGCCAGCTGCGCATCGCCGGCCAGGCCGAGGATCCGACCGTGGCCGGTC
Organism: Magnetococcales bacterium DC0425bin3; assembly: GCA_002753665.1. Classification (GTDB taxonomy): domain Bacteria; phylum Pseudomonadota; class Magnetococcia; order Magnetococcales; family DC0425bin3; genus DC0425bin3. Next base: position 2,444 of record PEAP01000137.1, read on the forward strand.
AGCTCACGGTGCAGCGCGGCCAGCTCCAGACCCTGGGCAAACGGTTCAACCTCACCGACAGCGTGCTGCGCTTCGAGGGGCCGGTCTCGCCCCGATTCGACATCCGGGCCGTTCTGAAACAGCCGGTGCTGGAAACCCTGGTGCGGCTCAAGGGACCCCCCGAGGCCCTGCAGATGGAGCTGTCCAGCCAGCCCGCGCTGCCGCCGGACGAAATCCTCTCCCGGCTGCTGTTCGACAAGGCCGCCTTCCAGGCCACCCCCTTGCAGGCCCTGCGGCTGGCCAGCGCCGTCAAGACCCTCCGGGACGGTGGACCGGGCATCATGGACCGTGTCACCCGCTCCCTGGGGCTGGACAGTCTGGAATTGGACGGCGAAGGCCTGGACTCCGGCGCCGCCCGCCTGGGCAAGTACCTGGGGGACAGCACCTATGTGAATGTGGAGCGGGGCCTGAAGGCCGGCAGCGGCAAGGTCGCCATCACCCACGAACTCCTGCCCAACGTGGTGCTGGAAACCAAGGCCGGCGAGGATGCCTCGGGCAGCCTGGGCATCCGCTGGAAAAAGGATTATTGACCGCCTTCCTCTTCCGGCAAGAAGGCATAGGGAGGCAGGGTCTCCAGCCTGGCATCCTCCAGCGCCCCGCCGGCGGTGAAATGGTAGAGTGATTGGAAACCTTCCCCCTGGAGCCCCAGCAACTCGTGGAAGCCGTCGTCGAAGAAACAACCGATGCCGGTGCCCCGGATGCCCTCGGCCTCGGCCTCCAGGTAGAGGACCTGGCCCAGCAGGCCCGCCTCCCAGAACAGCCGCCGATAGCTCCAGGGCGCACCGGACAGGTCCGGCTCGAAGGCGCCCAGCATGCCGACGCTGTAGGCGCCATCGGCGGCGATTTCCTGCTGGCAGGACAGACCGGCGGCGGTTTCCCGCAGATCCCCCGCCCGCAACCGGTAGAAATCCAGATCCGCGGGGCAGCCCGCCGGCCGCTCCCACTGGCATCCCCCATCCAGGGCGGCCCGCAACCGGGGCTCCGCCGCCGCGTCCCGCACCAGCAGGTACAGGCCCGGGGCCAGCCCGGTGACCCGATGCACCATGAACACCGGATGCACCCGGGGCGACCAGGGCAGCAGATCCCATGGCGGCACCTCCCGCCGGGGCAGCAGGCGATCCAGGGTGCGGAAGAAGGCCGGCCCGGCCAGGGCGGTCTGCCCGTCGTAGGCCTGACCGCTGCGCCGACCCCGGATCAGGGTGACGGCGCCGGCCGTGGTTGGCGAGGGCTCCAGGGCCGGCCGCTCCCCGGGCCACCAGAGATTTTCCCGGGTGGCCGGCTTGAGGGTGGCGGCGGCAATCCGGTCGATGATGGGCCAGTCCACCTTGTGTTCGCGGCTGAGACGGTTGGGCTCCCCCTCCCAGCCGGCCCGGCGGGCGGCGGTCTCGGCCAGGGTGCGGATCCGCTCGGCGCTGAGATGCACCGGTGGCCCGGAGCTGGCATCGACCAGCAGCAACAGGTCCGGATGCTCGGCCTCGGCGGCACCGGGGTCCTGGGTCAATCCCAGCAGGTTGCCCACCGCCGCGTCCCCGGGGTCGGCCAGCAGCCGGGCCCGCCAGCCCAGGACCGCCGCCCCATAGCGCACCGCGGCCATGGCATGGCCCACGTCCAGTTGGCAGTAGCGCCAAGCCCGTTCCCCATACTTCCAGGCCTCCCGCCAGTGGATGGAGGTCAGGCCCACCAGAAAGGTCCCCGGCAGCAGGACCTGGGCGGTTTCCGGCAGCAGGGTGCGCCGCTCCAGCAGGTGATCGCGGCTCGAATAATGATACACCCCGGCCTCCAGGGCCGCGGGCCTCCCCCCCGGTGGGGCCGGCAGGTCGGCGATGACCACATAGCCCTCGGTGGGATGGAGGTTGCCGCTGGACGGATTGCAGCGCAACGGCCAGGTGACCCCCTGGCTGCTTTTCCAGGCCGCCAACCCCAGGGAAATTTCCAGCAGGGCGGCCAGCCCGGCGCCGTCCAGGGGCGCCGGCGCCACCCGCCCCGGCCGGCCAAGATGGGCATAGGGCACGCCCAATGTATCGGCCACCAGGGGCAGGGCACGCCTTTTGGCCCCCAGGTAATGCCGAAACGGGTCCGGCTGGCTCTCCCAGTCCAAAAAACCGGGACCGGAGGCGTAGCGGTTGGGCCGATGCTTGGTCTGCCGATGGTAGCCGAGGACCGTGGCAATCCGCTGGTCGTGATCACTCATGGGGGTTCTTTCTTGGTATTTTCAACGGGATTGGCACCACCGCCGCCAGATGTCGCGGAAGGCGGTTTCCAGGGTGCGGGTGTAGCGCCCGCCGTCGCACAGGGAAGAACGGGCCACCCGCGACCGCAGGCCGGCCCGCAGCCGCGCCAGGGCCGACAGATCGGCTGCCAGTCCCAGGGCGGTGGCCCGGTACTGGTCCGGGCTGGTGGTGACCAGCTCGTCCAGGCCGGCATTGCTCAGGTGACTGGTGCTGTGCCGGGTGCAGAAATGCGTTCCGCTGAGGGTCACCACCGGCACCCCCATCCACAGGGCCTCCAGGGTGGTGAGGCCGCCCGAGTAGGGAAAGGGATCCAGGGCGATATCGATGGCGCCGTAGGTGGCCAGCAGCTCCCCGTGGGAGCATCCCCCCGCCAGCAGCACCCGGTCCGCCGCGATGCCGCCGGCGGCGAACAGGTCCTGGATCTTCCGCCGCACCACCGGCTCCCCCAGTGCCCGGGTGGTGAGACGGATCCGGGAGCCGGGCAGGTCCTGCAGGATGGTCGCCCAGAGGCGGATCACCTCCGGGGTCACCTTCATCAGATTGTTGCAGCAGCCGAAGGTGACCTGGCCCTGTTCCGAAGCCGGCAGGGGACCCACCGGCGGGGCATAGGCGGGCGGGGCGTAACAAACATAGCCGTCCGGCAAACGCAGGGGCTGTTCGCTGATGTATGCCTCCGCCCCCGGCGGCACATGAAACCGGTCGCAGAGCAGATAATCGATGGCCCCCACCCCGGTGGTGTTGAAATGGCCCCCGGCCGTCAACTGCACCGGGGCCGGCCGGCGGGCGAAGGTCATCAGGCGGTGGCCGTCGGTATGGCCCGACAGATCCACCAGGATGTCGATGCCGTCGTGGCGGATCAGCTCCGCCAGCTCGGCGTCCGGCAGGCTGCGCACCTCGCGCCAATGGGGCGCCCAGCCCTGAATGCGTTTGGTGACCCAGTCGGGGTTGGCATGGCCCGCGTAACAGAAGATCTCCCACTGCCGGGCGTCGTGGTTGGCCATCACCGGCTGCCAGAAGAACCCTACCGGATGCTGGCGAAAATCCGGCGATACATATCCCACCCGCAAAGGACGCTCGGGATCGGGACGGTTGGCATGCGCCGGCGCGGCAGGGGTGAGGGGCGCGGTGTGCCGAGCGTCGAAGGCGCGGCAGCGCTCCAGCAGGGCCGGGGCCGACCACTGGGGCAGGTAATGCAGGTTCATGATCAGGTTGGAGTGAACATGGACCGCCCCGGGATTGAGCTCCAGTGCGGCCTCATAGGCGCCCACCGCCTGCTCCACCTCGGCCAGATCGCCCAGCACGTTGGCCAGGTTGTTCCAGACCTCGAACAGCTCCCGGTCCTCCCGCAGGATCTGCCGGTACTGCACCGCCGCCTCCAGGAAGCGGTCCCGGGCCCGCAGCAGGGTGCCCAGGTTGTTGCGGGCCTTGTGGAATTGCGGCCGCAGCCGCAGGGCCTTGCGGAACACCGCCTCCGACTCCTCCCAGCGGCCCAGATCCTTGTAGAGGATGCCCAGGTTGTTGAGGGCTTCCGGATAGTCCGGCTGGATCTCCAGGGCCGCGAGATACTGCTCCAGGGCCTCCTCCCGCCGGGCCAGGGCCCGCAGCGCCACCCCGAGGTTGTTGTGGACCAGATGGCGGCCCCCGACGCCCTGGGCCAGGGCCTGGCGATAGGCGGCCACCGCCCCGTCCCAATCCGCCAGACCTTGCAGGGCCAGGCCCAGGTTGTTGGCGGCCTGGCCATGGCCCGGCTCCCGCGCCAGCACCTGGCGAAAACGGCTCGCAGCCTCCCGGGGACGGTCCAGGGTCATGAGGATGTTGCCGATCTGGACCTCCAGGCCGGTATCTTCCGGCTGGGCGCGGGCGGCCCGCTCCAGCAGCGCCAGAGCCGCTTCCGGGTTCCGGGTCTGCTCCCGGATCAGGGCCAGGTTGCGCAGCACGGCCTGGTTGTCCGGAAACAGCTCCAGCAGGCGTTCCAGCAGCCGGGCCGCGCCCGCCAGCTCTCCGCGCTGCTGCAGGTCCACCGCGGCGGCGAACACCTCTTCGGGGGTTCTGGCCCCCGGGGGCCGGTTCGTCATGTCGGCGCCTCCCACAGCAGGGTGCCATCGGCATCCTCCAGCCGCCGCACCGGTCGTCCCCCCTGCACTCCATTGCCCATGCGGATGGCCTCCGCGCCTTGCAGATCCTCCAGGGTCAGGGGCCGCTCCCGCCCCCCCAGGCGGGCCAGCTCCGTCTCCCGCCACAGGCTGGGCAGCAGCCCCTCCGTGAGCGGGGGAGCATACCACCGGCCGGCCAGGCGAACCAGCACCGCCCGCACCGTACCCTCGGTGACGCGCCCCAGGCCATTGCGCAGCAACACGTCGTCGCAGCCGGCGGCCCGGGCCGCCGCCAACGCCTGATCCAGGGAGGCGCGCCGGGTGGTCTTGTGCCGCAACAGCCCGTCCCGGCGATCCATCACCGGCCCCCCCAGGCATACCCGCAGCTCCGGCGGCGGCACCCCCGGCGGCCGGCCGGTGACCGACAGCGTGCCATCGGCCGCCAGCACCAACCGCACCACCCACGGCATCTCGCCCCGGGCCGCCCGGACGGCCCGCTGTTCCTCGATCATGTCCCTGGCCAGCCGGTCATCCAAGGGAATTCCCAGCGCCCGGGCCGAGGCCGCCAGGCGGGCCAGATGCCGCTCCAGCCAGGGAATCTCCCCCGCCATGCCGAGGCCCATGGTTTCGATCAACCCCGGGCGCTCCAGGGTCGAGTCGGCGGCGAGGAACTGCCCTTTGATTCCCACCTCGGCCCATTCGTCCCCAATGACCGAATCCGCCACCACCCCGCCCCCCAGCCCCACCCGGGCCGGCCCCT
>PEAP01000138.1 GCA_002753665.1 Magnetococcales bacterium DC0425bin3
CGGCGGCAGCGGTGTTGGCCCCCCCCCTGCCGGGCGTGGATACCAGCGACCTGATCACCCGCCTGCGGCGCGCCCTGCCCAGCGGTGACCTGCCCCTGTTCCACCCGCTGCCCCCGGGCGCCCCCCCCCTGGAACTGGATCAGCTGACCACCACCACGACCACCCACCGGGACGACCTGATGGCACAGACCCGGTCGTTCCTCGAAGGCATCCTGGCCCAGAAGCCGGCGACGCCCGCCCCCAGGCCATCCGCCGAGGCCGCGGCGGCACCCCAGGCACTCGTGCCCGCGCCGGCGCCGGCGAGCGAGGACCTTGAGGGCCGGCAGATTCTGGTCATCGAGGATGACATGCGCAACATCTTCGCCCTGACCAGCCTGTTGGAGGGCCAGAAAGCCCGAGTGCTGATGGCCAAGAATGGCGTGGTGGGCCTGGAGATACTGCAAAAGCATCCGGAAGTGGACCTGGTGCTGCTGGACATCATGATGCCGGACATGGACGGTTATCAGGTGCTGCGGGAAATCCGCGCCCGCAAGGCCCTGCGCAATCTGCCGGTGCTGGTTCTCACCGCCCGGGCCATGCAGGGAGAACGCCGGCGCTGCATCAACGCCGGCGCCTCGGACTACCTGCCCAAGCCGGTGGATTCTCCCAAACTGCTGGCCATGATCCACACCTGGCTGGGGCCGGAGCATTGAGTCGTGAAACCCCGGATCCTCATCGTCGATGATAAACCGGAAAACCGCCTGGCGGTCTGTTCCATCCTGGATGGCATGGAAGCGGATCTGGTGGAATGCCACAACGGCATGGCGGCCCTGGAACGGGTGCTGGAGGAGGACTTCGCCCTGATCCTGCTGGACGCCCACATGCCGGAGATGGACGGCTTCGAGATGCTCCAACTGATGGCCAGCGTGGAACGCACCCGCCGCCTGCCCATCATCTTCCTCACCGCGATACACAAGGACGAACAGCATATCCACCACGGCTACCACCTGGGGGCGGTGGATTACATGCTCAAGCCCTTCAATCCCACCATTCTGCGCGGCAAGGTCGCGGTCTTTCTGGACCTCTACCGCCAGCGGGAGCTGATCCGCCAGCAGGCCGCCGATCTGGAACGGCAGCGCCACCGCCTGCAACTGTTCCACGACCTGACCGGCCGGCTGGACGACGAACTGATGATCTTCGACGCCGCCGATGGCCGGCTCCTGGAAGCCAACCAGGCAGCCCTGGACCGCCTGGGCCGCCAGCCAGGGAATTTTCCGTCGGCCGGACACATCCGGGATGCCGGAGTCTTGACCGCTGCCGGCGACGACGACTGGGAAACGCTGATCGGCCAACTGCGCCAGGATGGCAGCCGCAAGGTGGAGCGGGACAACCGTCTGCCCGGCGGGGCGGAGCGCATCACCGAGGCCAATCTCCAGTTGACCCAACTGGAAGGGCGGGACTACCTGCTGGTGGTGGTGCGGGACGTGACCCGCCGGCGCCTGACCGAACAGGCCCTCCAGACCGCCCGGGACGAAGCCCACGCCGCCACCCGGGCCAAGAGCCGCTTTCTGGCCGGCATGAGCCACGAAATCCGCAGCCCCATGAACGCGGTCATCGGCATGACCAGCCTGCTGCTGGAGAGCCCCCTGGATGCCGAGCAGCGCCAATTCGCCCGCATGGTCCTCGAATCGGCCGAGTCCCTGCTGGACATTCTCAACGACATCCTCGATTTCTCCAAGGTCGAAGCCGGCAAACTGAGCCTGGAGCGCATTCCGTTCGCCCTCCAGGAGGTCTTCGAAAAGGCGGGAGACACCCTGGCCCTTCAGGCCCACAAGAAGGGCCTGGAACTGATCCTGGACCTCCACCCCGCCCTGCCCAACCCGTTGCTTGGCGACCCGGTGCGCCTGCGGCAGGTGATCATCAATCTCCTGAACAACGCCATCAAGTTCACCCCCCGGGGCGACGTGGTGGTGGCCGCCGCTCCCCTGGCCGATCCCCCCCACGACGACGGGCACCGGTTCCATCTGCATTGCCGGGTCACCGATACCGGCATCGGCATCGAGCCCGGCAATCTGGAACGGATTTTCGACAGTTTCACCCAGGCCGACGACACCACCAGCCGCCAGTTCGGCGGCACCGGTCTGGGGCTGGCCATCTCCCGGGAGCTGGTCCGACTGATGGGGGGACGCCTCTGGGTGGAGAGCCAGCCCGGCGCCGGCAGCACCTTCCACATCACCGTCCCCTTCGATCCTGCTCCGCCGGTCCCGGGAACCGCGCCCGCCCGATCCGATCCGGTCCCCTGGGTCGATCGCCCGGTGCTGCTGCTGGAACAGAACCCCACCGCCCGCCGGGTGCTGTCCGACATGCTTACCCGCCTGCAGGTCCGGGTGACCGCCCCCGCCAGCCTGGCGGAAGCGACGGATCTGCTCCCCCCTCCCGGGTCATTGGTCGCCGCCCCGTTCGACATCCTGCTGGTGAGCTTCCCGGCGGCGCCCCTGCCCGACGATCCCTTGCCGGATTTCCTGGGTCGGGCGGGCCAATTGGCCCTCTGCCTGGCGGTTCTGCTGCCCGCCAATCAGCGCCCCGCCGCCCTGCCCCAATGGGGCCGGTTCACCCCGCGCCATCGATTGATCAAGCCGGTCAAGCCGGCCCAGCTCGAATGGCTCCTGGCCGATCAGTTCGCCCCCACCCCGGTCCCGGACCGGATACCCGCTGGTCCGCCGGTCCTCCGCCGCAACCTGGACGCCAAGATTCTCCTGGTGGAAGACGATCCGGGCAACCGACTGGTGGCCACCCGCTTCCTGGTGAACGCCGGCTGCCGCGTGACCGAGGCCCGGGATGGCCTGGAGGCGCTGAACAGGCTGGCCCGGGAGGATTACGACATGGTATTGATGGATGTCGGTTTGCCCGGCATGGATGGACTGGAAGCCCTGCGCCGCATCCGGGGTGGGGAACTGCCGGAGGTGCCGGCGGACATTCCCCTGCTGGTGGTCTCCGCCCAGGTGATGGAAGAAGAAAAAAAACGTTTCCTCCAGGCCGGCGCCGATGGCTTTCTAGCCAAACCCTATTTGCGGGCGCAACTCCTCGGCAAAGTGACGGAGATGATGGACCTGCAGGCGGAGCGCATCCGCCAGCGGCTGCGCAACCATCAGCCGGTGATCTCCGCCCCCGCCCCGGCGCGCCCCCCCGGGGACCTGCCCACCTCTGGCATGGAAATCGCCGCCGGTCTGACGGACCTGATGGCACACCTGTCCCAGGCTCTGGAGCAGGCAGCCTTTCCGGTGGTGGAAGAATTGGGACTGGCGATCAGGCAGACCGCCCATCATCATCAGGCGGATTTCCTCCGCTATCACGCCTTCCGGCTGGTGGTGGCCGCCCGCTCCCGGCTGCCGGACCACTGCCGAGAACATCTGACCGCCTTGCAGCGGGAACTGCAACGCCTGGCCAGCGGGGAGTCTCCCCCTGACCGGTCATGGAGCCCCCCCTCATGAAGATCCTCATCGTCGATGACGAACTCAACAATCGACTGCTGCTGCAAAAAATACTCGGCAGGTTCGGTCACTGCGACATGGTGGTCAACGGCAATGAGGCGGTGGAGATTTTCGAATATGCCCAGGCCGACAACGCCCCCTACGACCTGATCTGCATGGATATCATGATGCCGGGCGCCGACGGTCAGACCGCCCTGCGCAAGATCCGCGAGCTGGAACGCAAACTCAATATTCCCCCCCGGGAAGAGGCGGTGATCCTGATGATCTCGGCCCTGGATTCCCCCCGGGTGGTGATGGACTCGTTCCGTCAGGGGGGCTGCACCGACTATCTCACCAAACCCATCACCCGGGAAAAGCTGGAAAACAAGTTACGGGAATATTCCCTCATCGGTCCGACTGCGGCGGCTCCACGGCGGGACAGGCATACTCCACCAGCGTGATGTCGTCGGCCAGTTGCCGTCCGCCACAATAGTCCTCCAAGGCCCGCATCACATCCTCCAGGGGCCGATCCTCCAGGGTGATGGTGGCCAACAGCTGTTCCAATCGCTCCGCCCCGAACAGCTCCCCTTGGGCATCGGCCGCCTCGGTCACCCCGTCGGTATAGAAGACCAGCCGGTCCCCGGGCTCCAGAAAGCCGGTGATGCGGGTCATGGCGCCGGAACTCATTTCGACGACCCCCAGGGGCAGGTTGGCGGACGGAATCCGCCATACCACCCGGCCCCCCCGCAGCAGCAGGCCATCGGGCAGACCGCTGTTCCAGGCGAACAGATGACGATGCTGTTCATCGATGGCCAGCATGACCGCGGACAGGTAGATCCCGGTGGGCAGCTTGCGGTGCAACTGGTGGTTGATTTCGCCCAGAATGATGCCCGCCCCGAAGCCCTTTTGGGTCATGGTATGGAAGATGTCGGCCACCTCCGGCCCGATGATGGCCGCCGGCAGGCCATGGCCAGTGATGTCCCCCAGCAGGATGTGCCGCACCCGGTCGGGCCGGCGCTGGGAAAAGAGCAGGTCGCCGCCGGTCTGGTCCAGGGAGATCAGCAGGTGGCGGATGCCTTCGGCATCGAACGAATGGGCGGTGCGCATCTTGTCGAGGATCCGCCCCACCAGTTCCTGGTCGAAGTCCAACTTTTCCTGGTGCTGGCGTAACTGCCCCATGGCCAGCCGCAACTGCTTCTCCGAGTTGCGCAGGTGGAGTTCATGGCGGTCGTTGATGCGGATCAGGCGCACCAGTTGATTGTAGAGCTTGCGGTAGGCCCGCAGCAGGGTGGCGAAGGCAGCCCGCCCGGCGGGCTCCAACCCGACATCCCGTGCCAGAAACGCCTGGGACTCCTCCAGCACCCGCTCTTCTTCGGCAAACAGGGATCCATCCCCCTGGGTCTGATCTGCCATGGTCTGGCCCCGATCGTTGCCGGGAAGGACGATGGCCTCCCCGTCATGATGGTCATTGCACCTTGCGCACCACCGCGCTGCCGCCGCCCTGGCGGCGGAAATCATCCCTGAGGCGACGGGCGTCGTTCATGACCTGGAAGCGGCCGATCCAGATCAGGTGCCACTGGTCCCGACCCTGCCCGGATTCATGCAACCAGGGCTTGAAGCCCAACCGTCGCAGGTCCGCCATCTTTTTCCCGGCCTCGATCCGACTCCGGTAGGCGCCAACCTGCACCACATAGGGCGTCGCCACGCTCCCCCCGCGGAACGCCGCCACCGGCAGCGAATCCGTCGGGATGGGAATGACCTTGCCGGTCAGCCCCCGGCCGGACCGTTTGAGCGCCTGGAGTCCCTTGCGGGCCGCGGCGGCATCCGGGTAGCGCCCCAGCCAGACGAAATTCCGCTGCCGCTGGCCCTTGGCTGCTGAGGGCCGCTGGACCAGAGGATGAAAACCCCGCTGCCGCAGTTTGGCAACCAGACCCTTGACTGCGGCGTCAGTCAGCGCCATCCCCACCTGCACGGCGTACCGGTAACGGCGTTCCCCGACTCTTTCCACCGGCGGGACAGCGACTGTGGACCGGGACGGCGGACCCGGTTCGGATTCCAGATCCGCCAGCTCAGGCCGCGCCCTGCCGTCACTCACCGACCGGGTGCGCCGCTCCGGCTCCGATGCGTCCGACTCCTCCGCTGGCCCCAGGACCAACGCCGATCCAGCCATCATGGCCGACAGCGACATGTCCCGTTTGAGGGATACCTCTCCGCCCTCTCCCGTCCGGCCCGGGTCCAGGCCACCGGACCTCGGCTCCAGGGTCTGATGCCCCGCGCCATCGGGCGGCTCCTCACCAATCAGCAGCATCGCCGGGCGACCGTCCAGCCGTGTGGCCAAGGCGCGCTCCAATTGGGCCACCCCGTCCCGGGCCACATCTTCCACCTCCCGGGCATCGTCCAGCGGCAAATCCAGGAACCAGACCGGCTGACGTTGGGGAGGATGCAACAACTCCAGGATGATGAAGCCATCCGGCGGGGCCTGCACCCGCCCGGTCACCACATAGTCCACGCCCAGGTTTTCCAACTGGGATGCCCCCTGCCGACCCCGAGGTTCGATGGGGCGATGGTCACCGTCCAGACGACCCAGGCTGAAGCGTCCCCGGCTGCGATCCTCCAGCAATCCCCAGATTTTCTGCTGCACCGCGCCCGGCACCGCCGGATCGCCCGTGGTCTGGATGGGATGAATCAGGATCCGCAGCGGCGTGGCGCCGTCCACCGCCCCGGCTTCTGCGGCGGATTCCGACCCGGGTCCGGGCGACGGCTGGCAGCCGATCAGGAGGATCACCAGGGACAGGCTGGCCAGCACAATTCCTGACAGACTGTCTCGGCGCCATGGCAGGCCATTGGTCGCCAGGCGCCGTCCCCGTCGTTCGCGGGGCTGCCGCGCCGTCATCGCAGCGTGACTCTCCCAGACCATCGCACCGTTTCTCCATCGCTGGCTGTGCGGAACCTTACCAGAGCGTTGAAAAAGCCATCCATGGCTTTTTCAACGTCGGGAACCGCAAGCAGAGCTTACGGTTCCCTCACGGAATCAACGGATTGGAAATCCGTTGATTCCGGTGGGGCATCCATGCCCCGCTATCAGCCCATTTATCAACGGGCTGATACCCTGGCCGGCGGCCGCCCGAGCCTGACCGCGGCCGGCGCGGAGGAGACCCTCTCCCCCATCCGCACAGGGTGCATGGTGCCCCATGTGACCAACCGTGGCAACCAGCGACAGCGAACGTCCGGGACAATTTTCAGCAGGGGGGCCGACGCGGAACCGTCACGGTGTTCTCTCCTCGACGTCGCTGCGTTGGCGCCAGTCCCCCATGGTCATCATGCCCAGCAGACCCAGAAACAGAATCTCGGGATACTGATAGGACAACATCGTCACCAGACAGACCACCAGAATCCCGACGCCATTGATGAACAGCTTATTGAATTCCATGACCGTCATCCTTCCTGGCCCACAAGCATTGGCTCATGACACCACCCCTGCAACGCCGTGCTGCCGTTGCAGACCCCTTTGCCAATGAAAGCTTCATGCCAGGTTGACAGGCTGACCCTGATGGATGGGAGAGGGTGGCGGGACCGGCCATCCCTGCCAGATCCGCGATTTGGATGTTGCATCCTGGTCCGAACCGTTCTATAAGTCTGTAATCCCATCCTGTTAAAAAAAAAGATGTTTTCCACGCAGTTTCCGTCCCATGGGACAGATCGGGAGGCACTCATGAAGATCACCATCGAAGTCGATGTATCCCCCAACGAGTTCCGGGCGTCCCTGGGACTTCCGGACGTGGAACCCTTGCAACGGGACGCCATTGAGCGACTGCGGAGCAAAATGGCGGAAGGACTGGACGCTTTCGATCCGAAAAACATCAATCCCATGAAACTCTGGCAGCAATACATGGCCGGCTATCCCCAGATGTTCGACCTGGTGAAAACCTTTGCCACCGCCGGATCCAAGAGCGACTCGGGTGGACTGGAAAAGGACAAGACCGCGGAAAAGGACAAGGAGCAGGACAAGACGCCGGAGATCAAAAAGAAGGCCCCCTGAGGAGCCTGCCACCAGTGCAGCCTTTCCTGGATTTCCTGGAGGGTAATTCGATGGATGGGGG
>PEAP01000139.1 GCA_002753665.1 Magnetococcales bacterium DC0425bin3
GCGCTCCTGAAGGGGGAGGTTATTCACGCCCCCTACGGCGGTTCCTTCAAGGTCACCGGCGACCTTTCCCGGCGTTTTCCCGCGCGGGTCCTGGCCACCCCCATCAGCGAAGAAGCCCTGGCCGGGGCGGCCCTGGGTCTGGCCTTGGGGGGATGGCGGCCGGTGCTGGAAATCATGTTCGCCGATTTCCTGACCCTGGTGATGGATCCCCTGTTCAACCATGCCGTAAAGCATCCGGCTCTCCACCCGGACCAACCCCTGCCCCTGGTCATCCGCGCCCCCGCCGGGGGCTACCGCGGCTATGGCCCCACCCACAGCCAGAGTCCGGAGTCGCTCTTCACCGCCGTGCCGGGCCTGACGGTGCTGTTTCCCAGCCACCGCCACGATGTCCGGCGGCTGCTGCGCAACGCGGTGACGGGGTGGGACCACCCGGTGCTGTTTCTGGAACACAAGCTGAGCTACTCCCTGACCGTGGACCCGGAGCGTTACCGGCCCCTGGAGCCCCGGGGACCCGATTGGGAACAGCACCTGGAACGGCTCTTTCCCACCCTGGTCCGGTCTGCTCCAACGCCGCCGGATGTGACCCTGATCGGCTGGGGTGGGATGGTGCCGCTGCTGGAAGAGGCCGCCGCCCGCCTGGCGACCGACGAGGAGCTGGCGGTGGAGATCGTCCTGCCCTCCCGTCTCGCGCCCCTGTCCCGCGCCACCCTGGAGCATCACTTGGCCGGGCGGGAGCGGATCGTCATCGTCGAGGAAGGCCCCAAGTCCTTCGGCGTGGGCGCCGAGCTGACCGCCCTGCTGGTGGAGGGCGGCTGCCGGGGCCGGATCGGACGGGTGGGCGCCCCCTCCCTGCCGGTGCCCGCCGCCCGGGAGATGGAGGCGGCGCTGCTGCCCGGGGTGGCTGCCATCCTCGCTGCCGCCGCCCGGCTCTTCTGACCCGCATCAACCCCAAGGAGATCCCGCCCACCATGGTCATCCCCATTGTCGCTCCCCGCACCAACGCCAACGACGACGAGGTCCATGTGGTGGCCATCCTGACCGCGCCGGGCGCACGGGTGGCCCGGGAGCAGTGCCTGATGGAGATCGAGACGGAAAAGTCGGTGGTGGAGATTCTCGCCCCCAGGGAGGGCTACCTGCTGCGCCTGGAGGTGACGGAGCGGCAACATGTCCCGGTGGGCACGGTGCTGGCCTGGCTGGGAGAGCAGCCGGACGAGGCGCTGCCCGCCGCTCCGCTCCCGGAGGCTTCCCCCACGGCCCCGGCCGACGGGGGCCAGGGGCCCACCCTCAAGGCCCGGGCGCTGCTGGCGGCCCATGGACTGGCGCCCGACGCCGTGCCCCGCTCCGGCGCCCGCCTCGCCGTCCGGGATGTGCTGAACGTCCTCTCGGGCCAGACCGCCCACCCGGCCACCGCTCTCCAGCCTGCGTTTCCCCTGGCTCCGGGCCGGCAGGAACCCCTGATGCCCGCCGCCCGGGCCATGGCGCGCACCGTCTCCTGGCAGCGGGAAGCGGCGGTGGCCTACATGGAACTGCGCTACGAGGTCGATCCCTGGACCGCCCATGCCCGGGCCTTTGCCCAGCGACACCGGCTGCTCTCGGACCCCCTGGTGCCCCTGCTGGCCCAGCGGTTGGCGGTGTGGGCTGCCAGCCATCCCCACGGCAACGCCACCCTGCTGGGTGAGATGCGGCACGTCTATGATCATGTCAACCTGGCCATGACCACCCGCAGCGGGGACACCCTGCACCTGGTGGTGGTGCCCGAGGCCGAGACCCTGGATCCCTTGGGCTTCGTCCAGCGTCTGGCCCATCTGCAGCGGCAGGCCTTCCGGAAGGGGAGGGGCCTTCCGGCCGTGGTTGCTCCCACCATCGGCTTCAGCAGCCTGAGTTCATGGGCCATCAGCCGCCATATGCCCATCCTGCCCCCCCATGGCGCCGTGATGATCGGCCATGCCCAGCCCCCCCGGGGACCGGACCGGGGCGTGGGCACCCTGGGGGCCAGTTACGACCACCGTCTGCTGGCGGGGCATCAGGTGGCGGAACTGTTGGAATTTCTTTCTCAACCCTCGCCTCCCGAAGCGACCGAGGACAAGAGCGATGGATCCTGACCGCACCACCTCCGCCATCCGCGGGGAAATCGAACGCCTGGCCCGCCGCGCGGGTCACGACGCCAGCGGGTTGGCGGACGATGATCTGATTCCCGCCACCGGGCTGCTGGATTCTACCGCCATCCTGGAGCTGATCGCCTGGTACGAGGATCACTTCGGCCTGGAGATTCCCGAGGAGGTGCTGACCATCGACAACTTCGGCAGCATCGCCCTGATGGCGGCCTGGGCGCAGGAACACATGTGATGCCCCACATCAAGCACCTGCCCCCCCTGGTCAAACGTTTCCGGACCATGGTTGCCGGCTCCATGTTCTCCGCGCTGGGCCAGTCCATCGACGATCTGGCACGGCAGCATGGCCCCGCCTATGGACAGAGCTTCGAAAGCCATTTGGAGTTGCTGATTCGTGCCTTTCCGGAGCTGCCTTTTCCCGACTGGGCGGTCAACGGTTTCATTCGTCTCAACCGGGAGATCGTCCGGGAGGAGCGGCTGTTCCGGCAGCAGGGGCGCTATTCGGCGGGCCCCGAAATTTTCGACACCATCGTCACGGAGGTCTATTCCAACCCCGAGGTGATGGAGCACCACTACCTGGTGGGGCTGTATCTCTCCTATTTCCTGTGGCCCCATCACCATGAGCTGTGGAATTTTTTTGGGAGCGAGTTTCTTCAGAAGACCCCTGAACCCGAACGCTTCATGGAATGGGGCGTGGGGCATGGCCTGTTGAGCCTCGCCGCCCTGGAGGCCTGGCCCGAAACCCAGGGTGAGTTCTACGACATCAGTCCCTTCAGCCTCGCCTTTGCACACAAGCTGGTCACCGCCTATGGATTCCAGCAGCGCTGCCGCCTGCATCAGGGGGACATCATCGCCCAGCGCCCGGAACCGGCGCCATGCATCCTCTGTGGCGAACTGCTGGAACACCTGCCCGATCCGGGCCGATTGCTGGATCTGTTGGCCAACTCCCTCACACCCTGGGGCCAGGCCTTCCTCACCGGCGCGGTCAATGCCCCCCAGCGGGACCACCTGCATCTGTTCCGCACCCCGGAAGAGGTGCTGCAGATGGTCCGCAGCCATGGCCTGACCATCCGGCGACACCTGGTGACGGTGCATCCCAATCGCCGGCAGGATCCCCTGGCCCCCACGGTGATCGCCATGGTGGTGGAACGAAAAAAAATGTAAAAACAGCCGGAACGATTTCAACCCCGATGGATGGGGATTGCGCCCCTCTGCTGTTGCCGGCCGCAAGGCTTTTCCCATTCATCCGACAGAGTCAGCACGGCGCTGCAAGGAGAGACGGACATGTCCAAAGCATTGCGGTATCTGGCCGCGGCCCGACCGGAAGCGGCCACCCACCTGCTGGGGTTCTACGGCAAGAGCGTCCAGGCCCTGGACGACAAGACCCGCCACCTGATCCAGATCGTGACCAAGGTGGCGGTGGGCACCGAACGCGGCCTGCGCCAGTATGCCCCCAAGGCCCTCAAATCCGGGGCCAGCAAGGAGGAAATCCTGGATGCCGTGCTGATGGCCTTTCCCGCCTCCGGGCTCAACAAGATGCTGGACGCCATCGACGTGCTGCGGGATCTGGACCTGCTGCCGGAGGTGCCCGACCCGACCCCGGCCCCCCAGGAAAGCGCCGATCTGGGCGCCGTCGCGGATTTTCCGGAGCGCAAGATGGTCTGCGTCAACCGCGCCGATGGCGATCTGATCGTGTTCCGCACCGGCGCCCAGGCGGTCAAGGTTTATCGGAGCCGCTGTCCCCACTCCAAGGCCAGCCTGTGCAAGGGGGTGGACCATGGCGCCACGGCGGAATGCCGGGTCCACAACTGGGTCTTCGACCTGGAGAGCGGCCGCTGCCTGGGACCGGATCCCGAGGGCAAGCCGGGCCTCACTCCGGTGGCCGCCAGCGTGCGGGACGGTCGGGTGATCCTGTCCTTATCCTGACCCTCCAACGCTCAACCCCGGGCGACGCTCAACCCCGGGCCACCATGGGGCCCATGGGCTTGCCGCCCAGGATGTGGAGGTGGATGTGGAACACCTCCTGCCCCCCATGGCCCCGGGTGTTGATGATGGTGCGATAACCAGCCTGACTCAGGCCGAGCTCCCGGGCCACATGGGCGGTGCGTTCCAGGAGACATCCGGCCATGGCCCGTGCCTCCGGAGCCAGGTCGTCCAGGGTGGCGATGTGCTGGCGGGGGATCACCAGCACATGCACCGGGGCCTGGGGGTTGATGTCGCGAAAGGCCACCACCTGGTCATCCTCGTAGACCTTGGTGGCGGGAATCTTGCCGGCGGCGATCTTGCAGAACAGACAGTCCTGGGACATGGTGGTTCCTCGATGGTTGCGATGCATTTGGGCAGGCCCCGGGTGGCCGGTATTCCCTGGTTCGGGATTATAGGGACTTCCCCAACCCCGGGGCCATCCCCTTTCCAGGGATCCGTGGCTCTTCCCGGCAGGATCGCCGGACGCGATTCTCCAGGACAGCCAGACGATTTTCCGCTAGAATCCACGCCAGATGGGGCGGTCGTCGGCCGTCGCGGGGCTGTCCATGACCACCGATGCGGTGCCCGCGTTTGCCGGCCCCATGAACCGGGAGGGTTCTTGCGTGGGCATCAATCATTATCAGTCGCTGGTGCAGCGCTGGTACGGTTCCGGGAAAACCTCCCCTGGCATCATGAACACACGCCTGTTCCGGGCGGTGGCGGCCCTCCTGGCGGCCACCGGCGGGATCCTGCTGTGGCGCCGCCTGGCAAAGCGCCGGGCATCTTCCCGCTCCTCTGTCGCCACGGCGGCGGATACCAGCCTGTCCTCCGCGCCCCGCTCCGTGGCCGATCTGCTGCACAACCGGGTTACCGGCTGGATCATCCTGGCCGTTTCGGTCAGCCTCACCATTCTGGCCTGGCATGTTTCCAACCTGTCGCAGGAAAAACGCACCCGGGACCGTTTCGATTTCAAGGTGGAGGAGGCGCGCCTGGCCATCCAGAAACGCATGCGGGAATACGAACAGGTGTTGCGCGGCGGGGTGGGTCTGTTCCGGGCCTCCGACCAGGTGACGCGCCAGGATTGGCAACGGTATGTGGAGACCCTGGAAATCGATACCTACTGGCCGGGCATCCAGGGGATCGGTTTCGCCCTCATGATCGCTCCGGCCGAGAAGGAAGCCCTGGTCCGGCGCCTCCGGGCGGAAGGGTTCGATGCCTTTGCCATCCATCCGGAGGGCGAACGCGCCCAGTACAGCGCCATCATCTATCTGGAACCTTTCCTCGGGCGCAATCTGCGGGCCTTCGGGTACGACATGTTTTCCGAGACAGTGCGCCAGGAGGCCATGGTCCAGGCCCGGGACAGCGGCCTGCCGGCCCTCTCCGGCCGGGTGACACTGGTGCAGGAGACCGACCTGGATGTCCAGTCCGGATTCCTCATGTATCTGCCGGTCTACCAACCCGGCCGGTCCCTCGAAACCGTCGCCCAGCGCCGGGAGGCGATTCTGGGCTTCGTCTACAGCCCGTTCCGCGTGCGTGACCTGATGGAGGGCATCCTGGGGCCCGGACTGCCGAACCTGGAGTTCGACATCTTCGACGAGACCGTCGCCGATCCGGACAAACTCCTGTATTCCACCCGGGCCATGTCCGGGCAGACCACCCAGCCGGCTTCGCGTTACAGCCAGTCCAGCCTGCTGGATCTGTCCGGACGCATCTGGCTGCTGCGGTTCGCCAGCCATCCGGCCTTCGAAAAGGACATGGAAAGCCATCAATCCACCATCGTCGCCCTCCTGGGCATGCTGGTGGATCTGCTGCTGTTCTTCATCGTCCTGTCCCTGGGCGGACAGAAACAGCGCATTCAACAACGCGCCAAGGAAATCGCCCAGGCGCTGAACAAGGCCGAAATCCGCTATCGTCGCATGGTGGACAACATCAAGGATGTCATCTTCCAAACCGATATCGAGGGCGCCTGGACGTTTCTCAATCCGGCCTGGGAGCAGGTCAGCGGATCCCCCATCCAGGAGTCGTTGGGGAAGAGCTTCATGGCCTATGTCCATCCCGACGACCGCAAGCGCGCCCAGGACCAGTTCCAGCACCTGATCCTGGGTACCCAGGACGCCTTTCGGGACGAGTTCAGCGGCATCCATCGGTCCGGGCAGACCGTCTGGGTCGAGGTTTATGCCACCCGGCAAACCCACGAGGACGGCTCCCTGGCCGGGGTGTCGGGAACCCTGCGGGACATCACCCTGGGCAAACAGGCCGAGGACGCCATGCGCAAGGCCCGTGACAGCGCCGAATCCGCCAGCCGCTCCAAGTCCGAATTCCTCGCCAACATGTCCCACGAGCTGCGCACCCCCCTCAACAGCCTGTTGATCCTCTCCCGGCTGCTGACCGAGGCGGACAATCTCACCCCGGACCAGATGGAATCGGCCCGGGTCATCCACACCAGCGGTCTCGACCTGCTGCAATTGATCAACGACATCCTCGACCTGTCCAAGATCGAAGCCGGACGCATGGAGGTGCTGCCGGAAGCTCTGGATCTGACCCAGTT
The DNA here is from genome assembly GCA_002753665.1 of Magnetococcales bacterium DC0425bin3. GTDB lineage: Bacteria > Pseudomonadota > Magnetococcia > Magnetococcales > DC0425bin3 > DC0425bin3. The sequence continues at coordinate 6,625 of PEAP01000139.1, forward strand.
TCGGGAGCGGATCCTGCATCAGTTCCAGCCCTTGGCCGGCAGCCGGAGTCTGACCCTGGAGGTCACCCTGGCCCCGGACCTGCCCGCCACCTTCGTCACCGATGGCCACAAGCTGGAGCAGATTCTTCGCAACCTGCTGTCCAATGCCTGCAAGTTCACCGAACGGGGTGGGATATCACTCCAGATCGGCCGGCCGGCGCCGGATTCCGCGATGATCGCCTTTCGGGTCGCCGATACCGGCATCGGCATTCCCGCCGACAAGCACGAGTTGATCTTCGAAACCTTCCGCCAGGTGGACGGCGCCACCAGCCGCAAGTACGGCGGCACCGGCCTGGGTCTGTCCATCTCCCGCAAGCTCGCCCACTTGCTCCAGGGGACGATTGGGGTGGACAGCCGGGAAGGCCAGGGCAGCGTCTTCACCCTGCTGCTGCCGGAACTGTCTTCCCGGATGTTCGCTCCCGCCGCGACCGACCATCCCGTTCCGGGGTTCCACGCTCCCTGGGCCACCCTGCTGGTGGTGGACGATGACCCGCGCAACCGTTTCGCGCTGGTTGCCCTCCTGGCCGACCGGGTCAAGACCATTCTCCAGGCCGAAAACGGGGCGGAGGCCCTGCAACGGCTCCAGGACCATCCCGCCATCGACCTGGTGCTGATGGACATCATGATGCCGGTCATGGATGGGTTTCAGGCCATCCAGGCCATCCGTCACCATCCGGAGTGGGCCGCATTGCCCATCGTCGCCCTGACCGCCAAGGCCATGGCCGGGGATCGGGAACGTTCCCTGGAATTGGGCGCCGACGACTACCTGGCCAAGCCGGTGGCCGTGGAGCATCTCCTGCTCGTCCTGCAACAGCGGCTGGGCGACCGGCCCCGGGG
>PEAP01000140.1 GCA_002753665.1 Magnetococcales bacterium DC0425bin3
TGCAGGAATTCCACCCCCGCCAGAAAGAACAACGGCGCCGCCGTGACATAATAGCGCTCCGTGGCCCGCAGCAGCGGCACCGGGGGATCCACCCGCACCACGGAGAAGGCAATCACCCCGAAGTTGATCAGGAAGATGATCAGCAGGGCCTGGTTCCGCCGCCCGCCGGCCACCAGCCAGGCCACAACCCCGACCCAGCCCAGCAGGAACACAAAGATCTCCGCTGAACCGGTGTTGTAGAGCAACCGGAAGTAGCGCAATGCCAGGTCCAACCAGGTAAGCCCCTGGAACAGCTTGTTGTCGCTCACCTGCTCCGGATAGAACAACAGCGTCTCGATGCGCAGCAGGGGATTGCCGGAGCTGATCCAGAACCAGGCCAGCTCCAGGGCCAGGCCGGCGGCCAGACCACTCCCCAGTCCCAGCAGCAGCGGCCGACGGCGGGCGGCGGGCGCCAGGGGCACCAGGGCCAGCGCGGCCAGACTGAAGGAGGCAAAGGAACAGCGGGCGCCGTAGGCGGCTACCAGCAGCAGCCCACCGACCAGGGCAATCGGGAATACCGCGCCCCGGTTCTCCCCGTCCCGGCTGACCGTGGCCACCGGGCTGCGGCCCAGGCCCCCGGCCCACAGCACCGCCGCCAGCCCCGCCAGGGCCAACCCGGTCCCCAGGGCGTCCGGCATCAGGCGGGTTTCGGTCATGATGAAAACGAAGCTGGTGGCCCAGAGAAACAGGACCCACAACGTCTCCACCGGCCCCGCCGCCACCCGGCAGAACACCAGGATGCCGCCCCAGGCGATCACCGGCAGGGTATAGACCGCCAGATAGAAGGTGGTGAGCGAATAGCCGATGAAGAGTCCCCAGAACCGGATCACCCCCAGCAGCACCCAGCGCATCGAGTGGGTATCGGCGACCGGACCGCTGGCTTGCAGGGCCTGTTGGATGTAATGCAGATCGTCGGTGTTCCAGGGCTGCTGGTACATCCACAGTCGCAGCCCCAGGCCGGCCAACAACAGCGCCAGGGCGGCGCCAAGGAAGATCGGCTCGGACATCCGGACTTGGGCCATGGCCACCGTCGGGCTCCCCGCTGTGCAGGCGCGTCAGTAAAGGACCTTGAACACCTCATTGGACAAGGCAAAACCGAACAGACCGTGATTGTCGATCACCCGCAGACCGATGCCCTCCTCGGTGATCCGACTCACCTCGAAGTGAAAGCGGTAAATCTGCTTGGAGGCGGAAGCCTCCGCGACCACCCGGTTTTCCCACCCCGGCACCGAGACCTCGATGTTGACCCGATCCCCGCCCGCATGAAACATTTCGGTGACCTGGATCTCGAAGACGCCCTTCTCGCCCATCAATTGCCACTTGGGCTCGTAGTCCACTTCCACCAACAGGCCCTCCAGGCTGATGTCCCGAGTGGTGCCGGGGATCACCAGACCGTTGGTCAGGTGGAGTTCCACCGGCTTGCGGTGGCGCAGCCGTTGGCTGACCCGACGGGGGGGTTGGGAAGCGACTTCCTTCATGCCCGAACGCCCGAACCGGTCCACCAGCTCCTGCAGTACGGCCTCCGGGCTGATGTTCAGTTCCGCCAGCAGGATCCACAGATGGAACAACAGATCGGCGGTCTCCCGCACCACCTCCACGGGGGTCTCGTCCTTGGCGGCCATCACCACCTCGAAGGACTCCTCGCTCACCTTGCGCAGGATGGCGGGGCGGCCCTTCTCGTAGAGATGGGCCACATAGGACCGTTTGGGATCGGCGGTCTTGCGATCCTGCAGGATCCCGTAGAGATCCTTGAGGATGGTATCGACGGTGGGGTGGGTCATTGCCCGTAGATCTCCTCCGGGTTCACGGCCGGATCGCTGATCACGGCCCATGCTCCGGTGCGCGCCTCCAGATAGAAACAATTCCTCCGTCCAGTATGACAGGCCACGCCGGTTTGATCCACCAGCAACAGCAAGGTATCCCGGTCGCAATCGGTGCGCACCGCCCGGACCTGCTGCACATGGCCGGAGGTCTCCCCCTTGCGCCAGAACTTCCGCCGGCTGCGGGACCAGTAGCAGGCCACCCCGGTGGTCAGGGTCTCGGCCAGGGAGGCCCGGTTCATCCAGGCCATCATCAACACCTCGCCGGTATCGTGCTGCTGGGCTATGGCCGGGATCAGGCCGTCGGCGTTGAACTTGAGCGAATCCAGATCGGGCAGGGACTCCATGGTGACCTTCCGTTGTGGCATTGATGAAATTTTGAGATTCCTGAAACAATACATGGGCAAGCAGGAAAGGATTGAAATTCGATTCCGCAAGCACGATATCCCGCTTCCAACATCGCAAGGCCCACACCAGATGTTGCCTATAGCTTCCACCAATCCTGGTGGGAGGCCAATGAATGCCTTTCCACAGGAGGGCGAGGGCCGTGGCGTCGTGTTCCCGTTTCGCTCTTCTGCTCATATGGGCCGTCAACAGCCCCACCGCGGCATCCATGGCCAAACTTTCGCTGGGAAGACGAACAAAAAAACTGAACCGAAACGGCCTGCCCTGGTCCGAAGGCGGCGGGGAGTAAGTCAGAGGCTCGGAAGTGAAACCAACAACCCTCAAAAGAGGAGCCCCCTCTGCGCAAGACAATACCCCGCAAACATGGTCCTCGACCTGTCAGACAATCAACCTGCCTCCGGGTCACTGATCACCCATTGTCCAAATCCCACCCATTTTGGAATATCATTCGGTTCGATATGGAGCAAATCGGGATTGTCGTTCTGCATAGTGCAGATCAGCTCGAATTCCTGATCGGTCAAGAGCTGTTGGTCATTGGCCCCACTATGGGCGATCCTGAGGAAAGACGTCTCCAGCCTATCTGGACGTCGGGTTGCGGACATATTTCTCCTCACTGGCTGCAGAAAAAAATCAGTCCCGCATACGAAATCAATCTGGATGCAATCCCCGTGCCTCAGGACTTGGCGTCAAATGGTTCGTTTCATCAATCCAGATTTGCATCGCCATCCACCCTACATACATTCCATCACCCCGGTCAAAGCCATTGTTTCAGGGGCTGCCGCAGAATACGGGCCTCTCCCTCACAGCCGCATCTCCACCCCCCGTTCCCGCAGGAACTGCTTCACCTGGGGAATGCTGTAGGTGCGGAAATGGAAGATCGAGGCCGCCAGGACCGCATCGGCCCCGCCCTCCTGCAGCCCGGCCAGCATATGCTCCATGGTCCCCACCCCCCCGGAGGCGATCACGGGGATGGACAGGGCCTCGGCGATGGTCCGGGTGAGAACCAGGTCATACCCCACCTTGGTGCCATCGCGATCCATGGAGGTGAGCAGAATCTCCCCGGCCCCATGGTCTTCCATGCGTCGGGCCCAGTCCACCGCGTCCAGGCCGGTGGGATTGCGGCCGCCGTGGGTGTAGATCTCCCAGCGCAGCGGCCGACCCTCCTCGTCCCGCGTCACGCAGCGGGCGTCGATGGCCACCACGATGCATTGCGACCCGAAGCGGGTGGCCGCCTCCCGGACGAACTCCGGCCGGTGGACCGCCGCGGTGTTGATCCCCACCTTGTCGGCGCCGGCGTTGAGCAGGTTGCGGATGTCCTGGTTGGTGCGCACCCCGCCGCCCACGGTGAGGGGAATGAACACCTGCTCGGCGGTGCGCCGCACCACGTCCAGGATGATATTCCGCTCCTCGTGGCTGGCGGTGATGTCCAGGAAGGTCAGCTCGTCGGCCCCCTCCTGGTCATAACGGGCGGCAGCGGCCACCGGATCGCCGGCGTCCACCAGGCCTTCGAACCGCACCCCCTTGACCACCCGGCCGGCCTTGACATCGAGACAGGGAATGATCCGTTTGGCAAGCATGTTCTCATCCGTGGTTCGGCGTGAGCGGGATCTTTTGAAACTTGAGCTTCATCCCCAGGATAAAACCGGTCATCAACAAGATACCCCCATTGGTGGCCACCACCGGCATGGACTGCACCCACAGCCCATACCACAGCCACAAGACCCCTCCGGCCAGCACCAGGATCAGCATGGTCAAGGACAGATCCCGGGCCGTGCGGCTGCGCCAGGTCTTGATCACCTGGGGCAGATAGGCCGTGGCGCTCAGAAAACCCGCCAGGTATCCCAGGGGATCCGGCCCCCAGTCGAACGGCATGGTCATCCCCGGGTCAGACGCACGGCTTCGGCGAAGTCGATGCGGCCATCGTAGAGCGCCTTGCCGATGATCACCCCGCTGATGCGCCCGCCGTTTGGAAACGGACCGGCATGGGCCAGGGCTTCGCGGATGTTGTCGAGACCAGCCACCCCGCCGGACAGGATCACCGGCACGGTGATATGTTCGGCCAGGCGGCGGGTGGCGGTGAGATTGGGTCCGGTCAGCGCCCCGTCCCGGCTGATGTCGGTATGGATGATCTCGGCCACCCCCACCCCTTCGAACCGTCGGGCCAGCTCCAGGACCGTGAGGTCCGTGGTCTCCGCCCACCCCTGTACCGCCACCCGGTTGTCCCGGGCATCGATGCCCACGGACACCCGCCCCGGAAACGCCCGGCAGGCCTCCCGCACCAGTTGGGGATCCCGGGCCGCCACCGACCCGAGGATGACCGTCCTCACCCCCATGTCCAGGTATTGCTCGATGGTCGCCAGGCTGCGAATGCCGCCGCCCAGCTGGATCGGCACCGTCACCGCGTCCAGGATCAGGCTGTTAGCCGGAGAGGTGACCGGGTGCCCCTCGAAGGCCCCGTTCAGATCCACCACATGGATCCGCTCCGCGCCCTGTTCCTGCCAGCCGGCGGCGGTGCCCCCCGGATCGTCCGAATAGACGGTATCCAGGTCCATGGCGCCCTGGTACAGCCGCACGCATTGACCGTTCTTGAGATCGATGGCCGGGATCACGATCATGTCAGCAGCTCCATTTCACGAAGTTTTTCAGCAATTGCAGTCCGTGTTTCTGGCTCTTTTCCGGATGGAACTGGGTGGCGAACAGGGTGTCCCGCGCCACGGCGGCCGCGAAGGGAATCCCATGGGTGCTGCGACCCGCCAGATGGGAGGCCTCTAGGGGCTGCCCGAAGAACGAATGCACGAAATAGAAATGCGCCTGGTCGGGAATTCCAGCCCACAGGGGATGATTCACCACCTGCTCCACCCGGTTCCAGCCCATGTGAGGCACCTTCAGGCGCCGGCGGGGATCGGCGGGGTCGGGCATCCGGGTGGAAAAAGCCTCCACCGGACCCGGAATCAGGTTCAGCCCGGCATGGGTGCCGAACTCATGGCTTTCGCTGAACAGCAATTGCATGCCGACGCAGATGCCCAGGAACGGCCGGCCGGCGGCGATGTGGTCGAGGACCGGGCCGGCCAGACCGGCGGCGTCCAGGTTCTGCCGGCAGTCGGCGAAGGCCCCCACCCCGGGCAGCACCACCCGGCCGGCGGCGGCCACCTCGGCGGGAGTGGAGGTCACCCGCACCCGTCCCCCCACCGATTCCAATGCCTTGGCCACGGACCGCAGGTTGCCCGAGCCATAGTCGATCACGGCGATCATTGGTGCAATGTTCCCTTGGTGCTGGGCACCCGGTCCGCCTGGCGCGGATCCATGCTGCAGGCCACGCGCAGGGCCCGGGCCAGGGCCTTGAAACAGGCTTCGGCGATGTGGTGACTGTTGGTGCCGTACAGGCTGGCCACATGGAGGGTCATCCCGGCATTGACCGCAAAGGCCCGGAACCATTCCTGGAACAGCTCGGTATCCATCTGGCCGATCATGGGCGCCGGAAAGGTCACCTGCCAGATCAGACAGGGACGGTTGGACAGATCCACCACCACCCGGCCGAGGGCTTCATCCAGCGGCACATGGGCGGCGGCGAAGCGCGTCAGCCCGCGCCGGTCGCCCAGGGCCTGGCGGAAGGCCTGGCCCAGAACGATGCCCACATCCTCCACCGTATGGTGGCCATCGACGTTCAGGTCGCCTTCGGCCCGGACCGTGAGGTCGAACAGGCCATGGCGGGCCAGTTGATCCAGCATGTGATCCAGAAAGCCGATGCCGGTGGCGAGATCGGCGCGCCCCTCCCCGTCCAGATCCAGCGTCACCCGGATGCGGGTTTCCCGGGTGTTGCGTTCGATGGTCGCGCTGCGGCTCATGATCCTTGGCCCCTGGGAATATCGGTCCGCCGGCGGAACCTCCGGCCCGGAGGTCATCTTACAGCCACTGCTCCCTCCGGGCCAAGCGCTGCCGACCAGGCCTGACGACGAAACGGCAACGACCAGAACTGGACGTGGCCGCGACATTCCGGGACAATTGAAACCGGTTTCCCTCCACCCTCCACCGATGAAAGTCGCGGAGCGACTTTCACGGTAAATCAGGGAGCAATTCTCAAGGCCGACCCCGGATGCGCTACGACACCACCCTGAAGGATCTGTTCCACGAACCCCCGCAACGGCTGTTGCAGATCCTGGTCGGCCAGCGCGGCTTGCGGATGCTGCCTCTGGAATTCTCCTCCGTCATGAAGCGCATCCCGGATCTGCTGCTGGAGTTGGAAAATCTCTCCATCCTCCACATGGATCTCCAGAGCGCCCCGGAATCCATGGATCATCGCATGCTGATGTATCGCGCACTGATCCGCCAGCACTATCCCGGCCGCAGGTTGATCCAAAAGGTCCTCTACCTCGGCGCGGACCCCTGGCGCCCGGCCGCCGTCATCAATGAAGAAAATCTGCACTTCAGGTATGATGTCATCGATATCCGCGACATCGACTGCCGGGAGATGCTCAACAGCCCCAGCCTGGAAGAAAACATCCTGGCCGTGCTGTGCCGCCTGGAAAACGAACGCGCCACCATCCGGGAAATCCTGCGCCGGATCGATCGCATGCCGCCCAAGGCCCGGACCGATGCCCTGACCAGGCTGGTGATCCTCTCCGGCCTGCGCCATCTGGAACCCCTGGTACACGAGGAGTCGAACGATATGGCCATTACCGTGAATGTCATGGAAAATACGGTCCTGCGCAATCTCTTCCTGAAAGCCGAACAAAAAAGTCGCCAGGAAGGACTCCAGGAAGGACTCCAGAAAGGACTCCAGAAAGGATTCCAGAAAGGACGACAGGAAGGACGACAGGAAGGCAAGGCCGATCTGCTGCTGCACCTCCTGCAACGGCGCTTCGGACCCCTGCCTCGGGAAGTGACCGATCAGGTCCTGACCGCCGACCAGGCCACCCTGGAACTCTGGAGCGACCGGGTCCTGGATGTCCCAACCCTGGAAGAGGTCCTCGGGGGACAACGGATTTCCTGACCCTCCACTCCGAAATCGGCTCCGGCATGCGCTACGACACCACCCTGAAGGATCTGTTCCACGAACCCCCGCAACGGCTGTTGCAGATCCTGGTCGGCCAGCGCGGCTTGCGGATGCTGCCTCTGGAATTCTCCTCCGTCATGAAGC
>PEAP01000014.1 GCA_002753665.1 Magnetococcales bacterium DC0425bin3
AGGGTGGAGGGAGGCCTCCCCCATCCATCAAGGTGACCGTGGAAGCCGGAAACCGGCTTTCATCGGTGGAGGGTGGAGGGAGGCCTCCCCCATCCATCCAAAGTTACCGTGGAAGTCGCGAGGCGACTTCCATTCTTACCAGCCATGGGCGCCGACCAGGGGCACGAAACGGCAGGATTCCAGCACTTCCCGGATTTCCCCGGGACCGCGGCGCCGGGAGCGGATCAATTCCTGTCGTTGCCGGGTGCCCTCGGGGAGGACCATGGCGCCCCCCGGCGCCAGTTGCCGGGCCAGGGTGGCGGGGGCGGCGGGGGCGCCGGCGGTGACCAGAATGCGGTGGAATTCCCGAGGCTGTGGCCAGCCAAGGGAGCCATCGCCGATGTGATAGCTGACATTGTGGATGCCCAGGGCCTGGAGGCGCAGGCGAGCGCTGCGGGCCAGCTCGGGTAGCCGTTCCACGGTATAGACCCGTCGGCACAACCGGGCCAGCACGGCGGTCTGGTAGCCGGAGCCGGTGCCGATTTCCAGCACCTCCTCGGCGCCAGTCAGTTCCAGGGCTTCGGTCATGCGGGCGACGGTGTAGGGCTGGGACAGGGTCTGGCCGCAGCCGATGGGCAGGGTGGAGTCGCTGTAGGCCCGTTCAGCCAGGGCCTCGTCCACGAACATGTGCCGGGGCAGATGCCGCATCACCTCCAGGACCCGCGGGTTGCGGATGCCCCGTGCCTCCAGAAACTCCCGTACCATGCGTTCCCGGGCCCGGTCGGACACCATGCCGCTGGCCCGGAAGGAGTTCATCGAAAGGTTGGCCATAACGCAAGCTCTTCCATGATTGCGTCGAAGGTGGCATCGAACCGCAACGGGGTCACGGAAACATGTCCCGCCGCGACAGCCTGGTAATCATCCATGAACCGACCCCCGGTCGGCTGTTCAACCGCTTTCCAGTAGGGAGGCGGCTGTCCATCCCGGCCCCGGGGCGGCGGCATGGCGACCATGCGCCGGCCCAGGCGAGTGACGATCGGGGGTTTTACTGCAAAAATGGGGCCATTTGGAACATTTATGTTCAGGCAGGTCTCGAACGGCAGGGACCGTTCCCGCCACTGGCTGGCCACCAGCACGGCCATGCGTGCCGCCGTTTCGAAATGCCAGGGAGCCTTGCCCGCCAGGGATACCGCCAGGGCGGGCACCCCCAGCAGCACCGCCTCCCGGGCGGCGCCGACGGTGCCGGAATAGTTGACCTCGTCGGCCAGGTTGGCGCCTTCGTTGATGCCGGAGATCACCAGATCGGGCGGCTCGGGCAGCAATTGGCGCAGGGCCACCTGGACGCAATCGGCGGGGGTGCCATCCAAGGCGAACCAGCCGTTGCCGAAGTCGCTGGCCCGGAGGGTCCGATGGGGGGTAATGGAGTGGGAGGCGCCGCTGCGGTTGGCGTCGGGGGCCACCACGGCCACCTGGCCGATCCGTCCGAAGGTGTCGGCCAGGATTTTGAGCCCCGGGGCGTCGATGCCGTCGTCGTTGCTGAGCAGAAAGCGCAGCGATTCATTCATGGCCGGAGACATCGGGCGACCCGGCGGTGAGGCTGCGGTGCAGATCGAGCAGCTCCCGATGGATGTCGTCCAGCAGTTCCTGGGCGGAGCCGCCACCGGCCGCTGCCGCGTCGGAGGATTGACGCAGATGCTCCCGGGCCCCGGAAATGGTGAAGCGTCGGTCGTAGAGCAGGTGGCGGATGCGCAGCAGGGTGTCCACGTCCCCGGGACGGTAGAACCGGCGGTTGCCACCGCGCTTCATGGGGCGGATCTGGGGAAACTCCTTTTCCCAGTAACGCAGCACATGGGGAGCCACGTTGACGATCTGGGCCACCTCCCCGATATTGAGGTAGCGCGGGTCCGAAGCGGGATGGCGGGTGGTCATGTTTTCTGGAACCGTGGCTCCGGCGGAGGACCGGCCGCGAGGCGCCGGCCCATGACTGTCAATCCGCCGGTCAGGCTACGGGAGGAACGGCCCGGCGTCAACGTTTTGCCGCCGGGATCGTGGGTCGGGGAGTCCGGAATTTTTGCTGGATCGCAAGACGCAACACCAGGATTTCATGACACCTTTTGGTTCATGGGGGGGTGGGCGACTGGAACTTGTTGAAAATTTGGCGAAGATGTGGATAAATGATTTCATCGAATCCATTCGATCCGGGGCATGATGGCAATCCCGGCAGTCCGGCGCCCCGGCGGCAACCCTCTCCTGCCGGGCGGGGAACCCCATGCCCGGTCACTTTAGGGAGAGGAGCGGCGGCGAACCTCGGCTGATGAGTTCTCCCACCACCAAGGATCCCATTCTCGTCGTCGAGGACTCCTCCAGCTTTGCGGCGCTGCTGAAGAGCCGCATCGAGGCGGCCTTGCCCGTGGAGGCAGTGATGGCCGCCTCCCTGGCCCAGGCCCGGGAGCGCATCCAGGAACGGTCGGGGGCTTTTTCCATGAGCCTGCTGGACCTCAACCTGCCCGATGCCCCGGACGGCGAAGTCGTGGATGAGATCCTGGCCGCCAGGATCCCCGCCATCGTCCTGACCGGCCTGTACCGCAAGGATCTCCAGGACCGCATGCTGGGCAAGGGGGTGCTGGATTATTTCGTCAAGGACGGCGCCGGGGTGATCGAGGCGGTGATCCACGCCGTGGACCGCATCCGTCGCAACCAGCGCCTGCAGGTGATGGTGGTGGACGACTCCTCCAGCGCCCGCCGGCTGCTGGGCGGATTCCTGGCCCGGTTCGGCTTTCGGGTGCTGGAGGCGAAGAACGGCCGGGAGGCCATGGAGCGGCTGGAGGCGAACCGCGTCCACCTGGTGATCTCCGACTATGAAATGCCGGAGATGGACGGGCTGGCTTTCATGCGCCGGCTGCGGGCCCGGCACTCCCGGGACGACGTGGCGGCCATCGGGCTCAGTTCCGTCGGTGAGTCCGACTTGGCGGTGCGTTTCATCAAGGCGGGGGCCAACGACTTTCTGGTCAAGCCCTACAAGCCGGAAGAACTGCTGTGCCGGGTCTACCAGAACATCGAACATACCGAACGCCACCAGGCCCTGCAATCGATCCTGACCCGGCACCGGTCGGTGCTGGAAAACGCCCTGGACGCCATCATCACCACCGACGGCCAGGGTCGGGTGCTGGACTACAATCCCGCCGCCGAAATCTTGTTCGGCTACCGGCGGGAGCAGGTGATGGGCCGGCCGGTGGCGGACTTCGTCGTTCCTCCCGAGTTGCGGTCCCGGCACGAGGCCGGCCTGGCGAGCCACCGGGGGCGGTCCGAACCGCTCAATCTGGCCCGGCGCCTGGAGATCCAGGCAGTGCGGGCCGACGGCATGCGGGTGGACCTGCAGGTGGCCCTCATCGGGCTGACCCAGGGCGAGGAGGACCGCTTCACCGCCTTCCTGCAGGACATCACCGACCGCAAACAACTCTTGAAATCCCTGGAGGAAACCCTGGGCGCCGCCGAGGCCGCCAACCGGGCCAAGAGCGACTTCATCGCCAACATGAGCCATGAAATCCGCACACCGATGAACGCGGTGCTGGGGTTCACCGATCTGGCCCTCAAGGGGGAGGTGCCGCCCCGGCTGCTGGACTACCTGGGCAAGATCAAGAACGCCTCCCACAGCCTGATGGGCATCATCAACGACATCCTGGATTTCTCCAAGATGGATGCCCAGCGCCTGACCCTGGATCCGGTCAAGTTCAGCCTGCACCACATGCTGGAGCGGATCGCCGACCTGTTCAGCCAGCAGGTGGCCGAGAAGGGGATCGAACTGGTACTCCAGGCCCCGGCCGATTTCCACGATGTCCTGCTGGGCGATGTGATGCGCCTGGAGCAGGTGCTGATCAACCTGATCCGCAACGCGGTCAAGTTCACCGAAAAAGGCACGGTGGTGGTGCGCGCCCGGCCCCTGGTCGGTGACCAGGACCAGCTCCGCCTGGAGTTCGAGGTGCGCGATACCGGCATCGGCATCGATCCGAAGATCCTGCCGGGGCTGTTTGCCCCCTTCGTCCAGGCCGACACCTCCACCACCCGCAAGTATGGGGGCACCGGTCTGGGGCTGTCGATCAGCAAACGCCTGGTCGAGCTGATGGACGGCCGGATCGATGCCGAGAGCCAGCCGGGCGTGGGCAGCCGTTTCCACTTTCATGTGGCCATGGCCCGCCACGGCGACAACCGGCGCCGCGTGGCCGCGGTGCCGCCGGGCATGCAGGGCGAGCGGGTGCTGATGGTCACCGGCAACGTGTGGCTGGGGGAGTGGCTGCATGAGCTGACCCGGGCGGTGGGCCTGGTCCCCACCCTGGCGGCCGAGGCCCGGGAGGCCATCGCGGTTCTGCTGCGGGCCAATGGGGGCGGAGAGGAGCCCTTTCGCCATCTGCTGGTGGATGCCAACCTCCCCGGGCCGGGAGGCGCGGCCCTGGCCGTGGAGCTGGGCGCCACCCTGCAGGCGGAAGCGCCCCGGGCGGTCACGCCCCGGATCGTCCTGATGGCGCCCTTCGGACAGGACCCCCGCAAGGGCGCTTCCGGAGCGGGAGACGCCCTGCTGGAAAAACCGGTCACCCGCCCCCGACTGATCCGGGCCCTGGTGGAAAACTGGAGCGCGGATACCACGGGGATCGACCGCCGCAGCGAGCGGATTCTGGCCAGCGAGGAGGAGACCGGGATCCGGGTCGGCGGCGGCCGGGTGTTGCTGGCGGAAAACAATGCGGTCAGCCGACAGGTGGGCCGGGAGCTGCTGGAGCGGGTGGGTCTGGTGGTGGAGACGGCCGGCGACGGGCTCCAGGCGGTGGCGATGGTGGCCAGGCATCCCTTCGACCTCGTGCTGATGGACCTCCAGATGCCCGGCCTGGACGGTCTGGCCGCCACCCGGCGCATCCGGGAGGGCGGCGGCCGGCAGGGGACGACGCTGCCCATCATCGCCCTGACCGCCCACGGCCCGCCCGAGGAGATCCAGCGCTGCCTGGCCACGGGCATGAACGGCCATCTGACCAAACCGGTACGTCCGGAACGGCTCTACGGGATGCTGGCCAAGTGGATTCCCGAAACCAGGCTGCGGCGGAATCCGGAGCTGCCGCCCGAAAAACCCGACGCGGGCGAGGGACCGGACATCGCCGGCATCGACCTGCGGGCCGGACTGGAACGGGTGGGCGGCAACCGGAAGCTCCATGGACGCCTGCTGGTGCGTTTTCTGGAGGAACAGGAAACCGTCGCCGAACAGGTGACCCGGGACCTGGGCGAGGGGCGCCGGTCGGAAGCCGCGGTGCGGCTGCATGTCCTGAAGGGTGCGGCAGCCAGCCTGGGCGCCGTGGGTCTCTGCCAGGCGGTCGAGGCCCTGGAAAAGGTCCTGGAAGGTCCCCCGGAGGCCTGGCGGTCGGCCCTGGCGGTGTTGGTCAACAAGGCGGAACGGCTGATGGCCCGCCTGCGGGACCGGTTCCCGGGCCCGACCCAGCCCGGGCCGGCCGAAGTCGGGCGGCCGGGGCTGGACCTGGCCCTGGATCGGGACCAGGTCGCCGAACATCTGGAGACCCTGGCGGTCCACATGGCCTTTCAGAGCCTGGAGGTGGAGCCCGCCCTCTCCCGGCTGGGAGACCTGATGGGGGAGGGACCCGGGGCGGCCGTGTTCCGCCAATTGACCCGACTGATCGAGGATTTCCACTTTCCGGAGGCCCTGGAGCTGCTGCGGCGCATGGCCGGGAGCGCGGGTCTTGACCTGGCCGCGGAGTTCAGGGTGCCCCCGGCGGCCCGGCGCGAGCGGATTCTGATCGTGGACGACCAGCCGACCAACGTGGCGCTGCTGAAGGAGGTGCTGGCGGATTTCGACCGTTGCGCGGCGCTGAATGGCCCCCAGGCGCTGGCCCTGCTGGCGGCGGGCCTGGCGCCGGACCTGATCCTGCTGGACATCATGATGCCGGAGATGAACGGCTACGAGGTCTGCCGGCGCATGAAACAGGCCGAGGGCATCCAGGGCATTCCAGTGATCTTCGTCACTGCCCGGAAGGAGGTTTCCGATCAGGCCGAGGGCTTCCGCCTGGGCGGGGTGGATTACATCACCAAGCCCTTCGATCCGGAAATCGTCAAACGGCGGGTGATCAACCACCTGGAACTGAAGCGACATCGGGATCGATTGGAAACCCTGGTCCGGGAGCGCACCCGGGAGCTGGAGGAGGCCCGCCAGGCGGCGGAACGGGGCCGGCAGGCCGCCGAGGCCGGCAACCGGGCCAAGAGCGAATTCCTGGCCACCGTGAGCCATGAAATTCGCACCCCCCTCAATTCCATCATGGGCACCAGTCAACTGTTGCTGGAAACCACTGTCTCCCCGGAACAGCGCCAGTACCTGGAAATCGCCCACAAGGCCAGCGAGGCGCTGCTGGTCCTGGTCAATGATACCCTGGATCTGTCCAAGATCGAGGCGGGCCAGATGGTATTGGAAAAACGGCCCTTCCAACTGCACGATGTCTTCAAGTCCGCCCTGGAGATCCAGGGCATTGCCGCCCGGGGGAAGAAGATCGGTCTGTCCCTGGAACGGGGTCCCGACCTGCCGGAGCGGGTGATCGGGGACCCCGACCGGCTGCTCCAGGTGTTGATGAACCTGCTCAACAACGCCATCAAGTTCACCCATTTCGGGGAGGTGACCATGACGGTGAGCCGGGGGGAGAGAGGCCGGATCGTCTTCCAGGTGCGGGACACCGGCATTGGCATTCCTGCCGACAAGCTGCAGCAGATCTTTCTGCCCTTCAACCAGGCCGATGCCTCCACCACCCGCCGCTACGGCGGCACCGGCCTGGGTTTGACCATCTGCAGACGACTGGTGGAGGCCATGGGCGGCACCATCACCGTGGAGAGTCGGGTGGGAGAGGGCAGCACTTTCGAGATCCGGCTGCCCCTGCCCCCGGTGGCCGACCCAGCCCGACAAGCGGAACCGTCCGCCCCGGAAACCGGCACGACCCCCACCGCGGTCAGCCGCATTCTGCTGGCGGACGACTCCGAGGACAACCGTGCGCTCTTCAACGCCTATCTCAAGGGCTGCGCCAGCCGGCTGGTGATGGTGGAAAACGGCGCCCAGGCGGTGTCCGCCTTCCAGAGCGATCTCTTTGACCTGGTCTTCATGGACATGCTGATGCCGGTGCAGGACGGCTTCAGCGCCACCCGGGAGATCCGCGCCTGGGAGCGGGAACAGGGACGGTTTCCCACCCCCATCGTGGCCCTGACCGCCCTTTCGGTCAAAGAGGACCTGGAGCTGGCCCTGCAGGCCGGGTGTGACAGCTACCTGATCAAGCCGGTGCGCAAGGAACGTTTCCTGGACACCATCCGCACCTATTGCGGAGGGGATGAATGATCACCTCCATGCCCCTGCGCTGGCGCCTGCTGGAAGCCGCGGCCGTGCTGCTGTTGCTGGCCGGCGCCTGGCTGGCGGCCATGGAGTATCTGCAACACAATGGCCGTCAGCACGATTTCATCCAGAAGGAATTCGCTCCGGCGGTGATGGTGGCCTGCGGCCGGGGATACATCAATGTGGACCGCTTCCAGGTGCCGGAACTGGAAGGGTTTCTGCGCAAGGGGATCAACCGCACGGTGGAGCGTTTCGACTGCTCTGCCCTGCCCGCCGACCTGGGCGCCATCCAGCAGCCCCTCAATTACTACAACCATGGCACCTTTCAATATCTCTGGCGCGGGGTGGGCTGGGCCTGGTCGGTGGTGGGCATCTCCTGGGAGGCACTCTACAGCGTCCAGGCCGGCTTCCATGGGCTGACGGTGCTGCTGGCCTATGGCCTATTCCGCCTGGGCTCCGGCCCCCTGTGGTCCCTGGCCGGGGGGCTGTTCATGGCCTTTTCCAGCCAGATCTTGTGGGGGGTCAAGTCGGTGCGGGACTACCCCAAGGGGGTGTTCTTCCTGGCGCTCTGGCTGATCATGGGGTGGCTGGTGAAGCGGCGCCATGGCGCCGCGGCCCTGCTGATTTTGGCGCTGCTGGGCGGGGTCCTGGTGGATGAATGCCTTGGCGTCCGCAAGGAGATCCTGGTGGCGGTGCCGGCCTTCATCGGGGTGCTGCTGCTGTTCGGCGACAGCGCCGCCGGCTGGCGTCTCCGGGCCCTGGCGGTGGCCCTGTTCCTGGGAGCGATGCTGGCCAGCGGCTGGCCGCTGTTCGAACTGATGTCCCGGGGCGGGACCCAGGGCAACGTGGCGGTGGTGGGCCAGACCACCAATTACAACCGCATCCTGGGGCTGGACAATCCGTTGTATGAAATCGCCCGGGAGCCCTGTGATTACAACGGGATTTCCCAGATCCGCCATCATGCCCAGCGCACCCGGGGAGAGATCCTCAAACGTCCCGACCAGCACGGCTTCGAACCGGAATTCTACCGGGCCTCCGCCCGGTTCATGGAGGAGTTGATGCGGGAGTTCCCCGCCGACATGTGGATGCGGGGCCTGGGTGCCGTGGACCGCCTGAGCGACAAGGGCATCGTCAAGCAGGGCGGGGTGCTGGTGCTGCTGGCCGCCATCGGCGTGACGGCCTGGATTTCCCTGCGGCAGGGGCTGTTCCTGGGGCTGTTCGCCTTGTTGTTCTATGCCTATACCTTTCTCCAGTTCCATCAGCGCCACTATTTCCATGTCCTGGTCATCCCCCTGTGGGTGACCCTGATGCTGGCCAATGCCTTGATCCGGGGCGCCCTGTCTTGGCGGGGAGGGCGTCCGGCTTGGCTGGAAGTCCTGCTGCGCCCCGCCGTGGTCAACGGGGCGGCGGGCGCGCCCGCCGCTGTCTGGACCCGCGGTTGGCGCGCGGTGCTGCTGTGCGGAGCGATCCTGGGCGCATTGGCCTTCGGTCCGCTGCCGTTCTTGACCATCTGGCAGGCGGGCAACGTCGGGGTGCTGGTGGCCGAGGTGGAAAAGGCCCCCCTGGAAGACCTGCCCTTCACCGAAACCGCTGAACTTCCCGGCCAGGTCATGCTGCGCCTGCGGGATGTGCCCCGGGGACGGCAGGCTCCCGAGGGCACCGATTTCCTCAAGATCAACCAGCTCCACCCCGAATGGGCCATGGAGCCGGAGCCCTTCGACTATCTGCTGCTGCGGTTCCGGGCCGAACAGTGCCCCAGGACCCGCATTCCCGTCACCATGCATCATGGGGATCCGGGCCAGAAGGAACGCAACGGTGACTATGTCCCCTGGCCGTTCGTGGTGCCCCTGGAACGGGGTGAAACCCGGTTCTACCATCCGGTGTTCAACGTCCAGCGGCCGATGCTGGGGCTGGCCGGCATCTCCCTGCCCCGGGACGCCCGGAGCTGCCTGACCCAGTTGGCCCGGGTAACCCAGGCGCCCCCGCTGGTGGTTCTCCCCACCCTGATGTTGCCCTACAACTGGATGACCCTGCCTCGGCGGCTGTCGTTCGGCCTGGCCGAGACCTGGGGTGAATGGGAGGGATGATGGATCGGCCGGGCTTGGACAGCAGGGGCAGCGGGTGGATGCTGCTGGGGATCCTGGCACTCCATGGGGGCTGGTTCTTCCTGGCCGGTCCCCATTTCGGCGCCAGCGACGATCTGGCTTACATGGACTATGCCCGGGCCCTGGAGCGGGGGGACTATGCCCTCACCGCCAGCCATTTCAACAACCGCCTGGCGGTGTTCGCCCCGGTGGCCCTGCTGTTCCGCTGGCTGGGGTACGGGCCGGTCAGCGCCGCTCTCTGGCCCCTGGCCGCCTCCCTGCTCACCATCGTCACCCTCTTCGCCGTCACTCGCCGGCTGGCCGGTCCGGCCACCGCCCTGACCGCCGCCTTCCTGCTGGCGGTCAATCCGTTGCAGATCGAGGTGACCCTGCAGCTGCTGCCGGATCCCATCGTCACCGCCTGCGTTCTGCTGGGGGCGGCGGCCTTGTGCTTCGGGCGGGTGGACGGCCTCTCCCGGGGAGCGGTGGTGCTGTGGGCATCGACCCTGCCCCTCGCGCTGCTGATCGCCTTTATGGGCCGGGAGTCGGCGGTGTGGGTCATTCCCTTCCTGGTGACGATCCTGATCCACGATCTGTGGGCGGCCCGGCATCGCTTGTTCTGGCAGGTGGCCCTGGCCGGAGGACTGGGGTTGCTGCTGCTCTATCTGGGCATCTACTGGAGCCTGACCGGGGATCCGCTGTTTCGCATCCGCGCCGTGAACGCCGCCCGCACCACGGCCCTGCAACTCCACGACCACCAGGACCTCCTGCACCGCCTGACCCTGGGACCCCTGGTGATGCTGTTGACGGTGCCGGGCCTGGCCTTTCCGGCCCTGCTGGCCCTGCCGGCCTGGATCCGCTCCGGGCTGGAGCGCCGGCACGCGCCGGAAACGGCCTTCTGGGGCCTGTTTCTGCTGCTGTTGCTGCTCACTTGGTGGTTCGGCAGCAGCTCGCTTTCCCTCTACCGGCCCATGCCTCTGACCCATCCCCGCTACCTCCAGATCCTCTTGCCGCTGCTGACCCTGTTCGCCGCCCTGTCCCTGACCCGGGAGGGGAGGGGACCCGGCCTGGGATCGGGACTGGCGCTGTTGCTGCTGCTGGGTGTTGGGTTCGTGGCCTCGGCCCACCTGGGCCTGATGAAGAAACACCTGCTGCTGGCGGCCCTGCCGGTGGCCTGGGGGATCGTGGCGACCCTGCCGGTGTTCCAAAATCGGGCCTGGAGTCGCTGGCTGTACCGGGCGATTCTGGGGGTGGCGTTCCTGGGCATTCCCCTGCTGGCCCAGCGGGAGGGCCTGCTGGGGGAGGGGCCGGCCGAACGGACCGAACGGCATGTGGTGCAACAGCATCTGGCCCGGCTGACCGGGCCGGTGGTGGTCTACACCGACCACCGCACCCTGGATCTGCTGCCTTTCTATTTTTCCCGCCAGGTGCCGGACAACATCCATCTGGCCCGCTGGGAGACTCTGGGCGCTCCGGAGCAGGCCGGCCGGGTCCCCCATCTGCTGCTCCACCGCCAGCGCCTCCTGGCCCTGGGGAGCCGCTACGGCCAGGACTTGCCGGATTTCGTCACGGCCGTCCCGCCCACTTGGCAGCGGCTGGCGGGCAGCGCGGAGATCGGCCTCTACCGCCTGCCGGCGGGCGGTGGCCCTTGAAGGACCGGCCGACATGACCCGGATCCTCTACCTGTTCAGGGAATTGCTGCTGCGGCTGATCCAACAGCTCGTCGGTCTGCAGCTGTTCGACTTTCCGCCCCTGCTGATGCTGCGCAACCGGGTGATCGCCTGGCTGTTTGGCGGCGGACCGGGGTTGATGATCGGCCACCACTGCCTGTTGCTCCACGCCAACTTCATCGTTCCCCCCACCCCGGCGGGCCGCTTGGTCCTGGGCCGGGGGGTGGCCATCAACCACCACACCGAAATCGACTACAGCGGCGGAGTGGTGCTGGAGGACGAGGTCTGGATCAGCCGCAACTGTCTCATCGAAACCCATGACCACCGCATGGGTCCCGGGGACAAGGTCACCTGGCCCATCGACCGCACCCCCCTGCGCATCGGCCGGGATGCCTGGTTGGGGGCCTATGTGGTGATCATGCCCGGAGTGCGGGAGATCGGCATGGGGGCCGTGGTGGCGGCGGGCTCCGTGGTGACCCAGGATGTACCGCCCTATACTATTGTCGGCGGGGTGCCGGCCCGACCCATCGGTCAGCGGCCGGGGCCGGCGGCGTGAGAGAGCCTCCGGACGGCCGGGGCTGGTCGGAACGGCTGCGCTGGTTGGGCTGGGTCCTGGCCGCTGCCTGTCTGCTGTTCCTGGCCCAGCGGCTGACCCGCATGGACTGGAGCCGTCTGGCCGACCTGTCATGGCCGGCGCTGCTGGCCGGGCTGACCGGCCTGACCCTGGTGCGGTTGGCGGTGATCGCCCTGCTGTGCCGGTGCTGGGGATGGGTGCTGGCGGGGGTGGTCGGTTCCGGGTCCGGGGACTGGTCCCTGGGGACGCTGTTCGCCGTCTATGCCCGGGGCGCGGTGGCCAAATACCTGCCGGGCAACGTGATGGAGTTCATCGCCCGCAACCTGCTGGGGCGTCGCCTCGGGGTGGATCAGGCCACCCTGGCCCTGGCCAGCCTGCTGGAGGTGGCCCTGACTTTCGGCACGGCGGTCAGCCTGTCGCTCCCCTTTGCCGCCGGGATCCTGGGACCATTCCTGGGCGGATGGGCGGCCCCGGCCTGGATGAACAATGGCATCCCCCTGCTGGCATTGCCCCTGGTGGTGCTGGCCGGGGTGATGCTGGTGGCCCGCCGGGGGGGCGGGGGGGGTGTCGGATTGTTGGCAGCCGCCGCCCGGGCGGTGACGGGCCATGTGCTGGTCTTCGCCGTGACGGGGACCATGCTGGCGATGGCCCTGGCCCTGGTGGGGGCGGCGGTCACCCCGGCGGCGCTGCCGCTGCTGATCAGCGCCCATGCCCTGGCCTGGTGGGCCGGACTCATCACCCCCGGCGCCCCGGGGGGACTGGGCGTCCTGGAAGCGGTGCTGCTGATGATCCTGGGCGAACGCTTCGGCCCCGAGGTCACCCTGGCGGCGGCCCTGCTTCTGCGTCTGGCCGCCATCGGCGGGGATTGGCTGGCCTTCGCCCTGACCGGCCGGCTGAAGGCGCTGGCCGCCTGCTGGAGGTGGCCCTGACTTGTTGACCCGGACTGGGCTTGGCACTGTGATTGCTATTCTCTCCGCAACCACTTCCTCTGCCCAGCCCGCCCCAATCCTCGCACGATGCTGTCACGGCGGGCTGGGTCTCTGCTTCAAGCCTCGTTCCGTCGCACCATCATCCCAAGATAGGCCGCCTCCACCGCCCGGGCGTGGGCCAGGCCGTCGCACAGGGTCGAGCGGATCACCGCCCCCCGCAGGTTGCGGCGCAGCTCCGCCAGCCGATGGACATTGCCGGCCAGTTCCAGCACGCATTGCCGATAGGTCGCCGCGTCCTGCGCCACCCATTCCGGATGTCCGGCCTGGGTGACCACGGCCGCCCCCATGCGTCCCACGAAGGTCTCCCCCCCCAGGGTCACCACCGGCACGCCCATCCACAGGGCCTGAAAGGTGGTGGTGGGACCGTTGTGGGGAAAGGGGTCCAGGGCGATATCCACCTCCCGATGCCGGGCCAGATGCTCCCCGGGCGCGGCGTCGAACCCCAGGCAAACGATGCGCTCCCCGGCCACCCCATGGCCGGTGAACCGTTCCCGCAGCTGGGCCGTCAGGGGGCTTTCCTCCAGCAGACGACGGTATTTCAATATCAGGTGGCTGCCGGGCAGATCCAGCAGGATTTGGCTCCACAACGCCACCACCCGCTGATTGAGCTTGGCGGGATTGCAGAAGGCCCCGAACGTGACGGCCCCCCGGCGCAGCAGTGGCGGCGGCCCCGGGTCCGGGGCCGCGACGGGTTGGGGAAACACATAGAAGGCCGGCAGCCGCCAGAGGGTTTCGGTGGCCGGCTCCCGGCGATCCGGGGGATGGAGGACGGCGTCTGTCAGCCAGTAATCCATGGCCGCGAGGCCCGAGCTGGCCACATCGTGGAAGGTCACCTGCACCGGCGCCGGCCGGTGGGCGGCCACGGCCAGGCGGTTCAGGTCGTAGTGCCCTGCCAGATAGACCATCACCCCGATGCCGTCCTCCCGAATGCGCCGGGCCAGGGCGGCGTCGTCCAGCCCGTTGCTGACCACCCAGTGATCCGCCAGGCTCCGCAAGGTGGCGGTGTGAGCGTCGGGGCGGGTTTCCTCGGCGTAGCAGAAGATCTCGAAACGCCGACGGTCATGGTGGGTCAGCAGGGGGGTGATGTTGTGGCCCACCGGGTGGTCCCGGAAATCCGAGGAGAGGTAGCCGATACGCAGCCGCTCTCCGGAGGGGGGGGGCGGTGGCCGGACGGCATCCAGGCCGGCGGTGCAGCGGGCCATGGCCGCGCAGCGCAGCCGGAAGCCTTCCGCCGGGTCGAGGTCCGGGTGATACAGCAGGGTATTGATCAGATAGCGGACGTTCTCGAAATCGGGCTCCAGCTCGACGGCCCGCCGATGGACCTCCAGCGCCCCCTGGGGATCGCCCATCTTGAGCAGGGCCAGTCCCAGATTGTCGAGGATTTCCACCCGTCGGGGCTGGCGGTCCAGCGCCTGGTGGTAATGGGCCACCGCCTCGGGCAGCCGGCCGGTCTCCTGGAGGGCGGTGGCCAGGTTGACATGGGCCTCGGCGAATCCGGGCCGCAGCTCCAGGGCCCGGGCGCAGTGGGTGATCACCCGGGGCCAGAGTCCCAGTTTGGCCAGCACCACGCCCAGGTTGTTGTGGGCCTCCGCCGCCTCCGGTTGCAGGGCCACGGCCTGTTGCAGGGCCACGGCCGCTTCCTCCCAGCGGCCCAGTTCCTTGAGCAGCACCCCCAGATTGTTGAATCCTTCGAAGGCCTGGGGTCGCAGGGTCACCGCCTTGCGCAGGTGGGCCACCGCCGCTTCCCGTTCCCCCCGGCCATGGGCCAGGGTGGCCAGGGTGATCCGGGCCTCGTAGAGATCCGGGTCGAGGGCCAGGGCCTGGCGGCAGCTTTCGGCGGCCTCCGCGGGCCGGTCGAGTCCCAGCAGCGCCCGGGCCCGGGCCGTCCGGGCCGCCGCCCCATGGGTCGGGTGGTCCGCCACCCGGCGCAGGACGACCTCGGCCTCGGTGAACCGTTTCAGTTCCAGCAGGGCCAGGCCCAGGTTGAGGTGGGCCTCGGCAAAGTCGGGCCGCAGGGCCAATGCCCGCCGGTAGGCGCCCACCGCTTCCACGCTGCGCCCCACGGCCCGCAGGGCGTTGCCCAGATTGTTGCTGGCCTGAAAAAACCGGGGGTCCAGGGCCAGCGCCCGCTGCAAGGGATCGATGGCCGCGCCGGCGCGATTTTCTTCCAGCAGGACCAGACCCAGATGGAAGGCGACCTGGGTCTGGTCCGGGTCGATCTCCAGGGAGCGCTCCAGGATCGGCCGGGCTTCGGCGTGGCGTCCGGATTGGGCCAGGGCCGCCCCCAGATGGCCCAGCAGTCCGGCCCAATCGGGCGCCAGATCGGCCGCCCGGGTCAGGAACGGGATGGCCTCTGCGGGTCGGCCCTGCTGCAGGGCCAGCAGGCCCCGATTGGCCAACGCCCCGGCGTGACGCGGATCCTGGATCAGGATCGCTTCGAGGCAGTCCTGGGCTTCGGCGGTCCGGCCCGCTTGCAGATGCCCGGTGGCGGTCTGAATCAGTTGTTCCAGAGCGCTGGGAGCGTGGGAGGGCGAACGGGTGTCGGAGGTCATGGATTGGACCGGATGGCAACGGTGGCCGATGGGGTGGTGACCACGGGGGTCTTTGCCACAGGGGAACAGGGGGGTCAAGGGTGACCCGGCGCTTTTTCGTTGTGACAGGGCCGGGTCGAAATGCTATCCCTGTCCCTCCACCCTCCGCCGTGAGAGTCGCGAGGCGACTCTCACGGTAAGTTTGCTGGAAGGGGGAAGCCTCCCTCCACCCTCCGCCGTGAGAGTCGCGAGGCGACTCTCACGGTCACTCTTGCAGAAGGTTGCGGACCATGGGCAGAGAACAGGACGACAGGGTTGCCCAGGATCCGGCCCTGTTGGCCAGCGCCGTGGCCCATCATCAGCGTGGCGCGCTGGAGGCGGCCGGACAGCTCTATCGCCGGATCCTGGCCCAGGATCCCCGGCAGCCGGATGCCCTGCATCTGCTGGGGCTGGTGCATCACCAGCAGGGCGACGGGGTCACCGCCCGGGACCTGATCGGCGCCGCCCTGGCCTGGCGGCCCGACGATGCCGCCTTCTGGAACAATCTGGGAGAAGTGCATCGGGGCCTGGGGGAGTTCGACCGGGCCGCCGACTGCTACCGGCAGGCGCTGCGCCTGCGGCCCGCCTATGCCGACGCCCAGTTCAATCTGGGTCTGGCCCTGGAAGGTCTGGGCCGGACGATCGAGGCGGAACAATCTTACCGCCAGGCCCTGGCCTGGCAGCCGGACCATCCCGGCGCCCACAACAATCTGGGTTGGATGCTGGCCCGGTCCGGGCGGCGGGAGGAGGGCCAGGCCCTGCTGCGCCGGGTGCTGGAGCGGCATCCCGTTTTTGCCGAAGCCCATAACAACCTGGGTATTCTGCTGCAGGAAGAGGGCCGGCTGGAGGCGGCCACCGCCTGTTTCGAGGCGGCCCTGATCCACCGGCCGGGTTTTGTCGATGCCCTGTTGAACCTTGGTAACACTTTGCAATACCAGGGCAACCGGGACGGGGCACGGAACTGTTTCGAGACGGTGCTGACCCGCCACCCCGGTCACGCCCTGGCCCGCTTCGGTCTGGGGGTCGATCTGCTGCTGCGGGGCCGCTATCGGGAGGGCTGGCCCTGGTATGAAGCCCGCCTGGAGGAAGGCATGTGCCGGCTCACCGGACAGACGATTCCCAGTCTGCCCCATCCACGCTGGCGGGGGGAACCCCTGGCCGGCCGGCGGATCCTGTTGGTGCCGGAGCAGGGGTTTGGCGACCAGCTCCAGTTCTGGCGCTTCGCCCCACGCCTGGCCGCCGCTGGTGCCCAGGTGGATCTGGCGGTGCCCGCGCCGCTGTGGGAGCTGGCCCGGTCCCTCCCCGGGGTGGGACTGGTGCCCCTGGAGCGGCTGCTGGCGTTGGGATCCTATGATTATTGGACTTTTCTGCTCAGCCTGCCCTGGCATCTGGATCTGGACCAGGCCGGCATCGCCATGGACCGGCCCTATGTCGCCCCACCACCGGCACGCAGCGCCCAGTGGCGGCAGCGGTTGGCCCAGGGATCGGCGGGGAGGATCCGGGTGGGGCTGGTGTGGTCCGGCAATCCCGAGGTACGCTTCGACCGCTTTCGCAGCGTGCCCTTCGACGAACTGGCGATGCTGTTCCGGGTGCCGGGCATCGCGTTCATCAGTCTGCAGAGGGGTGCCGTCGCCCGGGCCGCGGCCCCGCCGCCGGGGACGAACTGGCTGGCGGTGGGGGATGAGATCGGCGATTTCGCCGACACCGCCGCCCTGCTGGACAATCTGGATCTGCTGATCAGCGTGGATTCCGCCCCTGCCCACTTGGCCGGGGCCCAGGGTGTGCCGGTCTGGACCCTGGTGCGGCACAATCATGATTGGCGCTGGCTGCCGGGAGAGACTCGCACGCCCTGGTATCCCGCCATGCGGGTCTTTCCCCAGGCCCGGCTGGGGGAGTGGGGGCCGGTGCTGGCCGAGGTGGCGGATGGTTTGGCTGGACTGCTGGCCGGGGGCGGTTTGTCATGAGGATCCCGGGGATCATCGGGAGGCTCTTTGGCAACCTCAGTGTGTAGCGGAAGGCTGGATGCCCGACAGCCGTTCCACCAGGGCCAGGTCGCGATTGCCCTCCCGGCCCGGGGTCGGGCCTTCGCCCAGATAGTAATGAATGGCCCGCAGGCCCTGGCTGTCCGGCAGGGTCGGATCGGCCCCCCGTTCCAGCAATCGTTCCATGACCGCCGGGTTGCCTTGGTCCGCCGCGTACATCAGGGCCGTGCGGAAGGTATGGCGCAGTTTGCTGGGCAACCTGGACACATCGACCTCGGTCACCGCGTTCAGCGCCGCCCCGGCTTTCAGCAGGAGTTCGACCGCCTGCTCCTGCCCCTCCTGGGCCGCCGCCATCAGCGCCGTCTTGCCGAAAGCGTTGCGCTCCGTCACGTCCAGGCCATGGTCGATCAGCAGTTCCAGGACATCGGGCCGGGCCACCGCCACCAGGCCGAGGGGTTCCGGTGGGCCGGCGTAGTTCCAGATGAGGAAATTGCAAAATCCCGGAAACGTGCCGGATTTACCGGACATCCGGTTTGAATGAAGACGTCCGCAGCCCTTTCCGGCATGATTGGATCTGCCAAGGTAACTATTCACCACCCCCTGCGGGCCAACCGCCATAGCGGGCCAGGGATTGGTCAGGGCATTGTCATGAAATCCGGCCATTTGCCCCGGAATAGATCTTTGAGCGCCTGTGTTGCACAGACGCCGTTCTTGCGGCAGGTGGAGAGGAAACCGCGGATACGGCAGAAGATAGCGGCACCCTCCTGGGAACGGAAGCAGCCGGAGATCTTCTGATGGACCTTGGTCATGCGCAGGTCATTCTCGGCCTGGTTGTTCGAGAACGGGACCCGGGGATCGTCCAGGAACATGAGGACGCCGTGCTCATGCTCCCGCAATCGCTCCAGGAGGTTTCTGGACTTGCTGCGTTTGAGTCTGCCCCGTTTGCCGTTGCGGTCGTTTTTATCGGGTGGCGGGCATTCGGTTTCGGCCTCTGCCAGGATTTTTCGGTAGCGTTCCCGGAATTCATGGGCCGTTTGCGGGTCCGGGCAGCCTGCGGAGAGATTTTTGGTGTGGCTGGCTCCCTTGAGCAGGTCTTTCAGCGACCTGGCCCAGGACTGTTTTTCCTGCTCGGCGGCCCATTCCAACTCCCGCAGGTGATGGGCGTTGCACAGGGCATGGGAGCCGCCGTACTTGGAGTAGGGCGACCAGTGGTCGTGACACAAGATGCCCTGGAACAGGGGGAGCACCCCCATGGCGTCGATGGCTTCTCCACCCCGTTTGGCATGGGGATGGAACAGGGTGAGCCGGTCATTGGACAGGCAGTGCAACCAATGTCCCTTGCCGGCGATGTTGATGCCGGTCTCGTCGGTGTTGAGCAGCGGGGAGACGAGCAGTTGCTGCTTGAGCCATTGCTCGAACGGCTCCAGGCGATTGAAGGCGTCCTGGTTGAAGTTGAAGACGGAGGCGGCGCTCAAGGGGAGGTGGAACAGGTCGCCGAACTGTTCTTCGACCCTGTTGTAGGGGAGCAACTGGTACTGGGACATGTAGACGGCGCCGGCCTTGACGCTGTTGCCGTATTGAACGGTGGCGGCAACCTCCCGCGGGAAGGGGGCGACCCACCGTTTGCCTTGTTGATCGACCAGGATCTGAGCCTGATATTCGGTGACGTGGACCGAGATGTCCACATCGAAAATCTGGCGGGATTCGAAGCCGTCTTCCCGGTAGACGCCCTGTGGCAAGGTGGTCGGGTCCACTTTCAGGATGATGATCTCGTCCGGGTCGGCGACAGGTTCGAGGTTTGCTCCCCGATGCCCCTTTTGACCGCCGGGTTTGTTGCCATTGCCGTTGCCGGGGGTTTTCTTCCGGTTCGGGTCATCCGAGGGCGGTTTGCTGCTGTTACGGAAACCTCCTCGAATCGGGTTGATGCGAGGAGCATAGCACAGCTTTTCCGGCCGGATATTTTGCCTCTCCATGCCCCCTGGAAGCCAAGATGTGGCCCGGGAGGAGATGCAAACCCACATATGGCGTGAGCCTCACCCCGGCTTATGCGCCTCTTTGTAGGCCCGCAGGATGGCGTTGATCTGCGTCTGATAGCCGTGCCCCATGTCCCGGAACCAGTCCAACACATCGGCGTCGAGCCGCAGGGTGATCTGCCGCTTCGCCTGCGTTGGTGGCAAACCTCGCCGCACCAGGGCCTGGGCGAACCGCTCCGGCGGAATCGGCGGGATGTCGCTGGTGTCCACCTCGTCGTCCGTCATGGCGTCCAGGGCCGCCCAATCGGTCTCAGAACTGGGAGAAGTACGCTTCCCGCTCATGTTTCACCGCCTTTCGCATGGAAATGATCCGAGTGCGGTCGTCCCGCTCGGTGTGCGCCACGACCACCACATGACCGCGCAGCAGGCCCAGGGTCAGAAACCGCTGTTCGTCGTAGGGTCCGTTGTCCTCGATGATCATCGTGGGACCGGACAGCACCTCCCCGGCATCCCGGAAATCGATCCGATGCTTGCGCAGGTTGGTGAGCCGCTTGTCTTCGTCCCATTCGATGTTCATGCGTCAACTATAACGACATTTCGTAGTTACTGGAAGTTCCATGAAACGCCTCACTCGCAGTCGGGAGGATCGGACCGCTCAATCACTCTGGGACGCCATCAACGCTTTTCCCTGATCACGGTTTTGTCCATCCAGCCCACCCTTTCCTCTTTCTCTCCCTGTTCCGTGGGCCAGGCGCCGCCGCCGGGGAGGCTCGCGGGCGTGTCGGTGGCGGCACGGAAAAAAAATGGCTTCCATGGGGTCAAATGAGGCATCCTGTCCAAGGCCATTGCTTGGCGGGGGGGAACCGTCCCTTGGATAGGGTTTGGAGAACCGATCGTGCGGATATTGATTGTCGATGACGAATTCCAGAATCGGATGCTGCTGGAAAAGTATCTCGCCAAATATGGCGAATGCGACTTCGCCGCCAATGGCCAGGAGGCCGTGGAGGTGTTCGAATTCGGCATGGAGGAGGGCGCCCCCTACGATCTGGTCTGCATGGACATCATGATGCCCATCATGGACGGCCAGTCGGCCTTGGAACACCTGCGCTCCATCGAGGACAAGCACCGCCGTCCCGGCCGCAAGGAAACCGTGGTCTTCATGGTCTCCGCCCTGGATACCGAGGAACATGTGGTCAAGGCCTTCTTCCGGGGTGGCTGCACCGACTATCTCACCAAGCCGGTCACCCAGGCCAAGCTGATCCAGAAATTGAAGGACTACAAACTGATCCCCGACTGATTCGGGCTTGCGGTCCCCGGCCGGGGCAGGGTGTTCATGTTTCGGCGCGGGGCAGAGGGACGCCATGGACACGCTGCTCGTGGTGGAAGACTCCAAGAGCTTTTCCCAGGTCCTGAAGGAGCGCATCGAAGCCACCCCCGACTGCCGCGTGGTCCTGGCCCGCAGCCTGGCCGAAGCCCGGGAGGCGGTTGAGGCCGCCCGGGGCGGCGCGACGTTCTTCCTGGGCGTGCTGGACCTGCACCTGCCCGATGCCCCCGACGGTGAGATCGTCGATCTCGTCCTCGGGGAATCCATCCCCGCCATCGTCCTGACCGGCAACTACGAAAAAGGTTTCCGGGACCGGATCATGGCCAAGGGGGTGCTGGATTATTTCATCAAGGACAATATCCGGGTCATCGACTCGGTGATCTACTTCATCGACCGCATCCGCCGCAACCGCAACACCCGGGTGCTGGTGGTGGACGATTCCCGCAGCTTCCGGGCCATGGTCTGCCATTTCCTGGAACGCTACGGGTTCGAGGTGTTGCAGGCCGCGGACGGCCAGGCGGCCCTGAAGATCCTGGACGAACGCCAGCCGGTGAAACTGGTTCTCACCGATTACCAGATGGCCGGCATGGACGGCTTCCGGCTGACCAAGATGATCCGCGCCAAGCATTCCCGGGAGGAGGTGGCCATCATCGGCATCAGCTCCACCAGCAGCGATGACCTGGCGGCCCGCTTCATCAAGGCCGGGGCCAACGATTTCCTGATCAAACCGTTCCGCAACGAGGAACTGTTCTGCCGGGTGAGCCAGAACATCGAGATCGTGGAAAAGTACGGCGCCCTGGAAAAACTGGTGGAGGAGCGCACCGAGCGGCTGGCCAAGGCCATGGAACGGGTGCGGGCCCGGGAGAACTACCTCAAGTCGGTGCTGGAGACGGCCCTGGATGCCATCATCACCACCGATCAGGGGGGCTGGGTGGTGGATTTCAATCCGGCGGCGGAAAAGCTGTTCGGCTACGGCCGCCGGGAGATGCTGGGACGCAACCTGTTGGAAACCATCATTCCCCCGGAGTACCGGGAGCGGCATCGGGAGGTGATGGAATCCTGGCTGAAGGACAGCGGAGCGGATGGGGAGAGAAAACGCCTGAAGCGGCGCATCGAAATGCCCGGCCTGCGGGCCGATGGCGGCCAGATCGACCTGGAAATGGCCCTGACCTCGGTGGAAAACGCCGGCCAGGTGTTCTTCACCGGGTTCATGCATGACATCACCGAACGCAAGCAGCTGGTCAAATCCCTGGAGGAAACCCTGACGGTGGCGGAGTCGGCCAACCGGGCCAAAAGCGAATTCCTGGCCAACATGAGCCATGAAATCCGCACCCCCATGAACGCCATCATCGGCATGACCGATCTGCTGCTCCAGACCACGGTGTCCGAGGAGCAGCGGGAATTCCTGACCATCGTGGCCCAGTCCTCCCAATCCCTGCTGGAGCTGATCAACTCGATCCTGGATCTGTCCAAGATCGAGGCCGGCCGGCTGCGGCTGGAGTCGATTCCCTTCGACCTGCTGGGGCGCCTGGAAAACATCGTCGAAACCCTGGCGGTGCGGGCACATCAGAAGGATCTCGAACTCTGGTGTCGGGTGGAGAGCGGCCTGCCCGAGACCCTCCACGGCGACCCGCTGCGCCTGGGGCAGATCCTGATCAACCTGGTCAACAACGCCATCAAGTTCACCGAAACCGGCCAGGTGGTGGTGCGGGTGGCCCGGGAGCGGGCGCCGGTGGGGGACGAGGAATGCCTGCGGCTGCGTTTTTCCATCGCCGACAGCGGCATTGGCATCCCCAAGGATCGCCAGGAGCAGATCTTCGAACGGTTCACCCAGGCCGACGGCTCCACCACCCGTCAGTTCGGCGGCACCGGTCTGGGACTGACCATCAGCCGCAGTCTGGTGGGGTTGATGGGCGGCGAAATCTGGGTGGACAGCGCCCCGGGGCAGGGCAGCACCTTTCATTTCACCGCGGATTTCGGCATCGGCCGCCGGGGCGCCCACCGGGAGGATCTGGTGATGGAGGAGCGGAGCCGGGGCGGGGTGCCGGAGGCGCCCCTGGCCGGGGTGAACCTCCTGGTGGCCCTGGCCAATCCGCCGGGGGCGGCCATCGTCGCGGCGCTGGCCGGGGAGTTCGGCGCCCTGACCCGGGCGGTGGCCGTTCCCGGGGAGCTGGCCGCGGCCCTGGACCAGGCCCGGGACGCCGGACAGCCTTGCGACGTGCTGATCCTGGATCAGGTCGGCCCGGGGCCGGGCCGACACCTGCCCGAAGGTTGGGCCACCCATCCCGGCTGGCGGGGGCAGGCCCTCTTCCTGATGGCTTCCCACCAGCGGCTGGAGAATCCGGTTCCCGACCTGCCCCTGCGGGCGGTCATGGCGCTGCGCAAACCGGTGAAGAAGTTCGCGCTGCTGCGGGGCATCAACAAGGTGCTGGGGCGGGAGCCGCCGCCGACTTCCGACCAGGCCAGCGCCGCGGCCGTCGCTCCGGTGCGCTCCTCCCTGGCCATCCTGCTGGTGGAGGACCTGGTCAACAACCAGAAGCTCGCCACCGGCACCCTGGAACGGTTGGGACATCGGGTGACCGTGGCCAACAACGGCCGGGAGGGGCTGGACTGGCTGGCCAAGCGTCCCTTCGACCTGATCCTCATGGACCTGCAGATGCCCGAGCTGGACGGCTATGCCACGGCCCGGGAGATCCGCACCGGCACCACGTTGCCCCCGGACCGGCGCGGCATTCCCATCGTGGCCGCCACCGCCCATGCCATGGAGTCGGAACGCCGCCGCTGCCTGGAAGCCGGCATGAACGGTTTTCTGCGCAAGCCCTATCGTCCCCAGGAACTCAAGGAGACCCTGGAGCCCTTTCTCCATCCGATCCCCACCGCCCCGGCGCCGCCCCCGCCGGCCCTGCCGGTGGAGGAGCCTTCCTCCATCAAGGCTCCGGGCCGCCCGGTCCTGGTGGAGGGGACGGGACCGCCCGAGGCCGTGACCGCCGCCCGGGAGCAGTTCCGGCGGGAGGCCCCGGAGCAGATGGCCGAGCTGCGCCGCCACATGGACGGCCAGGATCCACGCCAGGCCCGCAAGGCCGCCGAATGGCTGAAGAAAGTCGCCGTGGCGGTGGGGGCCTCCCGGGTCAAGATGCAGGCCATCCGCCTGATCGGCAAGGTGGAGATGAAGAGCTGGGAAGACGCCGGCCATCTGTTCGCCGATCTGGAGCGGGAAGTGGCCGATGTGCTGGGCCTGCTGGAGCAATGACCGCGATGGATGGGGATGAAAAAGGCTGAGAGCGGAATTTCTGGAGAGAATGATGTGAATGCCATACAATTCCAGCGCCTGATGGAATGGTCCGCTCCGCTCCCAAACGGCCTCGAAATGGGCCGGGATTGGAAATCTTCATATGAAGACGCTCATCGTCGATGACCAGTTCGAGAACCGCAAGCTGTTGCGGGACATCATGAAACCCTTCGGGGAATACGACATGGTGAGCGACGGCCAGCAGGCCCTGGAGCTGTTCGAGGCGGATCTCCTGGATGGCCATCCCTTCGACCTGGTGCTGCTGGACATCATGATGCCCGGGATGGACGGCCAGATGGTGCTGGAGCGGATTCGCGCCATGGAGCGGGAATACCAGGTGCCGTCCAACGCCGAGGCGGCGGTTTTCATGGTCAGCGCCCTGGATTCCCCCCGGGCGGTGATGGAAGCCTATTTCAAGGGCGGCTGCACCGATTATCTGACCAAACCGGTCACCCGCCAGGCCCTGCTGGACAAGCTGATCGACAACGGGCTGATCGAGGGGTGAAGACCATGGACGAAGCGCTGAAACATCGCATTTTGGTGGTCGATGACGAGAAGACCAACATCGACGTTCTGGTCAATGTCCTCAAGGAGGACTACCGGCTGCTGGTGGCCAAGGGCGGAATCCAGGCCCTGAAGCGGGCCGCGACCGATCCCCAGCCGGACCTGATCATCCTGGATATCGTCATGCCGGACATGGACGGCTACGAGGTCTGCCGGCAGCTCAAGGCCGACCCCCGCACCCGGATGATCCCGGTGATCTTCTACTCGGCCATGGAGGAAGCCGACGAGGAGACCATCGGCCTGGAACTGGGGGCGGTGGACTATCTGACCAAGCCCATTTCGCCGCCCATCGTCCGGGCGCGGCTGCGCACCCATCTGGCCCTGGCCACCCGCAAGCGCGCCCTGGAACAGGAGGTGCGCCAGCGCACCGCCCAGCTCGAACAGCGCACCGCCGAACTGGAAGCCGCCCAGGAAGCCCAGCGGGAGGCGATGCACAACCTGCTGACCCTCCAGGTGACCCCGGGAGTCTACTGGATCCAGGTGCCCGAGGTCGGCCTCTACATCCTGTGCGGCTGCCCGGCGGAGGTGGTCAAGCATCTCATGCGCCAGGGCTTCATCAAGACCGCCACCAGCCATGGCGTGGCCTACGAGACCGGTCCCAACGTCATCCTGCTGTCCGATGTCCTGGTGCAGAACGGTGGATTTTCCAACCTCTCGGAATTTCCCGTCCTCCAGATGCTGTATCGCCAGGGGATGATCATCCCCAAGCATCCCAACAACACCGGGGTCAAGCCCATGCTGATCGGCTCCCGGGAGCAGGTGCTGGCCCAGATGGAATACATCCACCGGGGCAATTACGGTCTGAACTCCAGGGAGGAGATCATGGCCTGCGGGGTGGACGCCGACACCGCCGAGATCCTGATGCGGATCAAGCTGAAATTCGCCTTCGGCACCATCCGCTCGCCCCGGGATTTCATCGACACCCTGGAGGTCACCCGGGATCCGGTGGAAATCCGCCAGGGCGTGACCGTGCGCCGGATCGGCTTCAACCGCTTTCGCTTCGAATACCGGGGCAAGACCTCGGACGTGGACCTCAACCTGCCTGCCGGCTCGGTGTTCGAGTCGCCCTATCCCCTGGGGCGGCACCGCTTCCAGCGTCACTACTTTGCCGTGCTGCACACCGGCGAGGGCGACGGCTGGGACATCTCCCGGCCCAGCATGGGCAGCGTGATCATGTTCCAGGGGCGCATCTACCTGGTGGACGCCGGACCCGGCATTCTCCAGTCCCTCACCGCCCTGGGCATCGACATCAGCGAGGTGGAAGGCATCTTCCACACCCATGGCCACGACGACCATTTCGGCGGCCTGCCGGCCCTGATCCAATGCGGCCGGCGATTGAAATATTATGCCACCGCCCTGGTGCGGACCTCGGTGGCGGCCAAGTTCGCCGCCCTGTTGTCCCTGGAGGTCTGCCAGTTCGAGAATTTCTTCGAAATCCACGACCTGGAAAGCGGCGTCTGGAACAACTGCGGCGGCCTGCAGGTCAAGCCGATCCATTCGCCCCATCCGGTAGAGACCACCCTGTTCCTGTTCCGGGCCCTGGATCGGGACGGCTACCGCACCTATGCCCATTGGGCGGACCTCTCCTCCTTCCAGGTGCTGGACCGCATGGCCGGCGACGGCTTCGGGGATGTGCCCCGGGCCTTCATCGATCAGGTCAAGCGGGACTACCTGCAGCCGGCCGACCTGAAGAAGCTCGACGCCGGGGGGGGGATGATCCATGGCCTGGCGGAGGATTTCCAGCAGGATGCCTCGGAACGCCTGATCCTCGCCCACACCAACCGCGGGCTCACCACCCGGGAGATGGAGATCGGCTCCGAGACCCATTTTGGCGCCCTGGACGTGTTGATCAAGGGCGAACAGGACTACCTGCAACAGCAGGCCGCCCGGCATCTGAGCGGCCTGTTTCCCAACGTGGCCGCCGACCAGGTGCGCATGCTGCTCAATGCCCCCATTGTGGATTGCAACGCCGGCACCATCATCTGGGCGCCGGGGCGGCGCCTCGATCACCTGGACATGGTGCTGACCGGCACCGTGGCCTACCTGGACGCCGCCGCCGGGGTGAAGAACCATCTGTCCTTCGGCTCGTTCATCGGCAGCCAGTCCCTGTTCGGCGGCTCGGGGGAGGAGGGGACCTACCGGGCCGTTTCCCATTGCAGCCTGCTGCGCATCGGCGCCTTCCTGATGCAGGCCTTTCTGGAAGCCAACGGCCTGCTGGATCACATGCGGGAGTTGAACGACCGCATCCGCTTCCTGCGCCGCACCTGGCTGTTCGGGGAACAGTTGACCTACCAGTTGCTGGGCGACTTGGCTGCCCAACTGGAAGCCGTGGAGATCCCCGCGGACCAGATCCTGCCCCTGGGACCCGACCCGGTGCTGTGGCTGGTGGCCCAGGGGGCGATCCACCTGCAGGGGGCGGCGGGCAACACCCTGGAGGAAATCACCCGGGGCGGTTTCTTCGGCGAACAGACCCTCTTGTCCCCCGGGGCCGGGAGCCCCTTCGTGTTCCGCGCCCCGGAACCGGCCCGGTTGTTCCGGCTGCCGGCCGGGGGGCTGCGGGAGATTCCCATCGTCTACTGGAAGATGATGGAGGTCCATGGCCGCCGGCGGCGGCTGGAGTGATTCGTTCCCTGCGGGTTTCCGCAACGGAACCGTTCTTGCAGAGCCTTCGCTTCGTTCGTTCGCAATCCCGCCTCCCCCATCCATCGAGGTTACTGCCACGGGGCCGGGGGCGATCAGGTCTCCGGTCCGACGGTGGTCGGCCGGGCGCTTTCCCGGAGCAGCCACAGGTTGCTGGCGATGATGACCAGCCCGCCGGCCACCGCGGGTCCGTCCGGCAATTCGCCGAAGGCGAAATAGCCGAAGGCGCCCGCCACCAGGATGCGGCTGTAGTCGAAGGGGCTGATGGCGGTGGCCTCGCCCTCGGCATAGGCCAGGACCATGGTGGACTGGGCGCCGGTGGCCACCAGCCCGGCCAGCAGCAACAGCAGGAGCTGCTCGACGGTGGGAGTCTGCCAGACCGTCAGGGCCGGCCCCAGGCTCAGCAGCGTGGCGGCGATGGCATAGCGGCCGATGATGGCGAAACGGCTTTCCGTGGCGGTCATGTGTTTGATCAGGCTCTGGACCAGGGCGATCAGGAACGGGCTGACCACCGCCAGCAGGATCCAGGGGTCGAAGGCGGAGCCGCTGGGCCGGACCATCACCACCACGCCGCCGAACCCCACCAGGGTGGCCCAGCGGCGGGTGGTGGAGGACTGTTCGCCCAGCAGCAGCACGGCCAGGGGAATCATGAACAGGGGCGTGGCGAACGACAGGGCGACCACGTCGGCCAGGGGCAACAGGGCATAGGCGTAGAAGGTGGTGGTCATGGCCAGGTTGCCCACCAGCGCCCGGGAGAAATGCAGGCCGGGCCGCTGGCTGCGCAGTCCGGCCACGCCGAAGCGGATGAAGAACGGGGTCAGCCACAGCAGGCCGAACAGACAGCGGAAGAAGACGATCTGGAACGGATGCAGCTCCCGACCCAGGGCCTTGACCAGGGCCGCCATCACCGCGAAGGCGGTGCTGGACAGCAGGATCCAGACGATGCCGCGCCAGTTGCCCGGCAGGGCGCGCCAGGATCGGCTCCAGGGTGCGACGGTTTGGCGGATCCGGCTGGTCGATGATTGGAACAAGGATCTCTCCGGGAGACGGAGTCTGTCGCAGAATGGCTCCGGCCACTCTGCTCGTCGGAAGGCGAAAACAGGTTTTCACCTTCCTTACGGAATCAATCGGTTTGATTCCGGCGGCGCGGGGATGCGAGTCGACCATTGTGACCCAAGACCAGGCCGGGGGCCAGGATCCGCTGGGAAAGCCATCCATGGCTTTTCCAGCGCTCTGACAGGACGGGAGAACCAGGCATGGAGATGGTGGGACTCTATCTGGCTTTGGGAGCCCTGGCCGGACTGCTGGCGGGTCTGCTGGGCGTGGGCGGCGGCATCGTCATGGTGCCGGCCCTGGTGTTCGCCCTGGAATACCAGGGCGTGGCGCCGGGGCTGGTCATGCACATGGCCCTGGGGACTTCGCTGGGGATCATCGTCTTGACGTCCATCAGTTCGGTGCGCGCCCATCACCGTCGGGGGGGGGTATTGTGGAAAACGGTGTTCGGCATCACCCCGGGCATCCTGCTGGGATCGTTCCTGGGGGCGGCGGTGGCCAGCCTGCTGTCCGGGCCGTTGTTGAAGCAGGCCTTCGGCGTGTTCGCCCTGGGGTTGGCGGTTTACCTGGGGCTGGATGTGACGCCCCGGCCGGGTCGCACCCTGCCCGGGGCCGGGGGCTTGTCGGCGGTGGGGGCGGGCGTCGGGGTGGTGTCGGCCCTGATGGGCATCGGCGGGGGCAGCCTGACGGTGCCGTTCATGGTCTGGTGTGGCGTGGCCATGCGCCAGGCAGTGGCCACGGCGGCGGCCATCGGCCTGCCCATCGCCCTGGCCGGAGCCGGGGGCTTCGTGGTCAACGGCTGGCACCAGGCCCTGCTGCCGCCCTGGAGCCTGGGGTATCTCCACGGACCGGCGGTGCTGGGGGTGGGGCTGGCCAGCGTGCTGGCCGCCCCCCAGGGCGCCCGCCTGGCCCACACCCTGGCGCCGCGCCTGCTGCGGCGCTTGTTCGCCCTGCTGCTGTTGGTGCTGGGCGCCCGGATGCTGCTGAGCTGAGAACGGTGTCCGGGGATGGAATACCGGCCTGGAGGACAAACCGGCGGCTGACGCGGTGCGACAGCCCGAGGATCGGTTCGGAGCCAACATGATGTTTCGTCGGCAACGTTATCTCAAGGAATCCCGCGGGTTCGACCGTGGCGGCAGGCGACGGTTGGGCTGGCTCATGCCGACCCTGCTGCTGCTGTTCCTGATCGCGGGGGTGGCCTGGCTGGGCCTGCAACTGCTGGGCGGGGAGGGGACTGCCGGAGCAGGCGGTTCCCGGTACGAGGTTTTGCCGCTGGGGCCGCCGGGTCCGTAATCCACCGCGACCAAGCCGGACCGTGGCCGGCATCCGGACCACACGCTCCCCGACCAATCTTGGCATTCCAGGCTTCCAAAGCCGTTTTCATGATAGGATTCCGATTCGATGATATGTTATGTTTGGACTGTCGGCCAATCGGAGACAGTACCAGCGATCCAATCCGCTCGAAGCGGTTGGTCGTTCGGAAACATTCGAGGGGGGCGGGCCACGGATCAACCTGAAAAACCGACGATCATCGCGAGCCGTTTCATCGACGAGACCGCAATGTCTCCGCCATTGGTGGGTGTTATGCCAAGAGGGGGGTGCGTATGCAAGAAAACGAAAAAAAACTGTTACGCCGGGAACTGCTGAACCGGATCGGTCTGGGCGCCGCCACCGCGGCGGTGGCCGTCACACTGCCCGCGGGCGCCGGGGCGGCGGTGGCCAGGGACCCGGTCCACTACGCCATGGTCATCGACACCCGACGATGCATCGGCTGCCAGGCCTGTTCAGTGGCCTGCAAGGCCGAATTCGCCGTTCCCCTGGGCGCCACCCGATCCTGGGTGGAATATGTGGAAAAGGGGACCTTCCCCCATGTCAGCCGCCAGTTTCTGCCCCGGCTGTGCAACCACTGCCGCAACCCGCAATGCGTCAACGTCTGCCCGACGGGGGCCACCTTCAAGCGCGCCGAGGACGGCATCGTGGTGGTCGATCCCGAGGTTTGCATCGGCTGCAAATACTGCATCCAGGCCTGCCCCTACGACGCCCGTTTCATCCATCCCGACACCGGCGCGGCGGACAAGTGCGATTTTTGCCTGCATCGGGTCGGCCGGGGCCTGGTCCCCGCCTGCGTCAACACCTGCCAGGGCCGGGCGCGCATCTTCGGAGACATGAACGATC
Source organism: Magnetococcales bacterium DC0425bin3 (assembly GCA_002753665.1). GTDB lineage: Bacteria > Pseudomonadota > Magnetococcia > Magnetococcales > DC0425bin3 > DC0425bin3. The sequence continues at coordinate 30,227 of PEAP01000014.1, forward strand.
CCGCAAGCGCCGTGGCGCAACTCATCGCCACCCAGCCGGTGACGGTATTGCGCCAGGGCATGGGGACGCGACCCAGCGTCTTCTACATCGCCGCGGATCACAGCGATCCCCGCGAGACGCGGGTTCCCAGCCAATACGTCCGGGTGGATACCCACCGGCGCATTCAGGAAAGGAGATGACCCATGCTGGAACTGCATTGGGGAATGCCCGTCATCCTCTATCTCTTTCTGGCCGGGCTGGGCGCCGGCGCCCTGACGGTGAGCGGGTCGGTCCTGTTGCGCGGGGGCGGCGGCTGGTTCGCCGGGCAGCACTTCCGCATCGCCCGCCATGGGGCGCTGATCGCACCCTTGCCTCTCATCGTCGGTACCGGCCTGCTCATCCTGGAACTGGGTACGTTCCAGGCGGGGGTCGAACAGGTCGATATCGCCAAGCTGTTCCGCTGGATCAACCTGTTCAAGATCGTCAATCTTTCTCCCATGAACATCGGATCCTGGGTGCTGGGGCTGTGCATCCTGTTCAGTCTGGCCTACGCCTGGACCTTCCTTGCCCCGACCGCCTGTGCCCAGGACGACCGCTGCCGGGTGCGCCGCGCCATGGCCTGGATCGGCATCCCCCTGGGTGTGGCCGTGGCGGTCTATACCGGCATCCTGCTGGGCGCCATGCCCGCCCGGCCCTTCTGGAATTCCCAGATCCTGGGCATGCTCTTTCTCTTCTCCGCCCTGTCCACCGGCGTGGCGGGCATCCTGTGTCTGCACGCCTTCCTGCGACATGAGGAAAACGACCGGCCGGGCGAACAGGCGGGCTACATCCTCGCGGTTTCCGACGCCCTGCTGATCGCTCTGGAACTGCTGATCATCATCCTGTTCATCATGTTCGCCCATCTGACCATCGGCGATCCGGCCCATGCCATCGCGGTGATCCTGCCCGGGGGTGAACTCGTCTGGTGGTTCTGGATCGGGGTGGTGCTGTTCGGCATGGTCGTCCCCGCGCTGGTGGAATTGCGGCACACCTTGCCCAAGCTCCTGCACCATCGGCCCTACAGGGTGCTGCGTTCGGTGGAGATCGCCATCGGCCTGTTGGTGCTGGCAGGGGGATTCCTGCTGCGCTACGTCATCGTGGTGGCAGGGCAGATCACCGGCCCCGTGGGCATGTAGGCAAGAGAGGAGGAACCACCATGGATCGTCGTGCCTTTCTCAAACTCGGAGCCGCCTCGTCCGCCGTCGCTTTCTCCGGCGCCATTCTGTCGAACCGGGCCAAGGCCTTGCCCCAGCCTGGGGGCAAGGATTTCTCCCCCGCAACGGGAGCGGAACGCCAGGCCGTGCCCAGCGCCTGCTGGCAATGCGTCACCCGCTGTCCCATCATCGGCTATGTGGAGGACGGCAGGCTGGTCAAAATCGAGGGACAACCCGACTCGATCCGCACGCGGGGCGTGCTGTGCGCCAAGGGTCAGGGCGGCGTCAACCAGTCCAGCGACCCGGACCGCATCCTGCACCCCATGAAACGGGTGGGCAAACGCGGCGAGGGACGCTGGCAACGCATCTCCTGGGACGAAGCCCTGGGAGACTTGGCCGCCCGCATGAAGAAGCTGCGGGAGGCCGGGGAACCGGAAAAGGTCATGTTCCACTACGGACGCATGAAGGCCAGCTCCAGCAAGCTGATCGGTCTGTTCTTCGAGACCTACGGCACCAAGACCATCGGCAATCACACCGCCATCTGCGAAGCGGCCAAGTGGGTCGGGCAGGAGTTGACCTGGGGCGTGCATTACGACAACTGGGACTTCGACCACGCCCGTTACGTGTTGAATTTCGGCAGCAATATCCTGGAGGCCCACACCAACCACGTGCCCACCGCCCACCGGCTCATCGACCGGCTGGCCAGTGGGCAACTCCGGCTGGTGACGTTCGACGTGCGGCTGTCCAACACGGCGGCCAAGTCCCACGAATGGCTTCCCATCCGGCCCGGCACGGATCGGGCGGCGGTGCTGGCCCTGTGCCAGGTGATCATGGCGGAGGATCTCTATCAGGGCGACGGCGCGGCCTTTCTCAAGTTCTGCAAGGCCACCAGCGACCATCAGGCCACGCTGGAAGACAAGGTGGCGGCCCTCAAGGCCCATCTGGCCGCCTATACCCCGGAATGGGCCGAGGGGATCACCGGCGTTGCCGCCGCCACCCTGCGGCGTCTGGCCCGGGAGGTGGCCACGGTGAAACCCGCCTGCATCATTTCGTACCGGGGGGCCGTCGCCCACCATCACGGGGCCGACACCGAGCGGGCCATCCAGATGCTGGCGGCCATTACCGGCAACATCGATGCCCCCGGCACCCGCTGCGTGGCGGTTGCTCCCAAGTGGAAGTCCCCCACCGGACCCGAAAACAAGCCCAAGGCCAGGGAACTCAAGATCATCGACGGTCTCAAGGGCGCGGCGGCCCTGCCCAACCATCATGTCAGCCACCAGATTTTCAAGGTCATCAAGGACGGCTCGGCCGGAAGGCCGGAGGTCTACATCTGGTACTGCCACCAGCCGGTGTACGCCAATGGTGAGGTTCAGGACAACATAGATATCCTGAAGGACGAATCCCTGTTGCCCTTCACTGTCTGTTCGACGCCCTTTTACGACGAGTCGGCGGCCCTGGCGGATCTCATCCTGCCCGATACCCCCTATACCGAACGTTGGGATTGGGAAGACATGGTATCACCCAATCAGGTCGCCGAATTCTATATTCGCCAACCCCTTGTGCCACCCATGGGCGCAACCCGGGATTTCGCCGATGTCTGCTGCGACCTGGCGGACCGGTTGGGCATGCCCCTGGGGTTCAAGAGCAAGGAGGAGTTCGTGCGCCTCTCCTGCGCGCTGACCCCGGAGATCAAGGCACAGGGGGGATTCGATTTCCTGCGCGCCAAGGGGGTCTGGCATGATCCGGCGGCCAAGCCCCGCTACTTTTCCTATCGCAAGCCCCTCAAGCCGGAAGACTGCCAGCGCGATGGGGTCATCAAGGATCCGACGACCGGGGTCTGGTGGGACTGGAAGAAGGCCCATGTGGAAAGCGCGGCGCTGGCGCTCGAAGTCGGCTATCGCGCCACCAAGAAGGCCTATGCCGCCTATGTGGGGCAGGAGATCGACGGGGTGGTCTACGCCGGTTTCAAACCGGACAAGGTCAACAAGTCGGGGTTGTTCGAGCTGCATTCCGACCTGATGACGGACAAGGGCTTCGCGCCCCTGCCCTCCTGGACCCCGATCCCGGAACACGCGGCCATGGCCAAGGATCAGCTCATCCTGATCACCTACAAGGTGGCGGTGCAGATCCACTCCCGTTCCCAGAACTGCAAATACCTGACGGAGATCCATCACCGGAACCCCGCCTGGATCAATCCGGCCACGGCCCAGGAAAAAGCCATCGGCGACGGCGACCGTATCGCCGTCACGTCCCGATTCGGACGCCTGGAGACCAGGGCGCGGGTCACCCCGGCCGTGGCGCCCGGCGTCATTGCCATATCCCATCACTGCGGACATTGGGAATACGGCCGTTACGCCTCGTCCAAACAGGCCCCTGACGGCGTGGAGGATCCGGATGCTGCCCGCAAATGGTGGCGGGACAACGGCGCCCACCCCAACTGGATCATCGGCAATGTGGCCGATCCCATTTCCGGCCAGTTGCGCTGGATGGACACGGTGGTCGATGTGCAACGCATCTGAGACAGGACTTTCCCGTGGGGAGGAAGCCCGGGCGCGCAGCGGTGTTTATGGCCTGCTCGCCCGGGTTTTCCGGGCCGAAGCCGATGCGGCGTTGCTGCGCCATCTGCAATCCCCGGAGATCGTAGCGGCGCTGGGCAGGCCTGGGGAGGAGCTGGCTGCCTTTCTGACACGCCAGGGGACGGATCGGACTCTGGCCGATCTGGCCGAGGAATACACCCGGCTGTTCCTGGGACCTGGTCCCCATCTCTCCCTGCATGAAGCGGTTCTCGTCCCCGGTGGCGCCGGTTTGTTGTGGGGCCGGGAGACGGCGGTGGTCAAGACCTGCATGGGTGAGGCGGGCTGCGCCGTGGCGGACCAGGCGGAGCTGCTGCCGGATCACTTGGCGGTGGAGTTGGAATTCATGGCCCATCTGTGTGCGGAGGAGGCGCAGGGCTGGCTGTCGGGCGACGCTGTCGGAGCGCGCAATGCTGCCGCCTGGCAGACGGCATTCCTGAATGGCCATCTGGGGACGTGGGTCGGAAGCGTCAGGGAACGGCTGGAGGCTGCCCGGCCGTCTCCCTTCTATGCCGTTTTTGCGGAGCTGCTCTGCGCCTTTGTCCGGCAGGAGGTCGAAACCTGTCTCTCCCGATGAAAGCCCCATCGCGACCCGCACGGTCCCCATGAAATACCACCCGCCTCCAGACCGATCGACCGCGGAAGCGGGTACTGGGGCGGGGTTTTGCAGAGGACTTGCAGGGTAGCGTCGTAAGCATGACGGGCGGGTCGGTCTATCGAAAGACCTCATCGAGGGCGTTGGCCTTCAAGATGTTTTCCGTCCACCGCTCCAGGGTGGGTGTCCAGGTCGGCCTTGGCCAGCCGGTCGGAAACCCAGTCCGGGGTGAAACCGAATCGCACGGAAAGCTGCTTCTATAATCGAAGCGCAGGGATCCTTTGCCCTGGCAACGGGATTATATCAAGGAAGCCGGGAACCGGCTTTCAGTGGAGGGTGGAGGGAGGTCCGGATCCGGCAACTCCCCGGCCCGGGGGATGGCCCGCACCCGCAGGGGTTGCTTGCGGCCACGGATGGTCATGTCCACGGTGCGGTAGTCCGCCATGGCCATGCCAGCCCGCTGGGCGACCTTGTCCGAGATGACCAGTTGCACATCCAGCTCCTTGGTGCTGCCCTCCAGGCGGCTGGCGGTGTTGACCGCGTCCCCCAGGGCGGTGAGATGGCGGGCCGAGCCGTAGCCCAGTTCGCCCAGGATCACCGTGCCGGCATGGATGCCGATGCCGACCCGCAGGGGCGTGGCCAGTTCCGTCCCCAGCGATTCGTTGAGGTGGTCGATGCCCCGGGCGATGCGCCGGGCGCCGTCCAGGGCCTGGCGGGCCGCGGTGGTCGGGTCGGTGCGGATGCCGTAGAGGGCCATCACGCCATCGCCGATGAACTTGTCCAGATAGCCCCCGCTGGCCTCCACCGCCTGGCCCACCATCTTGAAGTAGCGGTTCAGCACGAACACCACGTCGAAGGGCAGCTTGCCTTCGGAAAAGGTGGTGAATCCCCGCAGGTCGGCGAACAGGATGAGGATCTCCGCCTCCACCCCCTGCTTGGAGCCGGAATCGGCATAACCGTCCTCGGCGGTGGCGGACGGGGGCAGTTGGGGGGTCACCTCCAGATCGGACCGGGGGTGGATCTGGCAGGCCAGGCGCACGCTGTCCGGCGCGCCCAATCGGCTCAGGATCCGCGCCTCCTGCGGGCCGGGCGGGGGCAGATCGTCCCCACCGGCGCCCACCCGCACCCGGCAGACGCTGCACCGGCCCCGTCCCCCGCAGATGGACGCATGGGGAATGCCGGCGCCCAGCACGGTCTCCAGCACGTTGGCTCCGGGCAGCAGCGCGAGGATGTGGTTGTCCCGGTAGAAGAGCTTGGGGGTGTTGCCGCGCATCAGCCGCCACAGGCGGATGCGGCGACCACCGAACAGCGCCACCAGCAGACCCGTGTAGCCGATCAGCCCCCAGCGGCTGCCCAGCTCGCCCCAATGGTGGAGGGTCGGGGTGAGGTGGGTCTGTTCCAGGATCCGCTGCGCCGTGTCGGGCTGGTCGGTGGGCGACGGTCCCCGACCCCCGGCCGCCACATAACCGGCCAAGGCCCAGGACGGCAGCAGAAAGGCCAACACCAGCAGGGGGGTCCGCCAGCGGGGATACCAGGGCTGGTGGCTCTGCCACTGGTGGAAGCCGATGGACCCATGGACCGCCACCACCACCACCGCCGTGGCGAGCAGCAGACCCTGCTCCGGCAGCAGATGCCAGGTCGCCAGCAGGACGAAGGAATAGCTGGTCTCGAAGCCGGTGAAGTTCTTGAGGATCAGCCCATGGGTCAGATGGGACATCAACAGCAACGGCAGCAGCAGGCCCAGCCCGATCTGCCAGAGCTGCCAGGACGGCAGCCGTAGGCTGCGGCGGCGGAACAGGCCCCACAGGGCCGTGGTGCCATGGACCGTGAAGGCCGTCAGCAGCAGCCAGAGCAGGGGCGGGAACTCCCAGATTTCGGTCAGCCATTCCGCCCCCGCCTCCATCGCCTCCACCGAGAGTACCCCCAAGGTGTGGTTGAGGAGGTGGGTCACCAGGTACAGCAGCAGGATCGAGCCGCCGAACAGCCGCCAACGTTCCATCGGGTCGCGCTTTCGTGGGTTGCATCGGAATCGATGGGGGCATCATAACAGAGCGTTGGAAAAGCCATGGAGGGGTTTTCCGGCGCTCTGTTGCCGATCTGATCGAAGGCTTCGAAACCCCCTTCGGCATGGAGCTTCTCGCCACCGTCCATTGGGTCGTCGCCAAGGAGAACGCCCAGACCGCCGCCGACGTCATCGCCAGAATCCACGCCTGGAACGACCGCAAACGCCTGTTCAGCGACCGGCAGATTCGCATCGCCCTGGATGTCCTGGGCCGCAAGGACTGGCTGCCGACGCCCATTCCGGCAGATGTTTGGCATGAATCATGCAAAACCAGCGAACCTTGATGGATGGGGGAGGCCTCCCTCCACCCTCCACCGATGAAAGCCGCTTCCCGGCTTCCATGGTAACTCGGGAAGGGAGTTGCCCCATTCATCGAAGTCAGGTCGCGTTTACCAAGGTCCGAATGCCTGCAACGAACATTTCAAAACTCTTGGAGCGATTGCGGGCCGGATCCATGTGCTGGGCAATGGTTCGGGAACTGCCGAATTTTTGATAGTCCGGGACCAACCTGAGAAGCTCTTTCGAAGGCTTCGTCAACTGATCCGGGTTCCGGAACTTGACTTGGCGTTGCAATCCGGATAGTTTCTTGTTATCAAAAGCTTTCCCGACCGCTTCCAGATCTCCGAGAAACCAGGATTCCAGCTCCTGACAGACCAGACGCACCAGGGCTTGCGGATGGCCGTTGGTGATGCAGAGATCTTTCAAGCGATTCTTCAGCTTCATGCAACGCGGGTGGCCATCGTTGTCACGAACGATGACGAAGCGGATCTCCCGGTCGGGGGGAGATTGCCAGCCCTGCAACTTGCGGGGAAAGTTCAGCTCAAGATCGTGTTTGCCTTCAAAGGCGAGGTAAAGGGGGGGTACGTCCAGGTCGACGATTCTGGGTATGATTTCCTGGAGCGTGTTCTTCATGCTGGGTTCTTCGAGGAGAAACACCAGTTGCACGGGTTTGGTCACCGTCACGGCGCGATTCCGTCGAAGAGGCCCTGTTTCCACATGGCGCCGGGCAGATCCCCCACCTTGACCAGGCTGGTCAGGAGAGAAGAATCGGCGAGGCGGGCCATGGAGGAAACCCCATTCTGTTTGCGCAGCAGGAAGATTTCTTCCAGCCTGACCCCGTTCAGAAAGTCTGGAGAGTGGGTGGAGATGAACGCCTGGCCGCCACGTTGGGCATAGGAGCGGAACTCCTCGGCCAGTTCCAGGAGCAGCTGGGGATAAAGTTGATTTTCCGGTTCCTCGATGGCCATGAGAGGATGGGGTTTGGGATCGTGGAGCAGGACAAGATAGGCGAACATCTTGATGGTGCCATCCGAAACGAAACGGGACGAGAAGGGATCCTGGAAACGGCCATCCTGGAAACGGAGGACAACGTAACCGTCGCTGGTGCTGGCGGCCTCGACCCGTTCGACCCCGGGAACCCTGTCACGCATTTTGGAGAGAATCAGGGCAAAGATGTCCGGATGGTTTTCATGCAGGTGCTGGGCCACCAGGGCCAGGTTGTCGCCATGGCGGGAAAGATGTTCCGCCACCCCGGCGTCCACCTTGTTGCGGGCGGCGGAAATGTGGAAATCGGAGACATGCCAGTTCTCGATGAGGCTGCGAAAGGCATTGGCGGCCTTGAATCGTCGGAACTGTCCCAACCCCTTGATGGCCAGAAGGTCGGGACTGTCCAGGGTCTGATCTTCCCGAAGGAGTTCGCCGTCGGTTTTGTGAAAGTCCTCTTCGTTGGTGATGGCGTAGCCTTTGCCACGCGAAAAATCCAGAAAGTGGAACGGTGAACCGCTGGTGCCGCGTTTGTAGCGCAGGATTTCCCGTTCCACCACCGGACGGTTGCCGTCCTGGCCGATGGTCAGAACATAGGTGACCAGACGATTCCTGCCGGTGATTTCCATGCGGAGCTGGATCTCGAACTGGATCGACTCGGTTTCATGGCCACGGGTGACCACTTCCCGAAATCCGCCACGGCGTTGCAGGGCGGAGCGGACATTGTTTTCCAGCGTTTCCTGAAGGAAAGAGAAGATGTCGAAGAAGGTGGATTTGCCGCTGCCATTGGCCCCGAGCAGAACCGCCATGTTGGGCAGGTGGGTGACCGACATGTCCTGGAACAATCTGTAGTTCTTGACGCGAATGGTTTCAATGGGCATGGAGGGCGTTCCGGTTTCAAGGCCAGCAACAGTCGAGACTCTTCGTGGAGTCTACATCGCGGAAGAACATGGGCCAACGTCTGGCGACCGTGATCCGCCATCAAAAAGTGGATTTGAGTGCCCTGGCTGCTTGAATGTCTTCCAGAGAGTGCGGTAGTGTGGATGCCGGCCCGCAGTTGGGTGGGAATGTCAACGACAGGAGGTGGCGCGTGGGCGATGAGAATGGCTTGATCGGTCTGGCCGAGGTGATCGGCAGTCTGCGCCGGGAGTTGACCGAAGCCAGTCGACAGGCGGAAAATGAAAAATTGAAATTCACCCTGGAGGACATCGAGGTGGAATTTCAGGTGACCGCCGGCAAAACGAAGGAAGGCGGTGGGGGGGCTGGGATCAAGTTCTGGGTGGCCGAAGCCAATGCGTCGGGCAAGCGAACGGTAACGCTGGAGGAGATGCAGAAAGTCCGCCTGAAGCTCAAACCCAGACGAACAGATGGGAGCTCAACAGAGCTGAAATCGAATCCGGTCGACAAACCGGATGACTGGTCGTGAGGAACTGAACCAGTTCATTTTCGGCATAGCCAGTCAGACATGATCCAGCACACCATGAACAAAAATCTGCTGATCGAGATCTATGTGAGGCCCCGTGCGCATCCGGATAAAAAGGGAATCATCGCCACCGGATACCCGGTACCCCCTGGCCTGATTCTTACCGCCCGACATGTCCTTTTTGCCAATGATGATGACCAGCCAGGCCTCATCGAATTGCGTTGGCACCATCAACAAGGTGAATTACGCATCTCTCGGTCGGCACAATTGGTTTGGGACGGGAGTGGAGATGGATACGACGCTGCACTGTTACGTTGCGAATTTCCAAATCCCCTGGCTGGTCAGTTCGGTATATTGTCGGATAAGCCCCTGGACACTGACCAACGTTGGGAAAGCGAGGGCTTTCCTGACGCAGGGAATCTGGCAGACGGTCCGCGTGAGGCCGTCCCCCTGAAAGGCGCGATATTTTCTGCGGCAGACAACGATAAGGAATTTTGGCTGACTGTGGACGCTCCGACCGGAAGCTCCCAAGACTGGAAGGGTGCTTCGGGCAGTCCGGTATTCATCGGTGACAGGATTGTGGGTATCATCTGTTCCTACCCAGAAAACTTCAAAGAGGGAAACAGGCTCAAAGCGGTTGCAATTCGCAAACTTATGCAGTCGTGCAATGATTTCAAGAAATACCTTGAAACGGACCGACCAAAAAAATGGCGCGAAAAATTCAGGGCCGAACTGGCTGAAATCTTGTCTGAAAAAGAAGCAACCAACGTCAAGACTCTCCTGGAAAAATCGATCGCCGATTCCGACCTTGCCGATGCCCTCCTGGGGTCCGGAACAAAAATATTCGATCTTTTTGATGAAATTCATGAATCTCTAAAAAAAAAGAAAGATCGGCATGGGGTCGAGGTCTTGTGCAATATTGTAGCGTGGCTTGTTCCTTTGGTCGCTAACCCGAGACGAATAACGATTCCAGAATTTGGTTCCGGAGTTTCGCATGAGGTGCTGTCCTTGGATATAGCTACAGCAGCCATGGCCGAGGTGGTGATGGCCGACAAGGATGTTCGCAGAGTCATGTACCGTCCATTGGCAAAAGAGCAGGACGAGGTAAAAGGGAAATATCATGTCCCTCTGCTACCGGAATGCGGTGAAGGCGAAGATATTTACACGGAAACCTGGACAAGTCACCTGCTGGGTGATCTTGATCATTTAGGAGGTCTTGCATATTATAAAGAAAAGAAATTGAGCCGAAAAGGGGCGGTAAGCCGCATCAATAAAAAATTACAAGAAACAACGGAGAAAGGGATCACATACTATTTTACTTTCTGGGATTCGGAATTGGCCCGTAAAAAAATTTACGAGAGACTCAAGGACGAATTTTTCCCGATAGTCTTTATCAAACTCAATCCCGAAGATAAGCTGTTTGAACAGGAAACCGATGGAATCGATCGGTTTCAAAAGTTTGTTCTCCATGACTCCGAACAGGACCAACCCAAATGAACTTCCTCACCATCGATCCGGGCCATACCCTTTCCCTGGCCGTCCCTCCAGGCCAGCCGGAGCTGGTGCATGTGTTCGAAAAAGACGCCATCGACGCGGTCAACGCGGCGTTGGCCGCGGGGCGGCCGCTGTTGTTGGGGGGCGAGCCGGGCATCGGCAAGACCCAGTTGGCCCGGGCGGTGGCCAAGGAGCTGGGACGGGCCTTCATCCAGCATGTGGTGGATGCCCAGGGAGAATCCCGGGATCTGCTGTGGTATTTCGACGCGGTGGCGCGGCTGGCCGAGGCGCAGTGGCGGGGCGCGGTGGGACAGGACCCGGAAACGCTCCGCCAGGCCCTGGCCGTGGACAACTTCCTGCGTCCCGGGCCCCTGTGGTGGGCGTTCGACTGGAACGATGCCCTGGCCCAGGTGATCCGGGTACACATGGCCCCGCCCCATCAGCGGGACGGGGGCTGCCATGAGCAGGGCTGCGTGGTGCTGGTGGACGAGATCGACAAGGCCGAAACCGACCTGCCCAACGGTCTGCTGGAGGCCCTGGGGGCCGGGGAGTTCACCCCCTTCGGCCGCACCCGACCGGTGACGGCCGGCGACCCCGGCCCCCTGGTGATCATCACCACCAACCAGGAACGCACCCTGCCCGATGCCTTCGTGCGGCGCTGTCTGGTGTTGAATCTGCGTTTCCCCGATGGACCCCAGACCCGACCCGACGGGACTCCCGACAGCGACCAGGATGCTCCCAAGGAGCTGACCCCGGAGGAGTTCCTGCGCGCGCGGGGGAAGAGTCACTTTCCAGATGCCGATCCAGCGGTGATCGGGGAGGCGGCCCGATCGCTCCTTGAGGACCGGCTGGAGGCCCGGCAGCAGCAGCGTCAGCCGCTGCCCGGGCAGGCGGAATTCCTGGACTTGCTGCGGGCCGTGCTGCGACTGTTCCCGAATGATGTGGCGCTGCAGCAGGAAAAGCTTGCCGAGATCTCCCGATTCACCCTGAAAAAGCATCTGGGAGCCGGTTGACCATGGCGACCGGTGATCGCGGCCCGGCCAGCCCCCCGGCCCTGGCCGCGGCCGGCATCTGCGGGCGGGCCGATCTGGTGCGGGCCTTGGCCCATGGCGGGCCGGAGTTGCTGGCGCGCTTGGCGGACCTGCTGGGCTATCAGCAGAGGGCGAAGGGGGGCGAAAGGCGGGTTGGTCCAGACATCCGGATCGATCCGGGAAACCTCGTCCAGGACCCTCCCAGACTGCCGGAGGAGGAAAAAATCGGGCAGGATCCGCCACCGTGGTGCTGGCGGTTGGAACATCGGGATTTTTTTGCTATGGAGCAGCCTTCCCCGTCCCCGAAGGAGGAAGGTCGAGGGGACCCCGGACAAGAAGAGGACGCGGCACTCGGGAAGAGCGGCGGGGCGCTGGGGGAACAGCCGGCGCCGGCTCCCCTGGCGCCGGGGCGGACTCTGGCGCCGGCCCTGCGGCAAAAGGTGGCGCGGCCGGCCGCGACGCGGGAAGTGGATGTGGCGGCGGTGGTGCGCCGGCTGGGACAGGGGCAGTGGTTGCCGCGTCTGCCCCGCAAGCGGCGGTTGCGCTGGGGGCGCTCCCTGCTGGTGGTGGTGGACCGCAGCCTGCACCTGGTGCCCTATTGGCACGATCAGGACCTGGTCCTGAGCCAACTGCGGCGGCTGTGGCCCCACCAGGGGGTGCGGGAGATCCGGATCCGGGACGAAGCGCCTCTGTCCCTGGACGTTCCGCTGCCGGGCCTGATGGCCGCCGCCGGATCGGCCACCCTGCTGGTGCTGGGCGATCTGGGCTGTCTGGGGGATCGCCCGCGGATGATGGCGCGGGACTGGACGGCCCTGGCCCGGTCGCTGCAGGCCCGGGGCCGCCGGTTGGTGTGTCTGCTGCCCGCTCCCGTGGCCCTCTGCCCCCCCGCGTTGCAGCGCGCCTGGACCCTGCTGCCTTGGGAACGGTCCCTGGCGGCCGGGGCGGACCGGGCGGCCAAGGTCCGGCGGCTGCTGCGTCTGGTCGCACCGGCCATTCGGGTGGAGCCGGGCCTGTTGCGGGCGGTGCGCCGGCTGCTGGAGCCCGGGCAGGCGGATGCCGGGACCGAGGCCGAGGTCTGGCGGCATCCGGCCATGATCGGTCAGTCCTGCGTGGCCGGGTTTCTGGATCCGGCCGAGGCCAGGCTGTGGCGCCAGGAGTTCATCCGGGAGCCGCAGGAATTGCAGCTCCGGGTGCTGGAGCGGCTCCGGGCCTGGCGCCACGGCCTGCCGCGGGAAATCTGGTACGAGGAGCTGATCAGCCTGGACCCCACCCTCCGGGACAGTCCGTTCCTCGAAAAAGACCTGGCCGAGGCCCGGGCGTGGTTGGAGCTGCGGGGCGCTCAGGCCGCCGGGCTCGATGGCGCCGCCCTGCCGCCCGGCGCCCTGAGCTATCATCTGCGCCGGGAGCGGCGCCTGCCCGAGGCGACCGTCCGCGATTCCGCCAACCGCACCTGGTTGGATCGCTTTGCTTTGGCCGTGTCCCGGGACGATCCCGACCGGCCCCTGCCACCGGGATTCGACCCGCGGCATATCCCGACAGCGGCCGAGACAGCGCGACGTTTGGATGTTTTCCAACGAGAAAACCAGCTCCTGATGCAGCCCTGGTCGCCCGGCTCTCCCCGGGATCCGAGCCTGGGAGCCGCATTGGGGCAGGTGGACACCCGCAACGGCCTGCTGCGGCTGAGCGATGGCTTCTGGAGCGCTGGGCACCCGCCCGCCTGGGCCGACCATTGGGGATGGGACTGGTTCGGGGCCTGGGCGGTGTCGGTCATTAAGGGCGTTAGACAGCGCTTGCGCTGGATTCCCCCGGGCCGTTTCATGATGGGCTCGCCGGAGGACGATCCGGAGCGCGGCCGCTTCGAAGGCCCCCCGCATGAGGTGATCCTGAAACAAGGCTTCTGGATGTTCGACACCGCCTGCACCCAGGCCCTGTGGCAGGCGGTGATGGGGAACAATCCCAGTGCCGTCCCGTTGCCGGATCTGCCGGTGGAGAACATGACCTTCCATGAGGTTCGGGAATTCCTGGCGCGCATCGCGCGGCTGCGGCCCGGGCTCCACCTGACCCTGCCCAGCGAGGCCCAATGGGAATATGCCTGCCGGGCCGGGACCACGACGCCCTTCAGCTTCGGGGAGAACGTCACGCCCGCGCAGGTCCACTACGACGGACGCTTTCCCCATGCCGGCGCCTCCCAGACCGCGCCGCCCCGGCAGGCCGTGCCCGTGGGCAGCCTGCCCCCCAATCCCTGGGGGCTGTTCGAGATGCATGGCAACGGCTGGGAATGGTGCGCGGATGCCTGGCATGAGTCCTACGTCGGCGCGCCGACGGACGGCTCGGTCTGGGACGGCCCCCTGGACCAACATGTGCTGCGCAGCGGCTCCTGGCTCGCCCCCGCCCGCGAGGCGCGTTCGGCGTTCCGCGGGCCGACCTCCGAGAACGACCGTAGCCGCGACCTGGGCTTCCGCTGCGTCGGACAGCTGGTAGCGCCGACGCTTCCGACATACCCCATCCCCGCGGACTCCCGGACCTGGCAGTACGCGCCAAGCGACGGGATCACTCTGGATCTGCAGGGCCAGAACACCACTGTCTCCATCCCTTCCGCCCCGACCTTGCGGCTGCAAACCGACTGCGAGGCCCTGACCTTCAACCGATTTACCCAACCGGCCTGGGCCGCTGCCATGGGCCAGGATGCCTACGGCCTGTGGGTCAGGATCGACCTTTCGCTGGATGAGGCTCGCCCCGTCTCTCAGCGGTTGCGCTGGATCCCGCCGGGGCGGTTCTTGATGGGGTCGCCGGAGGATGAGCCGGGGCGATACGAGGACGAAGGCCCCCAGCACGAAGTGACCTTCGAGAAAGGCTTCTGGCTGTTCGACACCCCCTGCACCCAGGCTTTGTGGCAGGCGGTGATGGGCGATAATCCCAGCCGGTTCAAATCCCCGGACCGGCCGGTGGAGCAGGTGGATTTCCAGGACGTGCGGAAATTTCTGAAGAAGATCAACAAAGAACATGCCGGCCTGAACTTGATCCTGCCCAGCGAGGCCCAGTGGGAATACGCCTGCCGGGCCGGGACCACGACGGCCCTCTATTCGGGACCGATCGAGATCAAGGGTGAGAACAATGCCCCGGCCCTGGACCCGATTGCCTGGTATGGGGGCAACAGCGGGGAAGAGTTCGATCTGGATAATGGGTGGGACATCTCGGGCTTACTGGAAAAGCAGTATCCTCACAAGAAAGCTGGGACCCATCGGGTGGCGCTGAAAAAATCAAATCCCTGGGGCCTGTATGACATGCTGGGAAACGTCTGTGAATGGTGTGCGGACCCGTGGCATGCTTCCTACGAGGGCGCCCCCACGGACGGGAGTGTTTGGGAAGCCCCGGGGGACCGGCGCGTGCTTCGCGGCGGCTCCTGGTTCGCCTACGTCCGCGACGTGCGTGCGGCGTCCCGCGGCCCGCTGACGATCATCTCCAGCCAGCACCTGGGCTTCCGGTGCGCCCGAGTTCAGGAGTGAGCCCGGCAGGACAGGCTGGCAGGCGCGGAGGCTGCGGTGGCCGGACGGTGGGCGGACCGGAGCGGAGCGGAGGGGAGTCACCGTCCGGCCACCGCAGCCGGACGTCAGGTTCCCTCGGGACCTGAGATCCCCGCGCCGCGACGCCTACCGAAGGCAGGCGTCGCGGCGCGGGGCGCAATGATCGGCAGCAAAGGGAAAGGGGAGACCAAGATCCAGGATCCGGTCCACCAATTCGTTCAGGTTATGGGTACGACGAAAGGTGATCCCGCTGGCCAGCAAGACCGCTTTCAAACATTTTTCCACGGCCTGCTGGGCGTGAAGACAGGCCATCTCAGCGTCGATGCCGGGTTGATTCTTGATGACGTGAAAGACGGCCCGATCCTGATCGGCCTTGCGCAACAAGCGGCGCGCTTCATCAGAGGGAGTCATGGATGATCCTCCCCTCCTGCAAGGCCCAATAAATGGTGCCACTGGAATGGGTGCGACGTTCTTCCATTTCATCGCGGGAGCAAACCAGCAGATCCACGGGGATGCGCAAAGGGCGCAGTAACTGTTGCAGGCGGGTCATCTCCCGCACACGGTTTTCCACCACGGGTTCCACCACCAGCAGATCCAGATCCGATTGCTCTCCCGCGTCGCCACGAGCGTAGGAGCCGAACAGGATCACCCGGGAGGGGCCGGCGGCGGCCAGCAGGGCGGCGGCGCGGCGGATGGTCGATTCATCGATGCGGTTCATGGGTCACCTCCATCCAGGTCCATGGAAAGCTGTTTCATGGGTTCCGCCTTGCGTGGCGGCTCCGGGGCTTTGGGCAGATTCTCCACGTTCAGGCTGTAGTCGTCAGCAGAATGCACGGCTCCAGCCAGGGCCGGACCTCCTTGCCGATCCAGGTGAGTTCGAGTTTTTGCTTGCGGCTCATGAAAACCGTTTCTTCAATTTGCGCAGATGGGTCAACAGATCAGGCAGGTCATCCTGGATGATGCTCCACAGGGTATTGTTGTCGATGCCCAGGTAGCCATGGATCAGACGGTTGCGGGTGGCGATGACCTGCCGCCAGGGAATGGCCGGGGAGTCCTCCCGCACCGCCTGGGGAATGTGGGTGGCGGCCTCGCCGATCAACTCCAGATTCCGTGCCGTGGCGTCGTAAGTCAGGCCGTCGGCCTCGAAGCCGTCCCGGTCCAGGCCTGACGTATAGCTCAAGGCTTTTTCGGCGAAGGCGATCATGTCATCCAGATAGAATGCCCACGCCCGATCCGGCGTATGGCCCGATGCATCAGACATGAATCGCCTCCTTCTCGATGAAGGGGCGCAACTCGGGGCGCAACGCCTTGTCGGTCACCAGATCCACCGGACAGCCCAACAGATCCTCCAGATAGAACTGCACCCCGAAATAGCGCACCGAGGTGGCGGGACCATCGAAGGCCACCAACAGATCCACATCGCTGCTCTCGCCCGCATCGTCCCGGGCGGTGGAGCCGAACAGGGCCAGCCGGGTGACGCCGAATTCACGGTGCAGATGCTCCTTGCTGCGGGCAAGCTGTTGCATCACATCGGCGCGTTTCATGGTTCACTCCAAAGTGAGGTGGACCCCATCGTCAAGACAATTTCAACCCCAGGATAAGCTCTGAACCGGATGCTCCATTGTTGTTGGAAACTCCTGGTACCACCCACTTGGGCGGCACCATACAGCTTGCGTTTG
>PEAP01000141.1 GCA_002753665.1 Magnetococcales bacterium DC0425bin3
GAGGAATCGACGCATGCACCTGTCGCCGCGGGAAAAGGACAAACTGTTGGCGGCCATGGCCGCCCTGGTGGCCCGCCGTCGCCTGGAACGCGGGGTGAAGCTGAACTACCCCGAAGCCGTGGCGCTGATCTCCGACGCCGTGGTGGAAGGCGCCCGGGACGGCCGCACCGTGGCCCAGCTCATGCAGAGCGGCGCCGAGGTGCTGCGCCGCGAACAGGTGATGGAAGGGGTGGCCGAGATGATCCACGAACTGCAGGTGGAGGCGACTTTTCCCGACGGCACCAAGCTGGTCACGGTCCACAACCCCATCCGCTGAGGAACGCGCCATGATTCCCGGAGAGATCTTCCCCGCCGCCGGCACCATCACCCTGAACCAGGGGCGGGAGACCCTGACCCTGCGGGTGGCCAACGGCGGCGACCGGCCCATCCAGGTGGGGTCCCACTATCATTTCGCCGAAACCAATCCGGCGCTGCGCTTCGACCGCGCCCGGGCCACCGGCTGCCGGCTCGACATCCCCGCGGGGACCGCGGTGCGCTTCGAACCGGGGCAGGAGCGGGAGGTGACGCTGGTGCGCTACGCGGGCCGGCGGGTGGTGATCGGCTTCAACGGCCGGGTGGACGGCCCGCTGCCCGGGGAGGGTTGAGCCATGGCTTACGAGATCGATCGCGGCAGCTACGCCACCATGTTCGGCCCCACGGTGGGCGACCGGGTGCGGCTGGCGGATACCCAGTTGTTCATCGAGGTGGAGCAGGATTTCACCACCTATGGCGAAGAGGTGAAGTTCGGCGGCGGCAAGGTGATCCGGGACGGCATGGGCCAGTCCCAGGCCAGCCGCGCCGAGGGGGCGGTGGATACGGTGATCACCAATGCCGTGATCGTGGACCACTGGGGCATCGTCAAGGCCGACGTGGGCCTGCGGGACGGGCGCATCAGCGCCATCGGCAAGGCGGGCAATCCCGATATCCAACCGGGGGTGACCATCCTCATCGGCCCCGGCACCGAGGTGATCGCCGGCGAGGGGCGCATTCTCACCGCCGGGGGCATCGATGCCCACATCCACTGGATCTGCCCGCAGCAGATCGAGGACGCGCTCTACAGCGGCGTCACCACCATGCTGGGCGGCGGCACGGGACCGGCCGAGGGCACCAACGCCACCACCTGCACCCCGGGACCCTGGCACCTGCAACGTCTGCTGCAGGCTGCGGAAGGCCTGCCGGTGAACCTGGGCTTCTTCGGCAAGGGCAACGCCTCGCGCCCGGAGGCGCTGCGGGAGCAGGTGGCCGCCGGGGCCTGCGGCCTGAAACTCCACGAAGACTGGGGCACCACCCCCAGCGCCATCGACACCTGCCTGGCGGTAGCGGACCGGATGGACGTTCAGGTGGCGATCCATACCGATACCCTGAACGAGTCGGGGTTCGTGGAGCAGACCATCGCCGCCTTCAAGGGCCGCACCATCCACGCCTTCCACACCGAGGGGGCGGGCGGCGGCCATGCCCCGGACATCATTCGGCTGTGCGGCGTGGCCCATGTGCTGCCCAGCTCCACCAACCCCACCCGGCCCTACACCCGCAACACCATCGACGAACATCTGGACATGCTCCTGGTATGCCACCACCTGGACAACCGCATCCCCGAGGATGTGGCCTTCGCCGAAAGCCGCATTCGCCGGGAGACCATCGCCGCCGAGGACATTCTCCACGATCTGGGGGCGTTCTCCATGATCTCTTCCGACTCCCAGGCCATGGGGCGGGTGGGCGAGGTGATCATCCGCACTTGGCAGACCGCGGACAAGATGAAGCGCCAACGCGGACCGCTGCCGGAAGAACAGGGGGACAACGACAACTTCCGCGTCAAGCGCTACATCGCCAAATACACCATCAACCCCGCCATCACCCACGGCCTGGCCGGGGAGATCGGCTCGGTGGCGGTGGGCAAGCTGGCGGATCTGGTGCTGTGGAAGCCGATGTTTTTCGGCGTCAAGCCCGATCTGGTGCTGAAATGCGGCACCATCGCCGCCGCGGCCATGGGCGATCCCAACGCCTCCATTCCCACCCCCCAGCCGGTGCATTACCGGCCGATGTTCGCCGCTTTCGGCCGTGCCCTGACCCACAGTGCGGTGACGTTCGTCAGCCGGGCCGGGCTGGAGGGGGGCATCGCCGAGCGCTTCGGGTTGCAGCGCCCGTTGATCGCCGTGCAGGGCTGCCGCACCCTGACCAAACGCGACATGGTCCACAACCACGCCACGCCGGAGCTGGAGGTGGATCCGGAAACCTACCAGGTGCGGGCCGACGGCGAACTCCTGACCTGCGAGCCGGCGGTGGAGCTGTCCCTGGCCCAACGCTACTTCCTGTTCTGATGGGGGCGACCATGCGCCGCGCCACCGCCGTCCTCCCGGCCGGGGAGTGGGATCCCGCCACGGCCACCGCCACCGTGACCCTGCCCTTCGACCAGCGCTTCCGACGCCGCATCCGCTGGTCGGACGATGGGAATACCCCGTTCCTGCTGGATCTGCCCCGCGCCACCCTGCTGCGGGACGGCGACGGCCTGCGGCTGGCGGACGGTGGCCTGATCCGGGTGCTGGCCGCCCGGGAGCCGGTGGCCGAGACCCGGCCGGTCGATGCCGTGACCGCAGCGCGTCTGGCCTGGCATCTCGGCAACCGCCATGCCCCGGTGCAGATTCTGCCGGACGGGGGGTTGCGTCTGCCCGACGACCCGGTCCTGGTCGCCATGCTGGAGGGCCTGGGCGCCGTGGTGCGGCGCCTGGAGGCCCCCTTCGCCCCGGAAGGCGGCGCCTACGGCGGGGGGCACGGCGGCGGCGCCCATGGCGCCGATCACGATCATCACGGCCATGATCACGACCATGACCACCCCTGACGGGGTCCTGCTGTCGCTGCTGAGCTGGTTTTCCCCCGGCTTTCCGGTGGGGGCCTTCACCTGTTCCCACGGCCTCGAACAGGCGGTGGAGGCAGGGCTGGTGCGGGACGCCGACAGCCTGGGCGAGTGGATCGCGGGCATCCTGGGCCATGGGGCCGGGTTCAACGACGGCCTGCTGTTTCTGGCGGCCCACGAGGCCGCGTGCCGGGAGGACTGGCCGGCCCTGGACCTGGTGACCCACTGGGCCGATGCCCTGCGCGCCACCGGCGAGCTGGCCCTGGAGAGCAGCACCCAGGGTCAGGCCTTTCTGGTGGCGGTGCGCCAGGGCTGGCCCCATCCGTGGCTGGACGCCTGGGCCGGGCGGCTGCCCCGCCTGCAACGGACGGCCTCTTATGCGGTGGCCACCGGGCTGGCTTGTGCCGCCCATGGCGTGCCGCTGGAGCATGGTCTGACGGCCTTTCTGCACGCCTTCTGCGTCAACCTGATCTCGGCGGGGGTGCGCAGCGTGCCTTTGGGGCAGCGGGCGGGGGTGACCCTCCAGGCGGGGCTGCAGCCGCTGCTCGCGGCGACCGTGCAGCGGATCCTGCAGGATCGGCAGCAGCCGTTCCAGGAACGCCTCGGGGCCTGCGTGCCCATGGTGGATTGGTGTTCCTTTCGGCATGAAACCCAGTACACGAGGCTGTATCGAACATGAGCGATCCGTTGCGCGTGGGGGTGGGCGGCCCGGTGGGCTCGGGCAAGACCGCCCTGCTGGAGTGGCTGTGCCGGCGGTTGAGCCGCGGCCTGTCGGTGGCGGCCATCACCAACGACATCTACACCAAGGAGGATCAACGCATCCTCACCGCCTCCGGGGCGCTGCCGCCGGAGCGCATCCTGGGGGTGGAAACCGGCGGCTGTCCCCACACGGCCATCCGCGAGGATGCCTCCATGAACCTGGCGGCGGTGGAGGAGATGCAGGCGCGCTTTCCGGACCTGGACGTAATCTTCATCGAGTCCGGGGGCGACAATCTGGCGGCCACCTTCTCGCCGGAGCTGGCGGACCTCACCATTTATGTCATCGATGTGGCCGCGGGCGAGAAGATCCCGCGCAAGGGCGGACCCGGCATCACCCGCTCCGACCTGCTGGTGATCAACAAGACCGACCTGGCGCCCCTGGTGGGGGCGGATCTGACCGTGATGGCCCACGACGCCCGCCGCATGCGCGGCCAGCGGCCGTTCCTGATGACCAACCTGAAGACCGGCGCCGGGGTGGACGAGGTCATCGCCTTCCTCACCGTCCAGGGGGGGCTGGAGGCAGGTCACGTCTCTCCAGGTGGGTGAGGAAATCTTTCGGACCCCCCCGGCAAGTATGGGAGGGGGTGCAAAGCCCCCGGGGAGTCCTCACCCGGGGACGGTTGCCTGTTCTGCAACGTTCGGCGTGACAGGAGGCGGATCGTCAGATGATCGGCCGGGGTTTGAGGCTCATGTGGGTGAAGGAGTTCTTGTAGGGTGATTCGCCCAGTCTGGTCAGGGTCCCCCGTCCCAGTTTGTAGCGGTAGTTGTTGGTCATTGGGTCTGGCACTGCCGAAACCACGGCATTGGCCGCTGATCGGGTGAAGTTGAAGTTGGTCTTGGCCACCCCCTCGCGGATTTCATCGCTGACGATGGCCACCGCCTTGAAGCGGCCCTCGGTGGTCATGATGTGACCATCCTGCTTCAACTGGTTGAAGGTCAGGTCGGCGTCCAACACTCCCTGGGGCTGACCGGTCTGGACATAGACCGTGTCGTTATGCACCTCGACCCAATCGCCGCTTTCGATCCCCCGACTGGCAGCATCCTTGGGATGGATGATCAGGAAATTGTCTGGCCAGCGCTGAGAGAGATAGGGTTTGCGCAAATCGTCGAAGCCCGACTGCCAGGATTCGTTGACCCGGCCATTGGTAACCCAGATCTCGTTCTTTTCGGCCCTGGGTTTGACCGCCTCGTAGAATTGGATCCAGCCGGCGAACTTCCAGGGTGACTTGAGCAGAATGGCCTTGCCGCTATGGGTATTGAAGGCATAGAGGGTCTTGATCTGCACCTCGACCCCTTCCACGTCGCCCCAGTCGTTGGTGGGATCATGCAGACGCTTGGTGCCCACCAGTTCGCCATCCTGCATACGGATGGGAGTCTGGATACCGGTGGTGCCGTACCCGCGCAACAGTTCATGGCTCTTGACCCCGCTCCCCTTGGCCTTGACCACCAAAGGATGGTAGTTGAGTACGCCATTGCGCCCGAAGCGGGCCGCCTCCTCGAACACGTCGTTGGAGGTTTTCCAGTCGTAGCTTGTAAAACCCATTTTTTGGGCAAACAGTTGCACTGCCCACCAGTCGGGCTTGGCCTCGCCGGGGGCGTCGTAGAACTTGGAGTAGAGCCGCAGCCGCCGTTCGGAATTGCAGCGGGTAAAATCATCCTCGCCCCAGGTGGCGGCGGGCAGGACGATGTCAGCGATTTCGGTGTTGATGGGGGTCACCGGATAGATGTCCGAATCCACCAGCACCATGCCGCCCGAATCCACCCGTTGCTTGAGGGTCTCGAAGATGTCCCGGCGCTTCAGGCTGGTGATCTGGTGGGGACTGCCCCGGGTCTGCTTGAGCAGGGCGTCGCCCAAGGCTCCGGAGGCCATCATCGCCTGCACCCAGGTGGTGCCGAAGACCCAGGCGAACTTGACCTCGTTGTTCATCACCCAACGGTCCAGATTGAAGCTCTTCTTGCGCCGTCCCGGATACTTTTCCGGATTGAGCCAGCCCGACCCGCCCCCAGCTCCCATCCAGCCCCGCTGATGCCCACCGCCCCGGGAGATCACCCGTCCGGGACGGTTGCCCGCCCCGCAGATCAGGCCCAGGGAGGAGAGCGAGGCGGAGTTCATGTAATTGTTGGACCAGTAGTTGCCCTTTTCGATCATGAACGAGGTCTTGGGCCGGCTGCCGTCCGCCTTGGGTTTGGCGATGAGTTCGGCGCAGCGGCGAATATCGTCCGGGTTCAGTCCGGTGATCCGCGCCGCCACCTCCAGCTTGCTCTCCTCCTGTTCGAGGATCCACTTGGAATAGTTGCCCCAGTCGCTTTGCCAGTTACCCCAGGTGGTGCGCCACTGCCAGCCGGTGTTGCGGGTGCCGCGACCATAACCGGAATCCACCTCCCACGGGTTGGCGATCCACTTGTCGATGAACTCCTGGTCCTGCCAGTTGTTCTCGATGATGATGCGGGCCAGGGCCATGTGCAGCGCCGTGTCGGTTCCGGGGATGATCGGCAGCCACAGGCCGCCGTTCTGAATCCCATAAGCCACCCCCATGGTCTTGTGGGGAGTGACGAAGATCAGGGTCTTGTTGCCCGGCATGATCCACTGGGTGAAGAGGGTGGTCTTGGTTTCATAGGGATCGACTCCTGACATGAAGGCCACCTCGCAATCGCCCCAGTCCTCGTAGGAGGCGGAAAAGGAGTCGATGCCGGCATCGTCCAGGCCGGTGGCGTCGTTGGTGGCGGAACACTTGTCATGGGGCGCCACCGATGGCGTGCCGATGGAGGTCATGGCCAGCTTGGTGATGGCGTAGGTGTTCTCGAAATACTGATAGGAGTACATCTTTACCGCCCAGGCATGTTCCCCATGCTGGGCAATGACATGCTTCGAAATATCCGCCATCACCTCGGTGGCCAGATCCCAGGAAACCGGAGTCAATTTGCCGTTCACCCGAATCATCGGATGGTGCAGTCGCTCACGGGTACGATTGTCCGGATTGAAACATTTCTGGGCGATGGTGCCGCCCCGAATGGAGTGGTTGCCCCCCACGTTCACCACCTGGGTTTCGAAATCGGGCACCACCAACACATGATGGGGCTTGCCCTTGAAGGTCACCACGTTGTGCTGGCTGGGGCTGGCCCAGGCGTCCATGGCGGCATCATGTGGGAAGTCCATCCCCAGGGCGTTGTCGCCCGCCCGGGGACCGCCCTCCCTGCCCACCGGCCAGCGGTAGATCTTGTAGCCGCAGGCCACGGTGCAGTAGTCGCAGGCAGTGGTCAGCACATCGGCATTCTTCGGCGGCAGGGGAATATGGTCCCGGGCGAAGATGGCGAAGCTCTTGTCGTTCATGGCATGCTCCTCAGGCCCGGCGTTGGGGGATGTTGGCGGCGTGACCGAAAATCAACCCCATGACACCGATGGCATAAATGTCGTCACTGGAAGTCTCCAGCACGATCTGGGGCAGACTCTCCGTGCCATGGCCCGAGGCCACCATGCCGTGGCGGGTCAGGTCGAAGGTGGTCAGGTGGAGAGGACAAGGTCCCAGCACCTGATGGGCATCCTTGTAGGTTCCGGATAGTGGACCGCCCATGTGGGTGCAGAGTTGGTTGAAGG
>PEAP01000142.1 GCA_002753665.1 Magnetococcales bacterium DC0425bin3
GGCGCGGTCCTGGCGGGGGGATGTCCGTCAGGACCGCGGCGGCCCGTTACCAGTGCAACAGCTTGAAGAAGAACAGCTTGCCGATTTCTTCCCAGACCAAGGCCATGGAGGCGGAATCCAGCCGCCAGGATTTGTTGGCGCTGGTGGACTGGAAGTGGTTGCCGGTGTTCACCACCCGCACCTCGATGCCGGTGTAGCGGAAAATATAGGAAAAGATGGCCTTGACGCGGCGGCTGTGGAAGGCATCGGTCACCACCAGGAGGCGCCGCACCGGTTGGCCGCGGAGATGGTCCAGGGTAATGCGGGCGTCGCTGATGGTGTTGAGGCTGTTTTCCAGATAACGCATGCGCCGGGGGTCGAAGCGACATTCCGGACATTGGGTGGGCAGGAGTTCCTCCAGGGGCTCGCGCTTCTGGCCTACCAGCAGCAGATCCCGGGCATAGCCCTGGCGCAACAGGTTCCAGGCGGTGCGGGGACGGGTGAGGGGACCGCCGCCCAGGAGTACGACATAGTCGGCCTGGGCGGGAGGATCGCTGATCGGCAGCCAACTGGCGGCGCCGCCCGGGTGCAGCATGAACACCAGGAACCCGCTGGTCGGCAGCAGGGCGGTGAAGAAGGCTCCCCAGAGGAAGCCACGCCAAAAGCCGTTGGGATGCGAATGGCGCGTTTCGGACATAGGCTTGTCACCCGAGATCCGGTCCGTGCCTGTACCGGATGGCGATAGTGCATGAGGAATGTGGCAGCCGTTCTTTCGACTCCCACGGCACGATGTGGTGGCGAAAGACTGCCCCCATCCATGGAGTGGTAATGTGACGCATTCTAACACCAATACGGGCGATCGAGTCAAACCCGATCTGATGGGGAGCGGTGGCGGCTGAATGATGTTAAGCTGGGGTGGATCGAATTGGGACTCCCGACCCCCCCTTGGTTCACTCCCTTGTGGTCCACAGGCATCCCGGTGGCATCTTCCTCTTCCATCATCCGCAGCGATACCCCTCTGGGACGGTTGCCGGCCGCCATGCTGGCCCTCTGGAGCCTGCTGGTGGGCGGCTCGTTGGCCTGGAACCTGTCCAACCTGCATCAGGAAACCCAGGAACTCGCCCTCCATGCGGCCCGGTCCAGCATCCAGAAGGATTTGGCCTTCCGCCAGTGGGGCGCCTCCCATGGCGGGGTCTATGTGCCCGTCAGCGAGCAGACCCCCCCCAATCCTTACCTGACCCATGTTCCCGAACGGGATATCGAGACTCCGTCCGGCAAACGTCTCACCCTGATGAATCCGGCCTACATGTTGCGGCAGATGATGACCCAGCAGGCCGAACTGTATGGTCCCCGGGGACGGTTGACCAGTCTCAGGCCCCTCAATCCCGACAATGCCCCCGATGCCTGGGAAACCGAAGCCCTGCAATCCTTCGAACGGGGCGCCCGGGAGCGGGTCGATATCACCCTCCTGGAAGACACACCCTATCTGCGGGTCATGCAGCCCCTGCTCACCCTGCCCGAATGTCTCAAGTGCCACAAACATCAGGGATACCGGGCGGGCGACATCCGCGGTGGCATCGGGGTGCGGCTGGCCTTGCGGTCCTATTGGCAGGCCGAGGCCCGGGCCCGCAAGACCTTTCTGCTCTCCCACGGCATCATCTGGCTGCTGGGGCTGGGCATCATCCTCCTGCTCATCCGTCGGGGACGGCGGGAGTTCCAGCGGCGGCTGGAAGCGGAACACCGCAGCGAAGCCCTGCTCATGTCCACCAGCGAGGGCATCTATGGCGTGGACCTGGACGGCAACTGCACCTTCGCCAACCGGGCCTGCCTCGACCTGCTGGGCTATGCCCAGTCCGAAGACCTGGTCGGGCGCAACATCCATGCCCTGATCAGCCACACCCGGGCCGATGGCGCCCCCTATCCCAGCACGGACTGCCGGATCCTGCAGGCCGCCCGGGACGAGCGGCCGCTGCGCATGGACGACGACATCCTCTGGCGATCCGACGGCAGCAGTTTTCCGGTGCAGTACAGCTCGGCGCCGGTGCGGATGTGGGGCCGGGTGGTGGGCCTGGTGGTGACCTTCTCCGACATCACCGCCCGCAAGCAGGCCGAGGCCTCCCTGCGTCGTTCCGAGCTGAGCTACCGGCGCCTGATGGAGCAGGCCAGCGACGCCATCCTGGTCAGCGACGCCAACAGCGGCGTGATCCTGGAGGCCAACCGCAAGGCCGCCGGTCTGCTGGGACGCCCGGAGGGCGAGATCGTCGGTCTGACCCAGAACAGCCTGCATCCGCCAGCCCATCGGGAACGCTATCAGAGCCTGTTCCGGGATGCCGTCCTGGGCCGGGAAAGCCCCTTCAAGGACATCTTTCTGGTCCACCGGGACGGGCACCAGATTCCGGTGGAGGTGCACATGGCCCTGGTCGATCTGGGGGACAGCCGGGTGGTCCAGGGCATCTTCCGGGACATCACCAGACGGCAGGAGCAGGAACAGGCGCTGCGGGCCTCCCTGGTCCTGGTCCGGGAGCATGAGATCCATCTGCAGTCGATCCTGGACCATGCCCTGGATGCCATCGTCGCCCTGGACGAAACCGGCCGCATCACCTCCTGCAATCCCGCCGCCCAGACCCTGTTCGGTTTCACCCCGGAAGAGGTCCTGGGCCGGGATCTGGGTCAACTGATCCTGCCCCCGGAATTCCTGACCACGGGCCGTTGGCCCTTTTCCGTCGGTCGGACGGATACCGTGCCGGAACACCGCCCGGGCTTCCAGAAACGCTTCGAGATCACCGCCCGCAACAAGAGCGGTTCGTCCATCGAGCTGGAGGTGGGCCTGGCGGCCGTGCAGCAGGCAGGACAGCGCCACTATACCGCCTTTCTGCGGGACATCACCGAACGCAAACGGCTCCTGGAGTCGTTGCGGGAAACCCTGGAGGTGGCGGAATCGGCCAACCGGGCCAAGAGCGAATTCCTGGCCAACATGAGCCATGAAATCCGCAGCCCCATGAACGCCATCATCGGCATGACCGATCTGGTGCTGAACGTCCCCATGACTCCGGAGGAGCAGCGCCGGCATCTGGAGACGGTGCAACAGAGTTCCAACAGCCTGCTGGAGATCATCAACGGCATCCTGGACTATTCCAAGATCGAGGCCGGCCAGATGATCCTGGAGCGGATCCCCATGGATGTGGGCCAACAGGTGGCGGACGCCTGCCGCAGCCTGGCCCTCAAGGCCCATCTCAAGGAACTGGAACTCTACATCCACATCGGTCCGGAGGTTCCGGAACGGGTGATCGGCGATCCCACCCGGCTGCGGCAGGTGATCGTCAACCTGTTGAACAACGCCATCAAGTTCACCGAGGCCGGCGAGGTGACGGTACGGGTGGAACGGGACGCCACCCCCTCCGGGGACGGCTCCGTGCTGCTGCGTTTTTCGGTCATCGATACGGGCATCGGCATTCCCCCGGACCGCATCGGCTGCATCTTCGACAGCTTCACCCAGGCCGACGGCTCCACCACCCGCCACTATGGCGGCACCGGCCTGGGGCTGACCATCTGCAAGCGGCTGGTGCGGATGATGCAGGGCGAAATCGATGTCCACAGCCAACCAGGCGGCGGCAGCGCCTTCCACTTTTCCGCCCGCTTCAGGGCGGATCCCGATGCCCCCGCCGCTCCCGCCAGGACGACCGAAACACCCCTGGATGGCCTCGCCGCCCTGGTCTGCCACGGCCAGGCCAGCGGCCGACAATGGTTGGCGGAAACCCTCGGCGCCTGGGGCGCCCGGGTGCGGACGGTGGGCGACCTGACCGCCCTGCCGGCCGCTCTGGACGAGGCCGCCGCGGCTGAGGATCCCTGGGCGGTTCTGATCATCGATCACAGCGTTCTCCAGGACGTTGCCCTGCCCCCGGCCCTGCGCGATCCCCACCCGGGGTGCCGGAACCGGCCGTTGATCCTGCTGCCGGTCCATCTGACCGCCGACACCCTGTCCACCCTCGGCTGGCGCCAACCGTTCATCGCCCTGCCCAAACCCCTGTGCCGTTCCCCCCTGAGGGAGGCCATCGAACAGAGCCTGGGGCGCAAACCGGACCATTCCCCGCCCCAGCGGCCGTCCCGCGGCCTGCACGCGACGGTTCCCGTCCATCCCCTGCGGATCCTGGTGGCCGAGGATCAGGACAACAACCGCACCCTGGCCAGAACCATCCTGGAAAAGACCGGTCACCAGGTCTGGGTGGCCCACAATGGCCAAGAAGCGTTGACCCTGTGGGAGCGACAGCCTTTCGACCTGATCCTGATGGATCTGCAGATGCCCCTCATGGACGGCTTCGAGGCCACCCGCCGCATCCGCGGCGCGATTCCGGGACCTGGACCGGGCGCCGACCCCCGGGTGCCGATCCTGGCGGTGACCGGACGGGTTCTCCAGGAGGAAGACCGGCGTTGCCTGGAATGCGGCATGAACGATTTTCTGCGCAAACCCTACCATCCCGAGGAGCTGCTGCGGGCCATCGACCCCTTCATCATCCGGGACCAGCCGCCCCTGCCGATGGTACGGAAAAAAACCGTGCCCCTCGAACCGGTGGCGGTGGATCCCGACACCCTGGCGGAACGGATCCGTCGCTTTGCCGACCAGATCCAGAACCGTCTGGCGGAGTTGGACAAGGCCCTGGGGAACCACCGCGGCCGCCCCGCCCTCCAGGCCGCCAACCGGATCGGCGACCTGGCCCGGGAGATCGGCGCCCGCCAGGTGGCGGTGGCGGCTTTGCGCCTGCGGGGGCATGCCGAGATGGAGGACTGGGAAACCTGCGCGTCGATCCTGACCGCCCTGAGGCAGGCCGTGGACCAGGTGTCGATTGCGATGGATGGGAGCAGCCTCCCTCCACCCGCCACCGATCAAGGCCGGCTCCCGGCTGCCACGGTAACCCTGTCGCCCGCCGATCGGGAACGGTTGCGGGACCTGCTGGAGCGGCTACGGGAAGCGTTGGAAGTCCACAGCCTGTCCCTGACCCCGCTGCTCGACGCCCTGGAACCCCTGCTGGCCACCACCCCCCACACCCTGGAGCTGTTGCAGGGCCTGACCGAACATGCGGACCGTTACCGCTTCGACCAGGCCTTGCGCAATCTGGATCGAATTGTCAGTATCTGCACGGGGATTGCAGAAGAATAACCAACAATATCGATGGCATCATGAATCCAGCCTTCGCGACCGGTCCGGGGCCGGAAACCATTCTCATTGTCGATGATCAGGTCACCAACGTCGACATCCTGCGCGGTCTGCTGTCCAACTACGACCTGCGGGTGGCCCTGAACGGTCAGCGGGCGCTGCGGATCGCCCGCCAGTCCAGGAAACCCCCGGACCTCATCCTGCTGGATGTCATGATGCCGGACATGAGCGGTTTCGAGGTCTGCGAACAGTTGCAGGCGGACCCCGCGACCCGGGACATTCCGGTGATCTTCGTCACCGCCAAGAACAGCGTCGATGATGAAAGAAAAGGGTTGTCCCTGGGGGCGGTGGATTACATCACCAAGCCCATCAGCCCACCCCTGGTGCGGGCCCGGGTCAAGGTGCATCTGGACCTGAAGCGGCAGCGGGACGCCATCACCGAGGCCAAACAATATACCGAGGGCATTCTGGAATCCCTCTCCGATGGCCTGGTGGTTCTGTCCCCCCATGGGGCCATCCTCACCCTGAACCGCCCGGCCTGCGACATGCTGGGCCGGGCTGAGGAGGAGATGGTGGGACGGAAGTTGATGGATTGTTTCATCGACTGGAAAGGGACGGAGAATCCCTTCGCTGCGGATCGGTTGACCCGACTGATCCACACCGGCCGGTTGGAAAATACCGAGGCGACCCTGAACGCCGGCGGCGGCCAGCCCCTGGAGGTGCTGGTGTCTGGCTCGGTGATGCGGGACCGCACCGGCGGGGTCGGCGGCATCATCCTGGCCATCAAGGATATCAGCCGTTTCAAGCGGACCCAGGAGGCCCTGCGGGACAAGGAGGCGCAGTTGATCCATGCCGGACGCCTCACCTCCCTGGGGGAAATGGCCACCGGCATCGCCCACGAGATCAACCAGCCCCTGGCGATCATCCGCATGCGGGCCCAAAGCCTCCAACGTTCCCTGACCCGGGGCGATGTTCCACCGGACAAGGTGGAAAACACCATGCGGATTCTCATGGAGCAGGTGGATCGGGTCACCACCATCATCGATCACATGCGGGCCTATTCCTATCTCGAAAGACGCGCCAACCCCCGCCTCACCTGTCTGGGGGAGACCACCCGTCGGGCGCTGGGTTTTTTCAGGGAACAATTCCGGGCCCACCAGATCCAATTCTCCATGGACATCCCGGAGCGGCTGCCGCTGGTGGCCATCCACGACAACCGGTTCGAACAGATCGTGGTCAACTTTCTCTCCAATG
The DNA here is from genome assembly GCA_002753665.1 of Magnetococcales bacterium DC0425bin3. Lineage (GTDB taxonomy): Bacteria > Pseudomonadota > Magnetococcia > Magnetococcales > DC0425bin3 > DC0425bin3. Next base: position 6,386 of record PEAP01000142.1, read on the forward strand.
CCCGCCATGCGGTCATGGAGCGCCACAAGACCCGGACCGGACCGCCCATGGCGATTGCCATTCGCCTGTATCATGACCAGGAGACCGACCGGGTCTGCCTGGAGGTCTCCGACAACGGCAAGGGTATGACGCCTCTGGAACGGGAGCGTTGCATGGAGCCATTCTTCACCACCAAGGAGGTGGGCCAGGGGACCGGCCTGGGCCTCTACATCGTGCATGGCATCGTCACCGAGGCCCAGGGCGCCATCGAGGTGCTGGAGGGGCCGGAGGGGGGCTGTCTGTTCCGGGTGGCCTTTCCCCCGGCCCCGCCGGGCGAGCCAGTCCAGGAGACGCCCATGGACGCGGCTTTCCCCTCCGACGACCAGACCCAGGCGGTTGGATGGGAGAGGCCTCCCGCCCCCCTGCTCCGATGAGCGCCGCGACGCACCATTCACGATCATTCCGGGAACTCCAGCCATGACCATCGAACAGGCCCGCGTCAACAATACCCTGCACATTCGCATCACCGGTCAGATGGACGCCTCCCTGTCCCTCACCTTCCGAAGGGTCGTGGACCCCTATCTGGCCAACACCCTGGAGCCGGTCATCGTCATCGACTTGACCCGGGTCACCCGGATCACCAGCAGCGGTCTGGGCCTGCTGTCCTACCTGCAGGAGGCCAGCGCCCGCAAACGCCGCCGGGAGTTGACCCTGGTGATCCCGTCCACTCCCTCCCTGACCAACGATACCCTCGCCTCCCACCCCTTCAGCGAGGTGCTGGCCGGACTGCCGGATCTGATCAACATTCTTCTGGGCATGGGGTACTACGTCCAGCGGGCGCCCACCGCCAAGGATCCCGGAGGCGCCCCAC
>PEAP01000143.1 GCA_002753665.1 Magnetococcales bacterium DC0425bin3
GGTCATCCGGACCCCCAGGCCACCGCTGCCGCCCTGTCGGCCCTGCTGAAGCGGGTGGCCCTGCTGCGGCACCCCCGGACCGCGGTGGCCGGGCTCGCCGGCACGGCCTGGCTGGAGTTTCTCGACCGCACCGGCCCTCCTCCCGGGGAGTTCTGCCAGGGAGCGGGACAAGTCCTGCTCAGCGCCCCTTATGCCCGGACCGGCACGGCGTTGCCCGAAGCGCTGTTCGACCTGGCGCGGCGCTGGATCGAAGCCCAGCGCGCTGGGAGGTGACCGGTGGAACACGGACTGCATCTGCATTGGCCCTGGATGATCCTGGCCCTGCCGCTACCCTGGCTGGCGCGCCGCCTGCTTCCCCCGGGGGAAGCCCCCGCCGGAGGGGCGCTGTGGGTGCCGTTCTTCCAGCTCCTGGCCGACCTGGCCCGCGCCGCCCCCGCCGGACCGCCGGGACGCCGGACCTGGGGCCTGGCCCTGGGGATCTGGCTGCTGCTGACTGGCGCGGCCCTGCGGCCCCAATGGCTCCAGGATCCCACCGGCCGGCCCACCAGCGGCCGCGACCTGATGCTGGCGGTGGATCTTTCCGAAAGCATGCTGACCGATGATTTCCTGTACCAGGGCCAGCGGATCGACCGGCTCCGGGCAGTCAAGGCGGTGACCGCCCCCTTCATCCGCCGCCGGGGCGGAGACCGCCTGGGATTGATTCTGTTCGCCGACCAGGCCTATCTCCAGACCCCCCTCACCTTCGACACCCACACCGTGGCGGGCATGCTGGAGGAAACGGTGGTGGGTCTGGTGGGCAAGCGCACCGCCATCGGCGACGGCATCGGCCTGGCCCTCAAGCGCATGCGCCACCGCCCCCAGCCCAGCCGCGCCCTGATCCTGCTCACCGACGGCCAGAACACCGCCGGGGAGGTGGATCCCCTCCGCGCGGCCCAGGTGGCGGCCCAGGAAGGGGTGCGCATCCACACCATCGGCATCGGCGCTCCCCGCCAGGGCGGTCTGGCCGGTTTCCTGGGCCTGACCCAGGGCACGGAGCTGGACGAAGCCACCCTGCGGGAGGTGGCCCGCCTGACCGGAGGAACCTACTTCCGCGCCCAGGACCCGGAGTCCCTGGAGGGGATCTACCAGGAACTGGACCGCCTGGAACCCACCCTGGCCGATCAGGAGAATTTCCTGCTGCGCACCGAGCTGTTTCCCTGGCTCCTGGGACCGGCCTTTCTGCTGCTATTGGGCCGCGTGGCCTGGGCGGTGCGGTGAGGAGAAGGACTTATGCCGGAAGCGATCCATTTCCTGCGTCCCGCCTGGCTCTGGCTGCTGCTGCCCTGGATCCTGCTCATGATCCTGCTGGCCCGCCCCCGGGTGGGGGCCAGCCGCTGGCAGGAGATCTGCGACCCCCACCTGCTGCCCCACCTGCTGGTCGGGGGCAACGGGTCGGGCCGACGGGGTTGGCTGCTGCCCCTGGCCCTGGCCGGGGTGCTGGCCCTGCTGGCCCTGGCCGGCCCGGCCTGGTCGCGGATGCCGGCGCCCCTGTTCCGCTCCCGGGATGCCCTGGTGGTGGTGCTGGATCTGTCCACCTCCATGCTGGCCCAGGACCTGAAACCCAGCCGGCTGGAACGGGCCAAACAGAAGATCCAGGATCTGCTGGAGCGCCCCGGGGCCGGGCAGACCGCCCTGGTGGTCTTCGCCGGCGTGGCCTTCGTCACCGCGCCCCTCACCGATGACGCCGCCACCATCCTGGCTCTGCTGTCTCCCCTGCACCCGTCCCTGATGCCCGCCCAGGGCAGCCTGCCCCACCTGGGGCTGGAACGGGCCGTGGCGCTGCTGGAGCAGGGCGGCGCCGGGGGGGGAACCGTGGTGTTGATCACCGATGGTGACGCCGCCCCGGCCAGCTCCCTCCAGGCGGTGGCCCGCCTGGTTGCCCGGGGCGGCCGGCTGGGGGGGCTGGGGGTGGGCAGCGCCGCCGGCTCGCCCGTGCCCCTGGACGGCGGCGGATTCCTGAAGGACCCGTCCGGGGAGACCCTCCTGGCGCGTCTCGATGCCGAGACCCTCGGCGCCCTGGCCGCCGCCGGCCACGGGCTCTACAGTCCCCTCACCCCGACCCGGGATGATCTGGACCGGCTGCTGGCCGCGACCGCTCCGCCCCCCTGGGTCACCGCCGGCCAGGAATCCTCACACCAGGGCGAAGTCTGGCGGGATCAGGGCCCCTGGCTGCTGCTGCTCCTGCTGCCCCTGGCCGCCCTGGGGTTCCGGCGGGGCTGGCTGGTGCTGGCCCTGCTGGCTTTCCAGCCCCGGCCGGCGGCGGCCCTGTCCTGGGCCGATCTCTGGTCCCGCCCCGACCAGCAGGGGCAGGCGGCCCTGGCACGGGGCGACGCGGCCGCCGCCGCCCGGTTGTTCGCCGATCCGGCCTGGGCCGGGGTGGCCGCCAGCCGGGCCGGGGATCACCAGGCGGCGGCCGAACGCTTCCGGCAGCAGCCCGGCGCCGAGGGCCATTACAACCGGGGGGTGGCCCTGGCCCGCCAGGAGCAATGGGCCCAGGCCCTGGAGGCCTTCGAACAGGCCCTGGCCCTGGATCCGAGCCTGGCCGATGCCGAACACAACCGCCGGGTGGCCCGGGCGATGCTCGAACGCACCCCACCGCCGCCCGCCCGGCAATCGGGCCAGGGCGACAACACGCAGCAACACTCCAGCACTCCGCACCCCCAGCTGTCGGGCCAGGGCGACCAGCAGCCCCCCGGCGCTCCGCAGCCCCAGCCGTCGCCAGACCAGGGTGGTCCCCAGGGGCAACCCCGGAAGCCCGCCGACCCGAAGCCGGCTGGCGACAGTCCGGAGACAACCCGCCAACCGCCACCGACCGAACCTTCCAGCGCCAGGGCGGCTGCCCCGGCCCAGGCCCCGGCGCACCCCGCCGGGGGCGAAGCACCGGCCGAGGACGGGTCGAAAGACCTCGCCGGGGCAGCCCCCCGGGACGATGATCCGCAAACCGCCGAGGAGCGCCAGGCCCTGGAGCAGTGGCTGCAACGGATTCCCGACGATCCCGGGCGGCTGCTGCGCAATAAATTCCTGCTGGAACATCGCCGTCTCAACCGGCCGACGGAGGCCCGCGACCCATGGTGACCCGCTTCTTCCCGCTGTGGCTGTGCGTCGCCCTGTTGCTCCTGCCCGGGACCGCCTGGAGCGCCGGGGTGACGGCCCGGGTGGACCGTCACCGCATTCCCGAAGGGGAAACGTTCACCCTGATGTTGGAGTCCACCGGTCAGACCGGCGACGTCTCCGGCCTGGACCTGACGCCCCTGGAGCAGGATTTCCAGGTGGTGGGACGTTCCAGCGGCTCGTCCTTCAGCAACATCAACGGCGCCATCACCGCCAAGACCACCCTCACCCTCAGCCTGCTGCCCCTGCGCAGCGGCCGCCTGGTGGTGCCGGCCCTGGTCATCGACGGCCTGGCCACCGCCCCCATCGACATCGAGGTGCTGCCCCCCGGCAGCGCCAGCCCGGGCGGTGGGCGGGATTATTTCCTGGAAGCCCAGGTGGACCAGCCCAATCCACTGGTGCAGAGCCAGGTGATCCTGACGGTACGCTTCTTCCGGTCGGTGGCCTTTTCCCAGGGGGCGATCACCGGCCCCGAGGAGACCGGTCTGCTGGTGGAACGGCTGGGGGAGGATCGGCAACTGCGCCTCGACCGCGACGGCCGGAGCTACGACGTGATCGAACGCCGCTACGCCCTGTTTCCCCAGCGCAGCGGCATACTCAAGATTCCAGGCATCGGCTTCCAGGGTGAGCGGGTGGTGCAGTCCCGAAGTCCCGGGAGGGTGGATCCCTTCGCCAACGACCCGTTCTTCGAGCAGTTCCTGGGCGGCAACCCGCTGCACCGCATGCTGGGGCAGAGTGCGCCGGTGCGGCTGCGCGCCCCGGAGATCACCCTGCAGGTGGCCCCCCGGCCGGCCGGGTTGCAGGATCCCTGGTGGCTGCCGGCCCGGCAGGTCACCCTCAGCGCCGAGGGTTGGCCCCAGACGGGCCGGGGCGCGGTGGGTGAACCGCTCACCCTCACCCTGGGCATCCACGCCACCGGGGTGACCGGGGCCCAGCTCCCCGAACTGCCCAAGCCGACCCTGGACGGCGCCCGGCTCTATCCCGACCAGCCCAAGGTGACCACCCGACCGGTGGGGGATTGGATGGTGGGGGAACGATTCGAGAAATGGGCCATCATCCCCACCCGCCCCGGCACCCTGACCCTGCCGGCCATCGACGTGCCCTGGTGGGACGTGATCGCCAACCAGCGGCGGGTGGCCCGGCTGCCGGCCCTGACCCTGGAGGTGGCCGCCGGGACCGCCCCGGCCGCCGATCAGCCGGCGGCAGCGTCCGCGCCCGCAGTCCCGCATGCCGTGCCGGCCACGGCCTCGCCGGATCCCTCGGCTCTTCCACCCGCGGCCGCGGCCCCCGTCCCGGTCCCGGAGGCCGGCTATTGGCCGATGTTGACCGGCATCGTCCTGACAGGTTGGCTGGCAACCCTGCTGCTCTGGTGGCGGCGCTTCCGCTCCGAGTCCCGTCCCTCCGCCTCTCCCTCCCCCGCCCCGCGGCCGCGCGTGGCGCTGGACCGTCTGCGCGCGGCGTGGGCAGATGTTGATCCGGCCGGCTTGCAGAAGACGCTGCTGGCCTGGGGAGCGGCCACCTGGCCCGACAGTCCCCCCGCCACCCTGGAGGCCCTGACGGCCCGGCTGCCCGGTGCGGCGGTGGCGGCCCTGCTGGCCGAATTGAACCGCGCCCTCTATGGCGGCGGCACCTGGTCACCCGGCGACCGCTGGCCGGTGCTGGAACAGGCCCTGCAACAGGTCCGCCCGCCAGACCGCTCCCATCACCCGATGCCCCCATTGCCCCCCTTGAATCCACCCGTGGATGCCGTTTTGGGGGTGCGGGATCGGGAGAGATGAATTATAGTGGGTGCGTCATGGACGGATTACTGCACAATAACGCCAAGCGACCCCTGATTTCCTTCGAGTTTTTCCCCCCCAAGACCGCCAAGGGGGAGGAACGCTTCTGGGAAGCCCTGGAAGGTCTGGCCCCCTACCGGCCCGATTTCATCTCCGTCACCTATGGCGCCGGAGGCGGCGACCGGGAGAATACCGGCCGGCTGGTCTGCCAGGTCCAGGAAAAACTGGGCCTGCCCGCCATGGCCCACCTCACCTGCATCGGCGAGGACCAGGCGGTGCTGGAGCGGATGCTGGACCATTACCGGGACAACGGCATCACCCACATCCTGGCCCTGCGCGGCGACCGCTCGGACCGCATGGCGCCGGATGCCCTGGAAAAAGGCGCCTTCCAGTCCGCCCGGCAGTTGACCGCCTTCATTCGCCGACGCCATCCGGATTTCCGCATCGGCGTGGCGGCCTATCCCGAGGTCCATCCCGAGGCGGCCAGCCCGGAGGCCGACCTGGCCTATTTCCAGGACAAGATCCGCGTCGGGGCCGACTTCGCCATCACCCAGTTCTTCTACGAAAACGCCGCCCTGTACCGCTTCACGGCCGCCAATCGCTCGGCGGGCGTGACGGTGCCCATCATTCCCGGCATCATGCCGATCACCGATTTCAAGCAGATCAAACGGTTCGCCGACCTGTGCGGCGCGGTGCTGCCGGACTGGCTGGTCACCCGCCTGGCCGAGGCCCGGGAGGATGTCGAAGCCATGCAACGCATCGGCATTCAGGTGGCGGTGGAGCAATGCCGGGACCTGCTGCGGCAGGGCGTCCCCGGGCTGCATTTCTTCACCCTCAACCGCTCGGATGTCACCAGCGCCATCCTGGACGGTTTGGGCCTAAAACCGGGCTGAGAGATACCCCCCCGAACGAACGGACCTACCAGATACGCGGTGTGAAAGCAGGCTCGTTGATCAGCCGGACGTTGTCCCCGGACTGCATGATCATGGACAGCCCCTGCTTCATGGCGTACTCGGCCACTCCTTCCTCCACCACGATCCCGGCCACGGCGCCCATGAGGCGCTTCTGGGCGAATTCCGGAAAGAACTCCTTGAACTCGCTTAGTCGGTCCATATGCTGCCGGACATCTTCCGATCTCAGGTTGCTCTTCACCTCCACGCCCACGGCCACCGTGTCGTTGCTCACCAGCAGGTCGATCTCCATCCGGCGATTGCCGGGCAGTCTGGCCCTGGCCCGCGAATAGACCTTGTGGACCGGAATCCCGCGTTCCAAAAACATGGTCTCGCAGGCTAGCGCCACCAGACCTTCAACAAATTCCCCCCAGCGTTCCCCCAGACGACCAATCCGGGTGGACGTCTCCTTGATTCTCTTGTCGGTCTCCTGAAACATGCGCTCCGTTTCCTGGTGCATGCGCTCCGTTTCAGTACGGCTGTCCCGCAGAAACCGTTTGGTTTCCTCAAGTTCGCGTTCAAACCTGGCTTCCGCTTCTTGCCGCCTGGCTTCCGCTTGGGTTGCCGACTCCTTGAACAGGCGGTTGGTCTCCTCGAACAGTTTCCAGATGTCATCGATGGTCAGGGCTTGCGCCATGTCTCTCCTCCCGGCCGTGGGACGCCATTTTGTCCAGGATCAGGATAGAAGAACGCGCTGGTTATGGAAATCGTCAGGAGTGGCCCCCGGCGGCTTTCGAGCCCTGGAAGGGCCTACCAGACGCCGGGGGTCGTTGTTCTTCGTCCGGCGCACCGGCACGGGATGAGGGCTTGGACAAACCTTGTGCGCGGAGGCAGGATCCGTCAACCCTGCCTGTCTGGCGAGGGGTTGTACTCGCGAGGCGGAAGCCCAGATTGTTGTTGCGGTTGCCTGGGTTCCAGTTGTTGCGGTTGGCCGAGCGGACGTTGGCCGGGTTGTTGTTCCAGCTGCCGCCCCGGTTGACGCGGTTGGAGCCTCTTGGGCCGTCATCCCAGGTCCACCGCTGCCGAAATAATTGTCGGCGCAGCGCCAGCGTGTTGGCGTGGACCATGTGGCCGATCATGCTGCCCACCGAGCGCGCAAGCAAGGGTTCGTCGATGGCGCCGCGCTGGTACGCTTCTTCCCGGAAAGCGCAGCGGTCGAAGAGGTGGCCTGTGCGCCTCACCGGGACCCCTGCTCGGAAGAGGCAACTGAGGTGGACCCCATCGTCAAGACAATTTCAACCCCAGGATAAGCTCTGAACCGGATGCTCCATTTTGGAAACTCCTGGTACCACCCGCTTGGGCGGCATCATCCAGCTTGCGTTTGGGTT